>NZ_JAQBOW010000121.1 GCF_028287845.1 Mucilaginibacter sp.
TATTAGCTTATATATTTCTTAACCTAACTATCAATGTTTTATAGCTGTATACTACTAATAATTAAACCTCTTGGCATAATGATTGCCTTACCGGTGTGAACAATAATAACAAATGTTCAATAACATATTACAATTATGAAAATTATAAAATTATCAATAGCAGCAATAATATTAGCCTGCTCATTCCAGGCTGCAAGTGCGCAAGTTAGAGTTGGTGTAAGACTTGGTACCCCTCCTCCGCGCCGTGAAGTAGTTGTTGAAAGACCAGTACAACGCGAAGTGATTGTTGATCGTGGCCATTCACGTAGAAGGTATTACAGACAAGGTTACAGAAGGCCGGTAGTTGTTACTCGTGGCTACAACCGTCATGACCGTGTTGTTGATAGAAGACATTATTAACATAAAAAAGCCCCTCAATTGCGGGGCTTTTTTATGTTCTATTTTTTTTAAAAAAATCTTGCAGCGCCTGTTGTGTAAACTCAGATAATACCAATTTTCCGCTAATTGCAGCACGTTCATTCAGTAGCTCGTCCCAGCTTTCAGTCCCTTCCCATAATATTTGCTTCAATCCGGTTAACGCTTCGGGATGATAAGAGGCCAGTTTCTGCGACAAAGTATTTAAAGCCTCGTCCATATCGTTTATGTTAGTATATACCTCGTTATAAAGTCCTTTTTCTTTTGCCCAATGCGCCGTTTGAAAATCAATAGCGCGGATAGTTAATTGAGAAAATGCAGGCAAACCTATTTTACGCATCACCGCCGGCGAGATAACAAATGGACCAATACCGATAGCCAATTCGCTTAATTTAATAGATGCAGCTTCGGTAGCCAGGCAATAGTCGGCTGCGGCAGCCAGGCCCACACCTCCGCCTACAGCTTTGCCCTGCACACGGGCAATTATAATTTTTGGCGATTTTCGGCAGGCATTAATCACTCTTGCAAAGCCCGAGAAAAATAGGGTGCCCGCTTCTTTATCTTTTATTTGCAATAGCTCATCAAAACTTGCGCCGGCACAAAAGGTGCGTTCTCCCTCGCTTTTTAGCACGATTACCCGCGTTTTTTCATCGGCACCGGCTTTGTTAATTGTAGCAGTCAGTTCATCCAATAAAGCGGCAGGCAAAGAATTTTGTGCCGGGTGGTAAAAGCTGATAGTAGCAACGCCGGTATCGCTGATAGTAAGGGTTATATTTCCGTTTGGGTTATCAGGCATGGGTTATTTAACTAATGTAGATTTAAACAATATCAGAAGTATTTAACATACCTGCAATTTTTTAGCTGGAATTTAATAAATTAGCTCCTAATCATTTTTATGATAACAATAGAAACCGTACGCCAAATTGCCTTAGCCTTACCCGGCACAGTGGAATATGACCATTTTGGCAAACCGGCATTTAAAGCTAATAACCGCATATTTGCTACCATTTGGGTACCAGAACAGCGTGTAATGGTTAAACTATCACCTATTGATCAATCTGTATTTTCTGCATTTAACCCGGCTGTTATTTATCCGGTGCCTAATAAATGGGGATTGCAGGGCTGTACCTTTTTTGAATTAAAAGAAGTACGCCGAGATATGTTAGCGGATGCCTTAACCACCGCGTGGCAAGCAGTTACTGCAAAAAAAACAACTAAAAAAAACACAAATAAACTACTATGAGCGCACCAAACTTTGAATTTGTACCACCGGCAATTTTGCAAAAATTAGCTGCAATGAACCGTTACACCCTGCTTATTTTAACCAAAGGCGAAAACTATGACCATGAGGACACCCGCAAAATAATACAAAGCGAGCACCTGCCCTATACTTTTAAGCTGCGCGAAGAAGGAAAGCTTTTACTAACCATGCCTGTAAATGATGATACAACTATACGGGCAATAGGCATATATGCATCAACTGATAAAGCCGAAGTTGAGGAAATGGTTAAACAAGACCCGGCAATAATAAAAGGAGTATTTACTTATGAATTATTAAGTACAGTAGGTTTAAAAGGCGACACATTGATATAGCATTATATATTATGGTAAAAAATAAAATGAAAGCTCCTTATATGGCCTTTTTAGCAATCATTGTATGGTTTGCTTTGGGTCTTCAGTTCTATATTTCAACCGTAAAATATATGGCAGATGGCCGCACATTTGGCGGTGCCATTGTACAGCTATTAAGCTATTTCACCATTCAAAATAATATATTGATAGCATTGTCGCTTACGGTAATTTTGTTATGCCCCACATCTGTATGGGCAAAATTCTTTTCAAGATTTGAAACGTTAGCCGCTATGGTTCTTTATATAACTATAGTGGGTTTAGTTTATCAATTAATATTAAGGCAACAGGGTACCAAATACGGTTTGTTTAAATTAGCCGATGAAATATTCCACTCGGTTAGTCCTGTATTGTTTATTTTATTCTGGCTCTTTTTTATACCCAAAGGTAACCTGCAATGGAGCAAAGCGTTTACCTGGCTTATCTACCCGTTAATCTACCTGATTTATATCCTTATCCGTGGCGCTGTCTCAGGCTTTTATCCTTATAATTTTATTGATGCCAACCTTATCAGTTATCAACAAATGGCTATCAACGCTGTGTTGCTTTTATTTGCGTTTTTAGCTGTCGGTACATTTTTTATTGCTATTGACCGGTTCCTAAAAAAAGAAACAATTCTGCACCATCATATAAAATAATAAATATAAAATGTTAAATTTTTCTGTATTGGCATGGTCTTTATAATATATAAGGCAAATAAAACTCAATGCTATGAAAAAGTATGTTATAAAAATGGTTGCGCTGTTGGTATTTGCCTCAGTAACCATTACAAGCTGTTCCCTTGAATACCGTCAGCGCAGAATGCATGGACATGATAATGACCAGGGCCGTGGTAATGACCGCAGTCGTGACCATGATAATAATAACAACAATGACCATCACTATGATAACGCGCATCGTTATTAATACGTTAAATTAATACATTGCAAAACTCCCGCTAATAGCGGGAGTTTTGTATTTATAATGAGCCGCCGTATTGAGTTAAATTTTACGCTCTAATTACCTTTCCTTTTATAAATTGCACTCTTTTATATTTACCCGATGCACAGAGGTGGCTTTTTAACTTTTTTTGTAATAATTGCGGCAATAGGTATGCTGTTTGACTGGTATGTTTTTACAGGCCTAAAAACTTTTACCAACGATTGGCACTCGCAACGTTTGCGGCAGGTGGTGCTTTATGGTTTCCTGCTTGTTTCGGTTGGGGTAACACTTTTGTTTTTGCTGGGTTTTGGCAGCTTTAGTACCGCAAGGGGCATGACACCATTCCATGAGTGGATGCTTAGCCTTTTCTTAACATTTTTTATTACCAAGATATTTTTTGTGCTCGTACTATTTTTGGGCGATGCCGGACGATTATTTGTTGGGATATTTAATACCGTAAACAAAACTCAGGATCAGGTAAGCCATTCTTATTTTCCGGGCCGGCGTAAATTTATTAGTGAGTTGGCCATATTGGTTGCCGCGTTTCCATTCTTCGGCTTTTTTTATGCCATGTTTAGGGGTAAGTATGATTATAAGGTGCATCGCCAAACATTATACTATGATGACCTGCCTGATGCTTTCGATGGTTTCACTATTACCCAGTTATCTGATATTCACTCGGGCAGTTTTGATAATGTGGATGCTATGCAGCGGGGCATTGACCTTGCACAATCGCAAAAAAGCGACTTGTTTGTTTTTACCGGCGACCTGGTTAACAACGCCGCCTGGGAGATAGAACAGTATATTGGCAATTTTAGCAAGCTAAGAGCACCATACGGGCAGTTTTCTATATTGGGTAATCATGACTATGGCGATTATATCCATTGGGACAGTGAGCAGGAAAAGGCCGCCAACCTGGATAAGTTAAAACAACATCATAAAGATTTAGGGTACCGCCTGCTGCTGGATGAAAATATGGTGATTGAAAAAGATGGGCAGAAAATATCATTGATAGGCGTGCAAAACTGGGGTAAAGGCTTTATAAAAGTTGGCAATTTAGATAAGGCCCTTCAAGGTGTAGATCAAAACGCATTTAAAGTATTGCTATCGCATGACCCTACCCATTGGGAGGAGCAGGTGCGTTATAACCCGGCGAATATTCATTTAACACTTTCTGGCCATACACACGGCGCACAGTTTGGTGTGGAGGTTGCAGGGTTTAGGTGGAGCCCGGTGCAATACCGCTATTTAGACTGGGCCGGGTTGGTAAACGAAAAGAACCGCTACCTGTATGTAAACCGCGGCTTTGGTTTCCTGGCATTTTCTGGCAGATTAGGGATTTGGCCCGAGATAACAGTTATTACCTTAAAGAAGAAAACAGCCTGATATATTAAGGCGTTGCGCTTGCAGCAATAAACCTATACCCGTTAAATATTATTACTGTACATGTACACCTTGGTACACTGAAAATTGTAATTGTCTGAAAATAACTATGTTAAATCACTGATAAATAAACCAATTATTAAGCAGAAGGCGCATGCTTAATATGGTTAAGTGGATTGCCATTTAAGTGGTTAATATATTGCAATGGACGAGTTCAATAATATTTTAAACAAAACTTGTATTTGCGGCTTGTATTAATATAAATGCAATAAGCTAATGGAAAATAAACTCGTAAAATATAACCCAAATCAAAATAAAGCCGATACCTGGAGGCATAACTGGGAAGTTATGAAGCCTTTTGTATACTTTGGCTTTAAAGCGATGACTTTAATAGCCGGCGCACTAATAGGTATTATTAAATTGTTACCATCATTGCTTGAACAGCATAAACACATCGGGCATAAAAAGGATGACAGGGTAATTAAGATATAGGTTGCCCACAGATTGTTTGAAGCATCTGCTAACATATAAAATGCTATTTAGGCAAATACTTCCGCTTTAAAAGCTACCTTTGCCCCCCACGCATGGAAGAAAGAAAATATTTAACAACCTGGAGAAGATACATACCGGTTATACGTTTGCATCTTAAAAGAAGCCTTACCGAAGAGCAAAGCTTTAAATTAAACATTACAGATTTTGAATCAGCGGGCGATCGCGGCAAATCAGGCTACACGTTTAACATCACAATGGAAAACGGCAAGGTAACCAACAACATCAGCGGCTCGGCAGTAGCCCGCGATCTTTTCGAGGCCCTAAAAACAGACGATACTATAAAAAGTATGCTGCAAGACAAAAGCATAAAAATAAGTGTTGGCAAATCATTTTTATTAAGTATAAAAACAAGCCATATATCGGCCTATAAAGAGGCCTAAAAATATTTTTTTTAACTAAAAACCCGATCAAAAAAATTGACCGGGTTTTTTATTGGGTTCATAATTTTTAAAGCAATGTGGTTTATTATGCATACATTTAAAACAAACAGGTACCTTTAGGTATTATAACTAAACCTATTAAAATAATAACATTGGCTATCACACAAGCTCATATTACCTTCGTTAATGGCTAAAGCAATCGAAGAGGATACATCAATTAATCAGTTTCCGGTCGTTGGTATCGGTGCCTCGGCTGGGGGTTTAGAAGCCGTGCGTTCATTTCTGAAAGCATTACCGGCTAAACCGGGTATGGCATTTGTTTTTATTCAGCATTTAAGCCCCAAACATGAAAGTATTTTACCCGGCCTGCTTCAAAAGATAACCCCCTTTCCTGTTCATCAAATTACTGATAATATACACTTAGAGGTTAATAATTTATACATCATTCCGGAAAATAAAACAGTAACCGCTACTGATGGTATACTAAAGCTTGCACCGTTAGATAAGAAAGCTAAAAGAGGAAATACCATTGATCTTTTCTTTTCGTCGTTAGGTGTTGTGCATCAAAGTTATGCCGTTGGGGTGATATTATCAGGTGCATTAAATGACGGCACAGTTGGTTTGCAGGTTATCAAATCATACGGTGGCTTAACCTTTGCCCAGGATGAAGGATCGGCAGCGTTTGATAGCATGCCCAAAAGCGCTATTGAGGCAGGCGTGGTTGATTTTGTACTACCGCCCGAAGAAATTGCTAAACATCTTATCAATATTAATCACCCTTTTACAGATTATTCATCTGCAGAAATAACAAATACCGTCCCTCAACAGGATAATGAAACCTTTAAACAAATATTAACCGTACTGCGTGTGCGCAGGGGTGTTGATTTTACTTATTATAAAAAAAGCACGCTAAAACGCCGCATAATCAGGCGGATGGCACTCATTAAAAAAGAAAAGCCGCTTGATTATCTTTCATTTCTTCGCGAAAACAAAAGCGAGCAGGATGCTTTATATAATGATATGCTGATATCGGTCACTAACTTTTTTCGTGATCCGCAAAGTTTTGAAATTTTATGTAATACGATATTTCCAAGATTATTAAGAAATAAAACGGATGCTGAGCCATTAAGAATATGGGTAGCCGGCTGCGCAACAGGCGAGGAAGCCTATTCTATGGCTATATGTTTGCAGGAGCAGTTGGGCGATAAGACCGCTGCCATAAAAATACAGATCTTCGCTACTGATATTTCTGAAACCGCCATAGCCAAAGCGCGTAGCGGTGTTTATCGCCCAACAGAATTGGTGGGTATTTCACCCTCGCGGCTGCAACAATTTTTTACCAAATTGGATGGTAACTACCAGGTAAGCAAAACCATACGGGATATGTGTGTATTTGCACACCATAATTTATTAAAAGATCCGCCTTTTTCAAAGATGGATTTGGTTAGCTGCCGCAATGTGTTAATATACCTGGAACCTGTTCTGCAAAAAAGGGCCTTAACTACTTTTCATTACTCATTAAATGAAGATGGTTACCTGATGCTGGGCAAATCAGAAACCATTGGCAGCAATACAGATATTTTTACTACATATAATAGTACCGAAAAATTATACCATAGAAAAGGCCCGTTAGGGCGGTTTATGACTGTTAGTTCGCCGGGCAGGGAGCAAACCTTCCGTGATATTGATAAAAATGTTCAAAAAGAAAACACAAGCAGTGATATTTTTAAAATGGCTGATGAAGCCATACTTGCCAATTTTATGCCCGCCGGTGTGTTGATAAATGAAAAGTTTGATATTGTACAGTTTCGTGGTTCAACAGAAACGTGGTTAACGCCGCCAACTGGTAAGCCAAGTTTTAACCTGTTAAAAATGGCACGCGAGGGGTTAGGATTTGAATTGCGTAACATGCTGCACATGGCTAAAAAAACAAATTTACCCATACGTAAGTTCGGTATGTTTTTCAAGGTAAATGAGCTACAGCATTTTGTTAATATACAAATTTTAAGGCTTATAAATGCAGCCGACGAGCACTATTTGGTCATCTTCCAGCCTGCTTCATCCACCGGTATCCAGCCTGTAATGTTTGAGACCGGCCACACTGTTGAAGACAAGCACTACAATGCGTCGGAGATGCGTATTGAACAACTGGAAAGAGAACTTATACAAGCCAGGGCCGATATGCGGGTAGTATCTGAGGAACAGGAAACTGCCAATGAAGAGCTGCAAAGCGCTAATGAAGAACTGCTTTCGGGCAGCGAAGAATTACAAAGCCTTAATGAAGAACTGGAAACTTCCAAAGAGGAGCTGCAAAGTACTAACGAAGAGATCATAATTGTCAATAAGGAATTGTTAAACAGGAATGAGCAGTTAAATGACACGCGTTTATATGCAGAAGGCATTGTAAGCACCATCCGCGACCCATTAATTATCCTGGATAAAGAATTACGCATAAAACGTGTCACCGGTGGTTTTTATACAAAATTCAAGCTTACCGAAGAAGAAACAGAAGGTTCTTACATATATGAGCTGGGAAACCGGCAATGGGATATCCCCGAGCTAAGAGAATTGCTGGAAGATGTATTGCCTGCAAAAAAGGCATTAGCAGATGTTGAAGTTACCCAGGTATTTCCGGCTATAGGCAAAAGAATTTTGTGCCTTAATGCACGCGAAATTGATAATATAAACGGCGAGAAACTCATTTTACTGTCCATTGAGGACATTACTGCTAAGCGTAAAATAGAGGATGGATTGGTTGAGGTAGAACGTTTATTAAGCGAAAGTAAGGAACGGTTAAAATTCGCCGTTGATTCGGCAGGATTAGGCACCTGGGATTACGATCCTCAAATAAAAGAATTAATATGGGACAAACGGTGCAAAGAAATATTTAATCTGGCAGTCAATAGTTCGGTTGGTATAGAAGATTTTTTTGAGCTGATCCATGCCGAAGACCGGGAACGCGTTAAAAATAGCATCAATGTTACCTTAAATAATAAAGACTCCGGAGAATTTGATATAGAGTTTCGTACCATAGCTTTTAATGATAGGAGTAAATGGTTAAAGGCTAAGGGACGAGCCTATTTTAATGAAGAAGGTAAGGCTATACGGTTTATTGGCACTTTATTAGATATTACGGTTCAAAAACTAATTGATGAGGCTACCCGTGACCTGTTAAATAAAAAGGATGAATTCATCAGCATTGCCAGCCATGAGTTAAAAACGCCTATCACCAGTTTAAAAGCTGCCCTGCAAATGATAGAACGCATAGCTATGCATAAGGAGGAGATGAAACCCGTGCAAGGTTTTGTACAAAAAGGCATTAAACAGGTTGACAAACTAATTGAATTAATAAAAGACCTTTTAGAGGTTACTAAAATACAAACCGGAAAACTTGAACTAAAGAAAACCAAGTTTTTATTGGATGAACTTATAGCTGAATGCCGTGACGACTTGCAGGTACAATCCGAAAACCATAAGCTTATTATTGAAGGTGAAACAAATCTTTCCATTTACGCCGATAGGAACCGTATTGAACAAGTTATTGTAAATCTTATATCAAATGCCGTTAAATATTCGCCCGACGGTAAGAAGGTTATTATTAAAGTTACAAAAATGGATAATGCTGTAAAAGTGGCTATCACAGACTTTGGCATTGGTATACTAAAAGATAAACTGGAATTTCTGTTTGACCGCTTTTACCGGGTTGATGATGAATCACAAAGGTATTCAGGACTGGGCCTTGGGCTTTATATTTCGGCAGAGATAGTAAGGCGCCATCAAGGTAATATTGGTGTTGAAAGCACCAGCGGCACAGGATCAACCTTTTGGTTTACTATTCCTGATGCTTAGCTACCAGATCTCTAATTTTCATTGAACAAAAAAGGCAGACATCCAATTCGCAGTCCGTCATTAATAAACAGGTAAATGCCTGTTTATTGCTTAATTTTTTGTGCCTGTATATAGCATCAAACCTTCAAAAAACTTATTATTACACTTTATTTGACGAATGAAAAATAAAGACAAGCTATTTTATTTACTACTGTTTGTTTTGGCATTGGCTGTTAATGTGGCCGGCATAAATGTTAAATTTTTCACCGATGACCCGGCCCTGTATGCATCCATAGCCAAAAACCTTATATATAAAAAGGATTTTTTTGAGCTGTTTACCTATAATTACGACTGGCTGGATAAACCGCACTTCCCTTTCTGGATGGCGATGTTAAGCTTTAAGGTATTTGGTATTAGCGTTTGGGCGTACAGGCTGCCTGCGCTGGTTTTCTTTTTGCTTAGCGCCGGGTATACTTATTTATTTACCCGCAAATATTATGACAGCGAAACAGCTGCCATCGCAGTATTAATATTGATGACAGCGCAATACATCATCATGTCTAACACTGATGTACGCGCCGAGCCTTACTTGATGGCGTTGGTAATAGGCAGTATTTACCATATAGCTTGTTTGGAAGAGCGCTTTACATTTAAAGACCTGTTGCTGGCTGCACTGCTTACCGCTTGTGCTATCATGACCAAGGGCATATTTGTAATAGTGGCCATATATGGCAGTTTACTGGGCCAGCTTATTTTTAGAAAAAAGGTTCCCGGCCTGTTTAGTATTAGGTTTATAGGGCTGTATTTATTGACCGTTTTATTTACCCTACCAGAGTTTTATGCCCTATATTTACAATTTGATCTGCACCCCGAAAAGCTTGTTTTTGAGCGACATAATGTATCGGGTATTAAATGGTTTTTATGGGATAGCCAATTTGGGCGCTTCGTAAACAGCGGGCCAATAAGCAGGAATAAAGGTAGTGATATCACCTTTTATTTACACACCTTGCTATGGGCTTTTGCACCATGGTGCCTGTTGTTTTATTATGCCGTTTATAAGCGTTTCCGCGATATTTTTAAAAGGGTTAGACTTCCAGAATATTACGCTCTAAGCGGAGGCTTGTTATTGTTAATTTTGTTTTCTTTATCCGGCTTCCAGCTGCCTTTTTATACCAATACGGTTTTTCCGTTGTTTGCTGTAATTACGGCGCCGTTTTGCTACAAGCAGTTATCAAACATAGGCCTTAAATTCAGATTGGTAAGTCAATGGGTATATATCACGCTACTAACGCTTATTGTATTTGTTATCAACTTCTTTTTAAAGCCGGCCAGCTATGTATTTTTTATTGTTGATTGCGGCGCGTTTATCCTGTTGGTATCATTAATAAATAACCGTGTAAAAGAAGGATATAAAAAAACTTTCTTTTTAAGCTGTGCAGCTGCCCTATTTGCTAACTTTTACCTTGTTACAGTACTGTATCCGGTTATAGCAACTTATAACGGGCAAAATGCCGCAGCGGCTTATGTTAACCAACAACAGTTTAACCAATACCATATTTACACTGCCCGTACAGAAAACAACGTGTTCCAGTTTGAGTGTAAAAAGCCCATTGACTATTTACCTGTAGAAAAATTTAAAAACTTTAGTGCAACAGAAAAAGCTGTGTTTTATATGAGCCAATATTCTTTAAATTATCTGATAAATAATCATATCCCTTACCGGGTACTGCAATCGTTCCAAAACTACTCGCAGGAAAGGATATTGCCTGAGTTTATAAACAGCGCAACACGAAACAAGGTATTGGACAAGGTTTATTTGATAACTAAATAAAACATTGTAATAATAACGAGTGCTGATATTTTTCTATCTACTCGCCTCCGCCATTTATCATATCAGATACTATCCCTTTGCTGTCTTTTCTTTCGGCTAAGTAAACACCGGCTAAATGTATTGCAATAAAGCCTAGTATAATATACATGCAAAAGCCATGTACATCTTTAACTGAATTCCTGATTGATTTATAGGGCGCAAAGAAATCTTCGAATGCCAGGAATAACCCGGTTATAGCCATTATAATGAGCAATAAATAAAAAATAGCATATATGGTTTTAACCACCAGTTCATGCCTTGCCAGTTCTCTTTGTTTTTTAATTATATAGTAATCTTTATACGCGCTCTTGATTTTTCTGATAAATTTCTGATCGGCTAACTGGAAAAACTCTAAAACCAGGCGAAACACTAACAAGGCTACCAGCGCGTAGCCAAAATATATATGTATTCCCCATACATTATCGCTCATGGCATGTGCTACAGAACCAGCTTGCTTGTCGGTAACTACTGAACCTGCTTTTTGCAGTTCGCCTTTCATAAATGCAGCACTTGACCGATCATCAAGAATGGTTGAATTTATAAGCACGGTTAGCAACGAACCTGTAATTACAACAGCATTTAGCCAATGCCAAAGACGTAATGAAGACGAATATGTTTTTATTTGATCTGGTTTATCAATGTCTATTTTAACTGGTTCTATAACGCTCATATATAATATTTAAACTGTAACAAAGTTGATAGCTATTTTTGAATTTATTATGTCTATTTCAAACTTATTGATAGATATTGTAGCAATTTTGTAGCAATAGCCTTTCTTCATATTGGCTACAGAATTTAACTGTAATTTTATATAACTTAAAAGTTGCAACAATGTTTAAAAACTTACTTTTTATTACTTTACTATTTGCATTTACAGCTGTTAAAGCGCAAGATAATTACGAAATACAGGTATATGGATCTGAAACCGTTGAACCGGGGCGTACTATGCTTGAACTGCATAGCAATTATACTTTTAATGGCAGTAAAACCATTGAAGACGGCGTTTTACCAACCAACCATGTTTTCCACGAAACTATTGAAATAACGCACGGCTGGACACCCTGGTTTGAAACCGGTTTTTACTTTTTTAATACTTTAGGAAGCGACGGACGCAGCGCCTATGTGGGTTCGCATATACGCCCGCGCGTAGCAGCACCCGTGGCATGGAATTGGCCGGTAGGTGTTAGTGTATCATTCGAGGTTGGTTTCCAAAAAGCTGCTTATGATGCCAATACAGCCTCGTTAGAGATAAGACCAATTATTGATAAAAAATGGGGTGGGTTATACGTTTCTCTAAATCCAACTCTGGACAAAAGTTTTGTCGGTCCCGAATCAACTCAAGGCTTTATCTTTTCACCAAATATAAAAATGAGCTATGATATTAGTAAAGCTATAGCGTTAGGGCCGGAATATTATGGGAGTACAGGACCATTCTTCCATTACTACAGTGCAACAAATCAACAGCATCAAATATTTTTAGCTACAGATTTGAATGTTAGCCCAAACTGGGAATTTAATGCCGGATATGGCTGGGGACTTACAAACAGTACAAGCAAATCTATATTTAAAGTAATTTTAGGGAGGCGGTTTTAACCAAAACAGAGGAAGTTGATAATTGGAAAAGATTATACAGAACCTTCTCCTTTTGAGAGGGACAAGATGAGACTTTACACTTTCTCTTTTTCCCAATAAATAGTATCGAAAAACATCTTGTTTTTTATAGCAACTTCGGCTTTTATTTTTTCTAATTCTGTTTTAACATCATCTTCGCTATGTTCGCCTTTTACAGTATAGTGATAAATTACGTTGCCGGTTTTACTGTTAATAAATTTATAATGTTGGTCTGTGGCTTCCATAGATACTTTTCCTGTATAGACTTAATAACAATTAATAAAGCTAAATAGTTTACTCTTTATCGTCCTTTATATTATAAACCAGAACAACCACTAACGCACCTAATAAAGAGATCAATCCAAACGACCATCTTAAACCGGCTGCCTGCGCGATAAAGCCTATAAATGGGGGCACTATTAAGAAACCCAAATAACCAATGGAAGATATAGAAGCCAATGCTGTGCCGCTACTCATGGTGGTTGATTTACCCGCCATTTGGAACACCATAGGCACTATGCATGATACCCCCAAGCCAACCAATATAAACCCAAACCCGGCAGTAAGTTGAAATGGGAACAATACAGATAACAGTAATCCGCTAAAAATAAATATGCCGCTAAATCTTAGCAGGTTTTTAATTCCAACGCGGTTTACTGCAAAATCGCCCACAAAACGACCAATCGTCATGGCTATCATATAAACCACAAACCCCGCGGTTGCACCAGCTTTAGTTACATGTATCACTTTTTCAAAATAAATACCGCTCCAATCATACATCGTGTTTTCGCAAGCCATTGAAGCAAAGCAGATAAGCGAAAATGTTATTAATGATTTTTCTGGAAGGGTAAACAACTTTTTCTTTGGCTGAGGTACAGGTGCTGCATAAATAGTTCCTTTAATAAACCAGAGTGTAAATACAACAAGCAGTATACTTACACCTAATAAATGATAGGCTGTGCCAATATTATAATATACCATAAAGTACCCCACAGCAGCCCCTCCAAAGCCTGCCATACTCCATATACCATGAAAGGTTGCCATGATAGATTTATTGTACAAAGCCTGCACGCCTACCGCCTGCGCATTGGTTGATATGTTAAACAAATTACGCGATACCCCAAAGCAAAACAACGCCAATACCAATTGCCATATAGTTACACTAAACCCAATCAAAGCTAATACAACACTAAAAAACAAGCAGCCAAAAAACATAATGCGCCTGCTGCTATATTTACTTAATAAGTGGCCCGTTACAGGCAAGGTAAGTATCAACCCGATAGGCATGGCAAATAACATACCGCCTAATTGCGCTTCGTTTAAATGTAACTGGTGTTGTATAGTGGGTATTCGCGATGCCCATGAGGCATAGCCAAAGCCTGAGAGAAAGAAAAAAACGGCATTGGCAGTACGCAACTATTTAGGAGTACGGGGAGCAGTTATTTTATTAGACGGTATCAAGTTTCAAATTTAAGCCAAATACAGTTTTAAATAAGGTAAATACTTAACTTTTTTAAGGTGATGAGGGCCTTAAATATAAAAAGCTGAGGATATACAAGCATATAAGTCCTAATAAAAACCCGGCAGTAACGTCTGTGAACCAATGGGCGCCCAAATAAATGCGTGAAAATGGGATGGAAAAGATCAATAACAAACTTATTGTGGAAACCAGTATCCTTAAATATTTAGGGATTGTTTTAATTTTATACATCAATAAGGTTAAAAAGCCAAAAAATATTACATAAAAAAGCACATGCCCGCTTGGGAAGCTTTGTTGTTGGGTTTTAACTATAATTCTTACTAATGGCTCTGAGGGCCTGGGGCGGTTTATTAATAATTTAATAGCCGAGCTTATTAATCCGGATATTAAGGTAAGTACCAGAAATAATGCTTCCTTTTTGTACTTAAATATTAAAAATATTAATGCTGTGCCTAATACCATAATTGGTGCATATGGCATGTAACCAAGCAGGCTTATGGCTTTCATGGATGTATCCAGGAACGGATATTGGTGTTCCTGCACTTCGGCAGAAAATTCCCTGTCTATAAAAGAAGAAGGAAAAAAACATACAAACACAGTAAGTAAAATAAATCCCAGGGTTATAAATCCCAGCACATACTGTATAATATGTTTTTTTCGCTTATCTAATTGCATTAAAGATTAGTCCTTTTTTATAAAGTTACCTTTCTCATCAAATATCAAATCGCCGCCTTTTATTTCGGCTTCAAACATTGTCTTTCCGGCGGCATCAGTTACTTTACCGGCTTCCTTTATTTTTGCGCCTTTGTACTTTGCAGCAACATAAGGTGCAATGTTTTTGGGTAACTCGCTAATTGGTATAGCTTTAACAATTTCAACAAATGCACCAGCCGGAGTAAATACTACAGAGTTATCCTCGCCCGATTTACCACCCCAATTAGCCTCGTAATTGCCTTTTTCTTTTTCCCAGCTTACTTTAGCTGCCTCGGGATATTTACTCATCAATGCAGATTTAACTACCTGAGGAACATCCTTACTTTTTAAATCCTGTGCTACAACACTACCGGTTGCAATCAGGGCAATGCCCATTACTAATACCTTTTTCATAATCTTGATTTTTTATTCAAGTTATAATTGTATTCTGTAGTAAACTTGTTCAATTTTTGTATTAAAGTTGTACAAGTTCAAATAAACGTTTTAATTTTCGGGTGGTGCCTGTAAATTATTGCCATTATCATCTTTTTCCTTTTCTTTATCTTTTTTAAATTCAAGCTTTCCAAATTTGTAGCTTAAACTTATCCCGAATGTACGAAAAGGTACCTGGCGCAAACTAGATTGATTGAAGTTTGTTCCTGCTGTGGTCGCCCATTGATTTACGTATTTGGTAAACGGATCTGTAGTAGTAAAACCTATGCTTGCTTTCTTATTAAGAAGCTCCTTACGAAAAGCGAAATTATAGGAGAAAAATGAAGGCCGGGTTCCTTGTATAGTTCTTTGCGATGAATTATAATTACCAAACACCTCGGCAATCAAATCATGGCCAAACTGGTAGGTTGTATTTAAGTTGAGCCTATAAGTAAATCCGCTAACATTTGGGCTACCTGGGTTACTGGTTATCCTGTCAGCAAACATAGAGTTTAAACGCAAGTTAAGTTTATCTGTTACCGGTACCGAGCCAAACAGGCTAAGGCCTTCTGTGGTTTCTGTTCCGATATTATAACGTTGATTTAAAAACACATTTGTATATTTAGTTCCACCCACATTTAATGTATCATACTGGGTGGTATATGTTTGTATATCATTGGTATTATAACGGTAAAAAACAGCGACATAGAAATTTGCACCGCTATTGTATGATTTATTATAGCCCAACTCATAATTATGCCCTATTTCGGGCTTTAAGTTGGGATTACCTGTAGTTATGTTATGCGGATCGCTGATGTTATAAAATGGATTAAGATCGCCATAATCAGGGCGCTCAATACGATAGCTATAACTTAGCTTAATAGATTGCGACGGGTCAAATTTATGCGATATAACAGCAGAGGGTGCTAACGTATTATAGCCCGGAATATTTGCCCCTGGAAAATCAGAAGTAGTTTTGGTATACTCATCCCTTAAGCCGGCTTTTGCATTTATAAAATTATTAAACAATGAAAACTGGGTTGATAAATAATAGGCATATACGTTACGCTGATAATTAAACCCATAAGTTTGATTGGCATTTGGTATAAATCCGCCTGCCGAAAGTGTATCGGTAGCAACATTATTATTTATAGTTTCAAAAACACCTTTAGCGCCAGTTTCTATTATAAACGTTTTACTAAGAGGATGTGTATAATCAATAGAAATATCTGTTTCTTTATCCTTGCCGGGATTATTACTCATGGCACCGCTTGAAGGGTACACGCCTGATGAATAATCCTGCTGTTGAAAAGAATAAGCCGTATTTTTGCTTTGACTGGTTGTATATAAAATATCTAATTCCTGGCCCTCTGTTTTAAAGGTCTTCTTGTAATCAAGGCTATAATCAATTGAATTTGCATTAAATTTACTATTTGAATTACGTAAAGAAGGAAGATCAGAAAGCAGGTTGTTGGTAGTAAGTCCACTTGTTGTTTGATCCTGGTTGGTTAAGCCATTATAATGATTATCAAAATGATTAAAACCAACGGCAGCTGTTAAATCATCATACTTAGTAATACTCCAATTTAAACTCAAACCCGATTTGTACCCTCCTCTTACAAATGCAGTACTGCCATTTTGGTACAAATGAGTTAATGTACCTGCGTTATTATCAGTAGTAAAACGGTTATTGGTATTAACAGTGGTGCTGTTTATTTGCTGGTTGCCACCAAAAAAAGCATTTACACCAAAGTTTCCTTTACGGGCATTTATGTTCATTGATGCATTATCTAACCGTGTACCGGCCGAAAGATTGATGTTACCATTAACACCCTCTACTTTACTTTCTTTTAAAATTATATTAATAATACCGCCGGTACCGTTTGCATCATATTTTGCACCGGGACTTGTTATTACTTCTATACTTTTTATCTGGCTGGCTGGTATTGATTGTAAAGCATCGGCAAGGCTGGCGCCAAAAATGCTTGATGGCTTACCATTAATTAAAAACCTGATATTGGCATTTCCCTGCAACTCCACATTACCGTCTATATCAACTGTTACCTGCGGCACTTTCTTTAATATATCCAAAGCCGCTCCACCTTGCGATGTAAGATCATTAGCGGCATTATAAACCATTTTGTCTATTTGATTATCAACAGTTGGGGTCTTGCCTACAATGGTTACCGTTTGCAGCTCGTTTTGCACCGGGGCAAGCAATAATGTATTTAAAGATACAATAGCAGTGGCATTACTAATAATAACATGATCTATAGTGTTAGCCTTATAACCCATAAATTCCACCTTTATGGTATATTCACCATTAGCAATATTATTGATTGAAAAACTACCCTTGTCATCAGATACTGAACCACTAAAGGGGCTGGCTACTCCGGTTTTAAAAATACTTATAGTAGCATATTCAACAGGCTGTTTAGTTGAAGCATCAATAACTTTACCGGTAATTTTGCCATTATTTTGTGCTTTAGCTGTAACAAAAGAAACAATTAAAAAAATAGCAATACAAATTCTTTTCATAAATAATTCTAGCATAATTCTACAAAAGTACGTGTCAATGCTGAATTAAATTAGAATTTTTAGCTTGGTAATAAAATCAATACAATTGGCCGGGCCAATTATAAGCAGCTACAATGGTTGTTTTAAAAAATTAATACAAATGTTCCGCCAATAATAAGCAGCGCAGCAATGGTTGTTTTTAAAGTAAGCGTTTCGCCCAAAAACACTGCTGCTAAAACAATAGCCAGGGCTACACTCAGTTTATCAACAGGTGCTACCTGCGAGACCTCACCCAATTGCAGGGCTTTAAAATAACATATCCATGACAGGCCCGTAGCACAGCCGGAGAGGATAAGGAACGTCCAGTTTTGTTTGGTCAAACTGCCAATTGTGTCATTGCTTCCTTTAACAAATACAATTGTCCATGCCAATATAATAACAACCACTGTACGTATAGCCGTAGCCAGATCTGTATCAACTCCTTTGATACCGATTTTTGCAAAAATAGCCGTAAGGGCCGCGAAAAGTGCTGATAGTAAAGCATATATCCACCACATAATAATATTTTATCTAAACATTTCTATAAAAGTCTATAACAAATCTGTATAAAACTTGTTGCATTCCATACAACTTTAATACAGATTTATAATTTACTATTGCAGAATAAATATCTATATGCTTTTACGAATGAAGTGGTTTTTTTGCATTATTATTTTTATCAGCTCCTATTCAGTTTCGCTGGCACAAACTTATTCATTAGACCATTATTTGGATATCGCGCAAAAAAACAGCCCGTTGTTAAGAGATATACACAACCAGGTAGGTTTAAGTAAATTAGATAGTTTAAGATTAAGGGCCAGCAATAACTTCCAGGTAAATGCATCAACTGCGGGCTTGTTTGCGCCGGTTATAAACGGATTTGGATATTCGGGTGCCATTACCAATGTACAAACTTTTAATGCTTTATTAGGAGTAAGCAAAACAATAATCGGCCGTGGTAATTTAAACACCCAATACGCGGCTATTCAATTACAAAGAGATTCGCTTATAGCGTTGTCTCGTATTTCTGAGCAGGACCTGAGGAAATCAATAATCGCGCAATATATCACCGCCTATGGAAGTGCGCAACAATTAAAATTTATTAGCGAAACCATTGAATTGCTTAACCAGGAAGAGGCAATACTTAAAAAACTAACACGCGCAAATGTATACAGGCAAAGTGATTACCTGGCATTTGTTGTAACATTAAAGCAACAACAATTACAATTACTACAAGCATCCCTGCAATATAAAAATGATTATGCGACTCTTAATTATTTGACGGGGATTGCTGATACTTCTATGGCGCAATTGAGCGAACCAGCCATTCAAAAAACACAAACTCCGCAAATTTCAAGCAGTATATTTTATCAAAAATTTAAGCTGGATAGCTTAAGGTTGATCAACAGTCACCGGTTAATTGATTTCAGCTACAAGCCAAAAATAAACGTATTTGGTGATGCCGGCTTTAATTCAGATTTTACCGGGCAGGAATATAAAAACTTTGGTACAAGTGTGGGCTTTAACATTATTGTACCTATATATGATGGGGGGCAGCGCAAATTACTGCATCAACGGCTTGCCATAGAAGAAGACTCTAGATTAAGTTATAAATCGTTTTTTGATGTACAATACCGGCAGCAAATAGCGCAGCTAAATCAGCAAATAAATGAGAGCGATAAAATACTAAACCAAGTATATGAACAGATAAAGTATACAGAAAGTTTAATAAAAGTAGACACCCAACTTTTACAAACCGGCGACCTTAAAATAGCCGATCTGATACTGGCTGTAAATAATTATCTTACTGCAAAAAACCTGCTTACTCAAACTACTATAAGCAGGCTGCAACTCATTAATCAGTTAAATTACTGGAACAAATAATAATCATGAAAATATTGAGTGAAACCTATCCCCGCATTAAGCCTGTATACTTTGTATTAAGTTTGTTAATATTGCTGGCGGCCTGTAAGGGCAGTGATACCGCAGCTGCAGGAGATGATGCAAAAGTTGAGGCCATAACCCCTGTTACCGTAACTACTGTTAATGACAGTACAATGGTTGATTATACCAATCTGAATGCTACCTCCTCTTTCCTTCAACGAAATATTGTTAAGGCCAATGCCAATGGCTATATACAAAATGTACGTATACAAATAGGGCATTATGTAAATAAAGGCGAAGTATTATTCACCATTAAAACCAAGGAAGCTCAAAGCATTGGCAACACCATTAATATTTTAGATACTACTTTTAAATTTACTGGGGTCAATAAAATTAAAGCGTCTGAACATGGCTATGTAACCCAATTAAACCATCAAAATGGCGATTACGTGCAGGATGGTGAACAGTTAGCAGTAATAAGCGACCGGGCGAGCTTTGTTTTTGTAATGCAACTGCCTTATGAACTGCGATCGACCGTAAAAAGCAACCAGGATGTACAGCTTACCTTACCCGACGGAAGAAAGATAAATGGCAGGGTCTCCTCATTTATGCCAACGGTTGATACGGCAGCACAAACGCAAGGTGTTGTTATAAAAACAAATGCTGATAATACCATTCCCGAAAATTTGGTGGCTAAGGCCCGGATAGTACGTTCACTAAAACAAAACACGCAATCGTTACCCAAAACAGCGGTATTAGCTAATGAAACACAAACAGATTTTTGGGTGATGAAATTAATAAACCCTACAACTGCTGTTAAAACACCGGTAAAAAAAGGTATAGAAAGCGGCGATTATGTGGAAATATTATCCCCTAAATTCACAGCACAGGATAAAATTATTATTACCGGCAACTACGGGTTGGCAGATACAGCTAAAGTTAAAATTATAAAATGACACCTAAAACAACAGATACAAAGGTAAGTAAGGTAGAAAACCTATTTGTTTTTTACAGGAAACCGCTAATGCTTGTTTTAGCCCTTATTTTAATGGGGGGCATATTTGCTTATACCAAGCTGCAAACATCACTTTTTCCTGAAATAACGTTTCCTAAAATAAAGATCATTGCCGATGCGGGCTTACAACCTGTAAACAAAATGATGATCACCATAACAAAGCCATTAGAAAATGCTATAAAACAAATACCCAACTTGCAAATGGTGCGTAGTACCACCAGCCGTGGCAGCGCAGAAATATCTGCCTATATGGATTGGAGCGCTGATATAGATCTGAG
>NZ_JAQBOW010000129.1 GCF_028287845.1 Mucilaginibacter sp.
CGATATACCTGCTGATCTTCCAGCCAAACTTCTTTTACCGATGGGGTTACATCATGCAAAACCGGGGTGTAAGGAAACAGCGACGCGGTATGCGAGTTATCACCTAAACCTAATAATACCAGGTCAAAGCTCATTTCATCCTCGTCAAAGAACTCTGCTATGGTTTCGGCATATTTTTGTGCAGCCTCTTTTGGAGTCAGCGTTGTATCAACCGCGAAAATATGATCGCTATCAATATACAAAGGCTCAAACAAAGCTTTTTTTGCCATCAGGTAATTACTATCCTTATCGGTTTGCGGCACATTGCGCTCATCACCAAAAAAGAAATAAACCTTGCTCCATTCTACGCTATCCGCGTAAATGGTTGAAGCTAACAACTCATACAATTTTTTGGGAGAGCTGCCGCCTGATAATGCCACTGAGAATTTATCTTTTGCAGCGATAGCTTCGTTGGCTATTTTTACAAAGTATTGAGCTAAAGCATCAAGTACTTCGTCTTCCGTATTGAAAATGTTTAAGTTCATTGCTAAGTTTTATAAATCCTTTATTATTAGCCTCTTCTAAAGTCTCCTCCGGTGGGGGAGACTTTTTCCATCTTTTTTAAAGCCCTCCCTTTCTGGGAGGGTTGGGAGGGGCTTATTATTTTTTACTACCATTTAACGGTAAAGAGAACCAGTTAAAACCATCACGGGCGATAAGCGCCTCGGCACTTTCAGGGCCCCATGAATCGGCAGAATAATTAGGGAAATTCAGGCTCTTTTTATTGGTCCAGGTGCTTAATACTGGCATAATCAGTTCCCATGCTGCTTCTATTTGGTCGCCACGCATAAACAAGGTTTGGTCGCCCAGCATGGTATCTAATAATAAAGTTTCATAGGCCTCTGGTGCCTGATTGGTATAAGTTCCTTTATAATCAAATACCATATCAACGGTATTTAATATCATATCCAGCCCCGGGCGTTTGGCCTGTACTTGCAGGCGGATGCTCATTTCAGGCTGTATACTGATGATTAACCTGTTTTGTTGCCAGCTTTCGGTAGCCTCGGTAGGGAATACCTTATGCGGCACGTCTTTAAACTGTATAGAAATCACGGATGATGATTGGTGCAGCCTTTTGCCGGTACGTACATAAAATGGTACACCCTGCCAGCGCCAATTATCAACAAAGAATTTAATTGCGGCAAATGTTTCGGTATTTGAGTTTGGATCAACCTTAGGTTCTTCGCGGTAGCCCGGTACTTCTTTACCTTCCATCCAGCCTTTAGCATATTGCCCCCTTACAGCCGACATACGCACATCCTCGGGCGAAAACCTGCGCATCGCATGTAATACATCAACTTTGCGGTTACGTATCTCGTCGGCATTAAAATTAACCGGAGTTTCCATAGCCACCAGGCACAGCAATTGCAACAAGTGATTTTGGATCATGTCGCGCATAGCACCTGCACCGTCATAATAATCGCCGCGGTCTTCAACTCCTAATTGCTCGGTAACAGAAATCTGTACGTGCTCTATATAATTACGGTTCCAGATAGGTTCCAATATAGAGTTGGCAAAACGGAAAGCCATAATGTTCTGTACTGTTTCCTTACCTAAATAATGGTCTATATGGTATATCTGTTTTTCATTAAAAAGACCCGCAAGTAATTTATTCAATTCTTTTGCAGATTCCAGGTCGTGTCCAAATGGTTTCTCAATTACAATACGTGCCCTTTCTACATCGGTGGTCAGTTTGGCTTTAGCCAAATTTGCCGTGATGATTGGGAAGAATGAAGGTGATACCGCTAAATAATAAATAACATTAGCTCTTGTTTTCCACTCGGCGTTATGTGCATCTACACGTTTGCCAAACTCTTTATAAGTTTCGGCGTCTTTAGCGTCCGAAACCTGGTAGTAAATGTTTTTTTCAAATTCATCCCATTTGGCTTTAACGGCTTTACCACTACGCGAGAAATTGTTTATATCTTCAAGCAAATTTGCTCTAAACTGCTCATCAGTTAATTTGGTACGCCCGGTACCGATGATAGAAAATTGCGCTGGCAACCATCCGTCAAGAAATAAATTATACAGTGCCGGGGCAAGTTTACGCGAGTTTAAATCGCCGGTACCGCCGAATATGACAAATATGGTGGGATCTGATTTTATTATAGACATGATAATATCTTATTTTAATTAATTTTTAGCTACCCATTGGGTATGGAAAGTTCCTTCTTTACCTATTAGCTCATAAGTATGCGCGCCAAAATAATCGCGCTGAGCCTGTATAAGGTTTGAAGGCATTCTTGCGCTGCGGAACGCGTCGAAATAACTTAATGATGCCGCATAACAAGGCGCGGCAATACCTGCCGCTGTTATTTTTGATAATACTGATCTGGCACCTTTAACGGCATCGGTAACGTCTTTTTGTACCTGGCTGTCTAATAGTAAGTGCTCTAATTTGGCATCTTTTTGATAGGCGTTATAAATGTCATTTAAAAACACCGACCTGATGATACAGCCACCGCGCCATATTTTAGCTATCTCATCTAATTTAAGCTGGTATTTATATTCTTCGGATGCCCTTAACAACATGTGCATGCCTTGCGAATAAGTAATGATCATGTTAAAATAAAAGGCTTGCTCTAATTCGGCTAAGAATGTTTTAGTATCAACATCAAGCTTTGGGTCTTCCTGGCTGTATAACGCCGCTGCTTTTACTCTTAATGCTTTGTATTTAGAAAGGTCGCGCATGGCAACTGATGAATCTACAGTTGGTATAGGAGCCTGAAGGTCCATAGCTACTTGCGATGTCCATTTACCGGTTCCTTTTGCTCTCGCTTCGTCCTTTATATCATCTAATAATAAATGATCTGTGCCCGGCGCTTTGTATTGAAATATATCGCGGGTAACTTCCATCAGGAATGATTTTAAACGGCCCTCGTTCCACTCGGTAAATATCTTACCAATAGCGTCGTTATCCAGCTTTAAGCCTTTTTTAAGTATCTCGTAGGTTTCGGCAAGCAATTGCATTACACCATACTCAATACCGTTATGTACCATTTTAACAAAGTGACCGGCAGCACCGGGGCCAATGTAAGTAACGCATGGCGCGCCATCAACCTTAGCCGCTATCGACTCTAAAATAGGCTTCATTACATTGTAAGCTTCTTTATCGCCACCCGGCATCATACTTGGCCCTTTGCGCGCGCCTTCTTCACCGCCTGATATGCCCATACCGAAAAAGTGAATGCCTTTACCTTCCAAATACTCTACCCTGCGGTTAGTATCTAAAAAGTAAGAGTTTCCGCCATCTATAATTAAATCACCCTTATCCAGTAAAGGCAATAGTTCTTCAATAACATCATCAACAATTTTACCGGCAGGCACCAACATCATAATTGCTTTCGGGCTGTTAAGGCTGGCTGTAAATTCTTTTACATCACTAAAACCTTTAAGGTTTCCGTGCTTGCTTTCCTGCTCTAACAAAGCGCCTTTTGACGCGTCTTTATCAAAGCCTGCCCCTTTTACACCATGGTCGCCCATGTTTAATAGTAAGTTACGGCCCATAGTGCCTAAGCCTATCATGCCGAAATCATATTTATTTGGTGTGCTCATATTATTTGTTGTGGTTTTCCTCTTTTAATTGTTGTAATATTTTTTTGGTCGATTCAAGGTCGGTATGCTGAAAGGACCTGATACCCAATTGCTGTGCCGCGTTAACAAACATTATCCGGTCGTCAAAATAAACACATTGGTTAGGTTGTACCTGCGCTATGCCCATAGCCAGTTTCCAGATACTTGGATCGGGTTTGCGCAGCTTAACCTCGCATGATGATACAAAAGCATCAAAAAAATCATGCAGCTTAAACTTCTTCACCCGGTAATCATTTAACTCCTTGCCTTCATTATTAATAGAAATGATGCGGAAGCCGCAATCTTTCTTCCATTCCTTTAACCAGGCCAGCGTAGGCAGCTCAACAGATTGCTGGTAAATAAACTCCTTAAAGTCTTCCCTTGCAAAATCGCGCGGATGATTAAATACTACAGTATCAAGATATTCATCCAGCGTTACGCTGCCAATTTCATATACATTGAAAATGAAGGTATGCAGGGCATTTACCTCGGCATAATCCAGCCCGAATTTTTCGGCAGCCAGCTTACGCGATTCATGCCCCCAGCCATTGGTTAACAATATACCGCCGATATCAAAAAAAAGTATTTTAAGGTCGTTAGTTTCCATTACCCAACTTATTTAAACCTTGCTTTTTTGAGCTTCTATAGATTGTAATAGTTTTTCGAAAGGTTGGTTGAATTTATCAATACCCTCGTCTTCTAATTGCTGAGTGATCTGGTCAATATCAATACCTGCCGCTTTAACACGATCCAAAGCTTCGGTTGCTTTATCCAATCCTTGCTCTAATGTATCTGCAGCAATACCATGATCGCGGAATGCTTCAATAGTTTCCAAAGGAACGGTATCAACAGTATCCGCACCTATCAAAGCCTCAACATATTTGGTGTCTTTAAATGCAGGGTTCTTACTGCTGGTACTTGCCCATAGTAAACGTTGTGGTTTAGCGCCTTTAGCTGCCAGTTTTTCCCAACGTGGACCGCTGAACACTCTTTTGTAAATTTCGTATGCTTTTTTGGCAGATGCAATGGCAACTTCGCCTTTCAGGTCGCCTAAGCCTTTTTCGTCTAATATCGGGTCGATCAATACATCTATACGGCTTAAAAAGAAACTGGCTACAGATGAGATATGCTCGATACTGTGGCCCGCAGCCAAATGATCTTCTAAACCAGAAATATAAGCTTCGGTTACAGCTTCGTAACGTGGCAAACCAAATAACAGGGGAACGTTAATGTTAATACCTTGCGCGATAGATTTGCGTATAGCATATAAACCAGGTTGTGTACCCGGGATCTTAATCATTACATTTTCGCGATCAACTTGTTTCCAAAGCAGTTTTGCCTGCTCAAAAGTTTCGGCACCTTTTAAAGCCAAAAATGGAGATACCTCTAAACTA
>NZ_JAQBOW010000016.1 GCF_028287845.1 Mucilaginibacter sp.
ATTTACCGGCTATTACTTTGGTAATTTTTGAAAAAAAGTTATCCTTGGTTTTTTCTAACCCGGCATCAAGCACCTCCTGCTCTTGTGGTGTGCTTTCCTTTTTCTTAAAAAAATCAAATAATCCCATTGCCTTAAATGTGCAGATATGCAAATGTGTAGATGTGCAAATTAATAAATATTAGTTAAACGCTTTTTATTCAAACATTTGTATAGGCGCATATCCCTGCACCTATACAAAAAAAGCCCTCTCGTATCAACAAGATGGCTTAAATATTATATAAGGTTATTCCCGGGTTATAATTTTCCGGCAATAGCATCCTTAACAAAATCGTTAGCTACGATTTGTGTTTTGAATGAATAAGCACCTGTTTTTGGCGACTTATTCATGGTGATTACTTTTGAAAAATCTTTGCCTTTACCGGCAACTTTCAGGGTTGCAACTACTTTCTTTGCCATGTCTTTTTAATTATTGAATGAGTGAATTAGTGAATGAGTTATTGGCTCGATCCAATTAATTACTTAATTTCTTTATGAACAGTTACTTTTCTTAAAACCGGGTTGAATTTTTTCATTTCCAGTCTCTCTGTTGTATTCTTTTTGTTCTTGGTGGTAATGTAACGAGACATACCCGGCATACCGGTTGCCTTGTGCTCTGTGCACTCTAATATTACCTGAACTCTATTACCTTTCTTAGCCATCTTATTTATTTTTATGGTTGATATTAAACAGAAAACAATGACTGATCACTATTCTCCACTCACTAATCAACTATTATATATATCCTTTTTTTACAAACTTGTTGATACAAGCTGTTATACCGTTTTTGCTGATAGTTTTAACAGCTGATGTAGACACCTTTAAGGTTATCCATTTATCTTCTTCAGGGATATAAAACTTTTTAAGCTTTAGGTTTGGATGAAACCTGCGTTTAGTTTTACGGTTTGAGTTAGAAACGTTGTTTCCAACTATTGACGCCTTTCCTGTTAAATCACAAATTCTTGACATGACAATTATTTTTTAATTCGCCCTTTTATTAAAAGAGTTTGCAAATATCAGGATTTTAAGTCAAATAGACAACAGTGTATTTAAATATTTTCAAATTCTTTTTTATTGGACTGATTTATGCTGAAAATCGTAATTTTACAGCGTCGTTTAAACTCGCGAATAAACCCATTTTTATACTAAAAACAATGAAGATCACCTCTTTTGACCATTACAAAGAAATATATAAACAAAGCGTTAACCAACCGGAAGAATTTTGGGCCGGCATTGCCGATAGTTTTTTATGGAAAAAAAAGTGGAACAAGGTATTAGAATGGAACTTTAAAGAGCCGAATATTAAATGGTTTGAGGGAGCGACGCTTAATATTACCGAAAACTGTTTAGACAGGCACCTGAATACCCTAAGCGATAAACCCGCTATAATATGGGAGCCAAATGATCCTAATGAAGATCACCGGATATTAACGTATAAACAATTGCATGATAAGGTTTGCCAGTTTGCCAATGTATTAAAAAACAACGGCGCCAAAAAAGGCGACCGTATATGTATATATATGCCCATGGTGCCCGAGCTGGCTATCGCCCTTTTGGCTTGCGCGCGCATTGGCGCTATCCATTCGGTTGTTTTTGGCGGATTTTCGGCACAGTCCATATCAGACAGAATACAGGATGCTGCCTGTAATATAGTTATTACTGCCGATGGTGGTTTTAGAGGAAACAAGGATATTCCGTTAAAATCTGTTATTGACGACGCACTGGTAACCTGCCCGTCTGTAAAAAAGGTTATTGTACTTACCCGTACCCGCACGCCGGTTTCCATGATTAAAGGTCGGGATGTTTGGTGGGAAGACGAAATTAAAAAGGTAGAAACACAAGGCAACCCGGATTGCCCTGCCGAAGAAATGGATGCCGAAGATATGTTGTTCATCCTCTATACTTCCGGCTCTACCGGGAAACCAAAGGGTGTAGTACATACCTGCGGCGGCTATATGGTGTATACGGGTTTTACTTTTGATACTACGTTTCAGTATCAACCCAATGAGGTTTATTTTTGCACAGCAGATATTGGCTGGATAACCGGGCACTCTTACATTGTATACGGACCCCTATCGCAAGGCGCAACTTCACTAATGTTTGAGGGCATACCAACCTACCCGGACGCCGGGCGTTTGTGGGATATTGTAGATAAATATAAAGTAAACATATTATATACCGCGCCTACGGCCATACGCTCATTAATGAGTTTTGGTGATGATGTATTAAAAGACAAGGACCTGAGTTCACTAACGAAACTGGGATCGGTAGGTGAGCCTATTAATGAGGAAGCCTGGCATTGGTTCGATGAAAAAATTGGTAATGGCAAATGCCCTATTGTTGATACCTGGTGGCAAACCGAGAATGGAGGGCACATGATAAGCCCGATTGCCGGCATTACCCCATTAAAACCCGGATATGCAGGTTTGCCTTTGCCGGGCATACAGCCTGTTTTAGTTGACGAGAAAGGCGATGTAATTGAGGGCAACGGCGTAAGCGGTAATTTATGTATTAAATTCCCGTGGCCGGGCATGCTGCGCACTACCTATGGCGATCATGAGCGCTGCCGTACCACCTATTTTGCTACTTACCCGGATATGTATTTTACCGGCGATGGTTGCCTGCGTGATGAAGACGGCTACTACCGCATAACCGGCCGTGTTGATGATGTATTAAACGTATCGGGCCACCGCATTGGCACTGCCGAAGTGGAAAACGCTATTAATATGCACAGCAGCGTGGTAGAATCTGCCGTGGTTGGTTACCCGCATGACATTAAGGGACAAGGCGTATATGCCTTTGTGGTATGCCCCAACAAGCATGACGATGACGAACTTACCCGCAAGGATATAGTTATGACAGTTGCCCGTATTATAGGCCCCATTGCCAAACCCGATAAAATTCAGTTTGTAACCGGCTTGCCTAAAACACGATCAGGCAAAATAATGCGCCGTATATTAAGAAAGATAGCCGAAGGTGATACCAGTAATTTAGGCGACACCTCTACCCTGCTTGACCCGGCTGTGGTTGAGGAGATTAAGGCGGGAGCGTTGTAGATTTACAGATATATAATTTATATATTATCTTTATCACTATAATGGAAAACAAAGATGTCCGTTGGCAACAACGCTTTCAGAGTTTTGAAAAGGCTTTTTTATTTTTTAAATCAGCGGTGGATAAAGAAAATTATACGCCCATTGAGATAGGTGGTTTGGTAAGGTCGTTAGATTCTACATTTGAATTAGGTTGGAAAACACTTGAACAATATTTGTATGAACAAGATTTTAATATTACCTATCCACGTGAAATAATAAAGATTGGCTTTCAATTGAAAATAATTGGAGACAGTGATACATGGTTATGTATACTTCAAAAATGTAATGAGTTATCACATATTTATGATGAAACAATAGCAAAACAAGCCGTTAGAATTATTAAATTTCAATATTATCATGCAATAGAGCATGTATATTGCAGGTTAAAGGAAATACAATCGGAGTAAAGAAATTAATAAGGTTTTATTGAAACAGCTTTGACAGTTCAATACTAAACCCTTGTAATAATATAGAATTCAAGGTTTCATGCTTTTGAACTTTTTGAGGTAGCTGATAGCTACCATCTTTCAACGCATATAGATCTGCATTTTCCTGTACAGGGTCAATAATAATATATTCTTTAACGCCGTATTTTTCATAAATATCTTTTTTCTGGCGCAAATCATAATAGGCATTTGATGGAGAAAGAATTTCAATAACTAAGTTCGGTGCACCTTCAATTACGTTTTTTACAAGCTCAGCCTTTCTTTGTTCAGAAATATATAATACATCTGGTTGTAAAACATTACCATCATCAAACTTTACATCACATAGGCGCGGCAAGTACTACACCGTTATTATTAGTGCTATCTAAATAGTTCAGGATAATTTGCGAAAGCCTTATACTAATAGTTTGATGGATCGGTGTCCTTGATGGCCAATCAACCAAACAGCCATTAATATATTGATATGGCGCTCCTATGGGGAGTCGCATGTATTCATCAATTGTAAACTTCTTTTCTTCAGCAAGCATAAATTAAATATAACTAATTTTGAGTCAAAATGAAAAACACCCTACCCAACATATTAGTAGTAAACGACGATGGTATTACCGCACCCGGCATAAAGGCCCTGATGCATGTAATGAAAGAGATTGGCCGCGTAGTGGTTGTAGCGCCGGATAGTCCGCAATCGGGCATGGGGCACGCCATTACCATAGGCAAACCGCTGCGTTTAGATAGGGTTGATATTTACGAAGGTATAGAAATGTACAGCTGCTCTGGCACCCCGGTTGATTGTGTGAAGCTGGCTGTTACCAAAATATTTAAAGGTAAAAAGCCGGATCTATGTGTGTCCGGTATTAATCATGGCTTGAACAATGGTATAAATGTGTTATACTCGGGCACCATGTCGGCAGCGGTAGAGGGGGCTATAGAAAGTATACCATCTATCGGATTTTCATTGGATGATTATACCCTGCAAGCCGATTTTAGCCATTGCCTTAAATATGTTAAAGAAATAGCGTTACAGGTTTTAACCAATGGCTTACCTACGGCTACGTTGCTTAATGTAAACTTTCCCAAAGGCGCGCATATAAAAGGTATAAAAATTTGCCGCCAGGCCAACGCCAAATGGGCCGAAGAGTTTGATGAAAGAATTGACCCTTACAAACGGCCATATTATTGGTTAAGCGGTGTGTTTCAATTAAATGATCATGGCGAAGATACCGACTCATGGGCGCTGGATAATAACTTTGCGTCAGTAGTCCCCATACAGTTTGATATGACTGCGCACCATGCTATACCTGTTTTAAATAGCTGGAATTTTAATATTTAAACCTGTATAGCGATTAAAAGTCAGGGTAGGACCAGGTAGATCAGGGTAGACCAGGCTATGTGGTTATTCCTTAATTGCCAGCAAGGTTAAGTCTATTCCTTTTGCTACATAAAGTTCTCCGCATAATAACGGGAAATCCGGATTATTTAAAACCCATAATTCGCTTTTCTTATTAGCACTTACAGCGTGCAAAACGGGGGCTACCTTATTGTTTATTTTATAAACGGTAGTATCATTGGTATCAACTGTAAATTTAATTCCGTTAAGCTCAAACGGTTCATTTTTAACCATACTGGTATAGGTGGTTTTTGAAACAGTTACAAAAGTTTCATCGTCCTTCAGCTTGGTAACATTATCAGCATCGGGTGTGCGTACGACTAACTTTGTACCACTATCCTGTGCTTTTGCCGATATCGAAAAAACGCCGGTACCAAAGTCATCAACGTTCCATTGCACATTGGTTGGGTCGCCTATTGATTTTACAGTTAAAGTGATAGGGATATGCTGACCCGCGTTACGTAAATAAGCGGTGTAGCTCATAACCGTTCCCGGTTTAATTTTGGGTATATATTTTTGAGCAAATACTACAGTTGTTAATACTATAAATAGCGGTGCTAACATTATTTTTTTCATCCTTAAAAGTATAAAAAAATCCACCAGTGAAAATAAATAATCAAAATAGGGCGCACACTCGTATTTTTGGCTTTATACTGATGATAACTAAACCCGTAAAATGAAATATTACCTGGTTGCAGGCGAGGCTTCCGGCGATCTGCATGGAGCCAATTTAATGAAGGAACTAAAAAAGCTCGACCCACAAGCCGAGTTCCGTTTTTTTGGTGGCGATTTAATGCAAGCCGAAGGCGGAACGTTAGTTAAGCATTATGCAGATATGGCCTTTATGGGTTTTTTTGAGGTAGCAGCGAACCTGCGTACTATATTAAAGAACCTGGCTTTTTGTAAATTGGATATAGCCAACTACCATCCCGATGTTTTAATTCTGATTGATTTTCCGGGTTTTAATTTAAAAATAGCCGCATTTGCCAAAGAAAACAATCTGCCGGTTAACTACTATATATCTCCTAAAGTTTGGGCATGGAACCAGAAACGGGTATTAAAGATAAAAAAGATAGTCGATCATCTTTTCTGCATATTACCGTTCGAAGTTGATTTTTATAAAGAGTGGGGCATGGAGGTGGATTATGTTGGCAATCCGCTATTAGATGCCATCGCCGGTTTTAAGCCCGATGCCGATTTTTTAAACAAAAATAAATTAACCGGCAAAAAGATCATCGCCTTATTACCCGGCAGCCGCAAACAGGAAATCAACTATTTACTGCCTGATATGATCGCCGTTGCAAACCAATACCCCCATTATCAATTTGTAATTGCAGGCGCGCCCCCATTTAACAGTGAATATTATCAGCAATATTTAAATGGTAAATCTATACCTGTTTTATTTGATGCTACTTATGATATTTTAAGCAACGCCCATGCTGCTGTAGTAGCCTCCGGAACTGCCACTTTAGAAACTGCTTTATTTAATGTGCCGCAAGTGGTAGTATATAAAGGCAACCCAATATCAATAACTATTGCCCGTATGGTTGTTAAAATAAAACACATATCATTGGTTAACCTAATAATGAATAGCGGTATTGTAAAAGAGCTAATTCAGCAGGATTGTACCCCTGCAATCATAGGCGCAGAGTTAGATCTTATCCTCAATAATAAAATCTACCGCCAAACTATGTTATCTAATTATGACCAACTGGACGAGAAAATGGGAACACCGGGTGCATCTGCAAAAACAGCTGCTTTAATTGTAAAATACGCCACAAAAAAATAAAGCCTTGCAAAATGCAGGGCTTTATCGTTTTCATAGGAGATAATAGATTTTTATAGGTAGATATATTGATCAGGCGGCTTTTTGTTGAGTCGACTGGTTGTTGCTGGTGATAAACTGACCATTTTCTCTGAAAGCTTGCAGGTCTGCAGTTAACATTTCTTTTAATTCGTTGTCAAAGCCTTTTAATAATTTACTTGTTGCTGGTTTTTGTTGAGTTTCCATAGGTTGATGGTCTTTTGTAGGTTAAACAAATGTTTTACTATGCAACTGATAATTGTTCAGTTTTAATTACTCTTAAAAAACTCCTCACTCCTCTTATCATTTTAAGATCATTCATTATTATTTCTCTTAATTCATTATCAAAGCGAGCTACTAATTTGCTGGTTGCAGGTTTTTGTCGGGTTTTCATAAAGTATGTTTTGATTTTCTTTTTGTACTTATTTAGTTTCGTTATCATCTGTTTCTGTAAGATTATCGTGTCTGCGTTTGGCTTCTTTATACTGACGTAGTACTTGTTCCTTATCGCGTTCGTCAGTAGACTTGGCAGGTTCTATAGGATTTTCCCATTCCTTTTCTTTTGTCTCTTTCGGTTTTTTCTTTTCAACAATCATAGCTTAATAACTGATAGTTGATAGGTTCTGTTCCAATTAAATGCCAAGATTTAAAATTGGGCGAAAAAAAGTCATCAATAACGCTGATTTATTTTACATTACAGCGTATAACACTGTAAACAAGTATTTTACACGACTAAAATAAATGCGAACTAAATTTAAAAATTGCATTAAAAAACAGAAACTGTTTTTTAATGCAGTACTCAGGAGTGTACAGTTGTAGTTTTATGCTGTATTTTTTTGCGGTTAAGCAGGTGCATCACTAAAGCAATAACAGATACAACGATACTCATTATACATACACCGTTCCATTGATAAAGATCCCAAAGGTGGGTAGCCACGAAGGTCCCCAATGATCCTCCAATAAAATAAGTAACCATATATACAGTGTTAATACGATTACGAGCCCCAGGGTTTGTAGCAAATATTATAGCCTGGTTTGATATATGTGTAGCCTGTACTCCCATATCCAGTAATATCACACCAACCACTAAACCCACCATGCTATGCCCCGAAAACGCAAAAACAATAAAAGAAATAATAACCAACGTTATAGTAAAGCTTGATAAATGATAAGGATCCATTTTATCGCTTAATCTTCCCATGGCACCTACTGCCAGGGCACCAAAAGCACCAACCAGGCCAAATAAACCTGCAATATCACTGCCCATGTTAAAGTTTTGCTGTAGTAAAAAGGTAAGTGTGCTCCAAAAAGCGCTAAAACAAGCGAAGCACAGGGCACCACGCAGCGCGGCTAACCTAAGTTTAGGATCATCCCTTATTAAATGCATCATAGATAGCATTAGGTGTTTATAAGTACCTTCATAATCGGGCTCAACCTCGGGCAACAGGTAATATACCAAAGCCCACATAACCATCATTAAGCCTGCGGCTATATAAAACATATTACGCCATCCAAAATGCGCCCCAACAAAACCACTTAGTGTTCGTGA
>NZ_JAQBOW010000023.1 GCF_028287845.1 Mucilaginibacter sp.
ATGATGATAAATTGCCTGAGCTAATGAAACTTTCGCCGGTTAAAATTATGGCAGATGAAAGCGTTTATAATCACCATGATGCCTGCAAGCAGATAGAAAGCGGTTCATGCCATTATGTTAACATAAAAATGGCCAAAGCAGGCGGAATATATGAAGCAAAGCAGATACATGACCTGGCCGCCAAAAAAGGTATCCCCTGTATGATGGGAGGTATGCTGGAAAGCCGTATTGCGCTAAGCTCAAAACTGCATTTTGTTTACAGTAGTCCTAATATTAAATTCTATGATATGGATACCTGTATGCTGGGCCATTTAATAGACCCATGCGTTGGTGGTGTTACTTATGATGGCTATTTCTTAAATATAAGTGATGCACCAGGAATAGGGGCGGACGCGGATGATAAGTTTTTAGAGAAGTGTGAAAAATTTGTGATTTAAAGATTGAAGAATAGAGATTAAAGATTAGTTTCCATAATACACCTAATCTTTAATCTCTAACAACTAATCTTTACCTGCTCAATTCCGCAAAATACTTATGAAACAATGGTATGGTTTCTATCCCTTTGTAATAATTAAAAATATCATACTTCTCGTTAGGCGAGTGTAGCGCGTCACTATCCAGGCCAAAACCCATTAATACAGTTTTTATACCTAATTCTGCTTCAAATAAAGAAACAATAGGTATGCTGCCGCCACCGCGTGTAGGTATCGGCGCTTTACCAAATGATTCTGTTATAGCTAACTGTGCTGCCTTGTAAGCTATGCTATCTGTAGGCGTTACAGCAGGTTCGCCGCCATGATGCGGTGTAACTTTTACTTTTACTGATGCCGGGGCTATCTTTAAAAAATGATCGGTAAAAAGTTGTGTAATTTTCTCAGAACCCTGGTTAGGTACCAAACGCATAGAAATTTTTGCACTTGCTTTTGATGGTAATACGGTTTTTGCGCCTTCGCCAATGTAGCCACCCCAAATGCCGTTCACCTCCAAAGTAGGGCGGGTGCCGGTTCGCTCAAAAGTGGTATAGCCTTTTTCGCCCCATAGCTCGGTAACATCCAGGTCTTTTTTATATTCTTCTTCGTTATATGGGGCGGCGTTTAGTTCTTTACGCTCGGCATCTGTCAGTGCAATTACCTCATCGTAAAAGCCAGGTATCGCAACATGGTTATTCTCATCATGTAAAGAAGCAATCATTTTAGCCAATATAGTGGCGGGGTTGGCTACCGCGCCCCCGTATACACCCGAATGCAGATCACGATTTGGGCCGGTAACTTCAACTTCCAGATAGGATAGGCCACGCAAACCGGTTTCAAGCGACGGGTGTTCCATACTTATCATTGAGGTATCAGATATCAGCACCACATCAGCTTTCAGCTTTTCTTTATTTCCCTTTACAAATATACCCAGGTTGTTAGATCCAACTTCCTCTTCGCCTTCTATCATGAATTTGATATTACAAGGCAGTGTGTCGTTTTGCATCATCAACTCAAAAGCTTTTACATGCATATAAAACTGACCCTTATCATCACAGGCACCACGCGCATATATTTTACCATCGCGTATTGTTGGTTCAAAAGGCGGTGTTTTCCATAGTTCCAACGGATCGGGTGGCTGCACATCGTAATGACCGTAAACTAAAACGGTTGGTTTAGATGGGTGAATTATTTTTTCGCCATAAACAATAGGATAGCCTGCAGTTTGGCAAATTTCAACATTGTCAGCACCCGCCTCGCTTAGTTTTTTTGCCACATAATCAGCAGTTTTTAATACGTCAGGTTTATATTTTGGGTCGGCACTAACCGATGGGAAACGCAATAATTCAAAAAGTTCATCTAACAAACGTTGTTTGTGTTGCTCTATATATTGTTTTATATCCTGCATTGCTTTCAATTTTGAACAAATATAACTCATGTTTATAAAAGAACAGGAGGATATTGATATTTAGACTTATAAGTCAGATAATTGCAATTATACATTTGGTTAATAAATACTTAGCATGGGTTAATGTATTTGATTGAACGTTTATATATATTTACATGTTGATTTTAATTGTAATAAATGAGTTATCGTAAGATAATTTTTCTTTCATTTATTCTTTCCATTTTGTTTTTCTCCGGTTACGCACAGATTCCTAGTTGCAGTGCTGCCGCTAAATTTTATGGTAAGGATAGTATTAATGTAACTACTTTCGGAGCGAGTACTGTAGCCGGCGTTGGTGGTTTTTCTTTCCAGACGGATTTATTGAACAATATTGAAGCATGTTATACCGGTGAGATTGTTAGTGTTACCACAAACGGTGTTGCTGGCGAAACAACAACACAGGGTTTAGTAAGATTTCCGGCAGCCATTGCCGGGCGTACAGGTTTTGTATTGATATTAATGGGATCGAATGACGCGTTGAGTTTGGCCGCTCAGAAATTTAAAATTAGCGATACTGAAATGAATATGCGGTATTATATAGAAACATCATTAAAGCACAACCTTATACCTATAATAGGTACTATACAATTTTTTAATGATAAAAATAATCAAACCTATAAAACGGCAAATTTATACGTAAACCAAATAAATGCCTTATATAAAAGATTGGTGGCTGAGTATCATATTTACCTTGCAGACATAAACCGGGCGTTGGGACGTGATTTTACCTTGTATCAGGATTACGTGCATCCCAATGCTGCGGGATATAAATTAATAAGTTATGTATGGTTTGATGCAATTAATCGGGCAATTGATGATAAATTGTTGGTTATAGGCCTAAACCAAAATTACCCTAATCCTTCTATAGACCGTACTACTATCGGGTTCAGCTTATCGCAGGCAGGGCATGTGCAGATAAATTTGTATAATATGACCGGGAGGCTAATTAAAAATATATATGACTCTTATCAAAATGCCGGTTATAGAATTATTAGTGTCCCTTTAAATAATCTTGATCCGGGTGTATATATATATACTATGCAGGTTGGTGGGCAGTTATTGAGCAAAAAAATGATAGTTACCCGGTAATTAATCAGCAGTAGCTAATATTACATTGGCGCTTTGGGTAGTTGCTTTGCTATCCAAATTTTCTACTTTCACTTTTACTTCTTCTGTTTTATTTTCTTTCCTGGTTAATGAAAATGCAGTTAACCCTGTTGTTAAAACTATCCCGACTATTATTACTGTTTTTTTCATGGTGTTAATTTTTGTAATGGTTAATGTTGTTTTAATTAAAATCTATCAGCAGTACCCAGTGTATTTTTTTCGCCATTTCTATCAGCAGTGCCCAGTGTATTTTTTTCGCCATTTCTGTCAGCAGTACCTAAAGTATTTTTTTCGCCTCTATCAGCAGTACCCAGTGTATTTTTTTCACCATTTCTGTCAGCAGTACCCAAAGTGTTTTTTTCACCAGATCTGTCAGCAGTACCCAAAGTGTTTTTTTCGCCATTTCTGTCAGCAGTACCCAAAGTGTTTTTTTCAATAGTGGTAGTTGCAGCAAAAGAAGTAGCTATGCTTGTAGAGAATATAATTGCAATTGCGATGATTAATTTTTTCATGATTTGTATAGTTTATAATGTCTTGGTTAGTAATTTGTTAGTTAAGTTTATTAATTTCTTTATGGAGTTAGAATCTGTCAGCAGTACCCAGTGTATTTTTTTCACCATTTCTGTCAGCAGTACCCAGTGTATTTTTTTCGCCATTTCTATCGGCAGTACCCAAAGTATTTTTTTCGCCATTTCTATCGGCAGTACCCAGTGTATTTTTTTCGCCATTTCTATCAGCAGTACCTAAAGTGTTTTTTTCGCCTGAAGTTGAAGCAGCAAAAGATGTAGCGATGCTTGTAGAGAATATAATAGCCGTAGCAATAATTAATTTTTTCATGATTGTATATTTTATATGTGGGTTTTTGATTTGTATTTATAAGTTTTATTAATATTTATTTTGTAATTGATTAATCGGCTGTAGCTAAAACAGTCCTGCTGTTAATCATAACTTTAGCTAATTGTACCGAAGTGGTTTTTGCCGGTGTTGTTGTTTTTATAAGAGATAATAATCCAACTGATAAAACGATTGCTGCTGTAAGGATTGCTTTTAACATGATATTTATTTTTAATATTAGGTGATAGTTAAATTGATATAGGATATGTTTTAAATTAATCAGCAGTTGCCAATATGCTCTTTGATGAAAAAGGATTATTGTAAAATACCACTGAATTTGACCGGAGATTATCCTTTTTTGCGCATGATGAAAGTATGCTAACAAATAGGATGATGATGGTTGTTAAAATGATATTTTTCATAATTCTTATTTTTTTAAGTTAGTAATAAATTTAATTTATTAATGATTATGTGCATTAATTAATAGTTAATAATAATTGCATATTTATATGTTTTGCGTTTGCAACTATGCCGTTTTTATCAGCCGCTCAATTATTAATTTTCCGTACTTTTCCTTTTTATTTTTTCAGTATAATTTTAATTGTTTAATAAATAATTAATATTAATTCTATATTTTAGTTATTTGATATTCAAACACTTATATATGCAAATATAAATAGGTTTTGTTAATTACAAAGAAAACCTGGAAAAAGTTTTCAACACTAAATAAATACTTTTTTTACTGAATGGAAAAATATATAATGTATTATTTATAACTTTCACCATAATTAAACGTAAATAGTGATTAATGAGGAAAATCTACGCAGTTTTATTTTTTATATTGGGTACTATTACTGCATACGCAAATGATATAAAGGATGGTACCGGAAAAGACACAAGCGAGGTTATTGCATTAAATAAAAACGGGTATGATAATAGATTAACTAACCCTAAAGAAACCGTAGCGGATGCAAATCGTGCCTTAGCAATGGCTTTAAAGCTTGATTATAAAGGAGGAATTGCAGAAGCTTATCGTATAAAAGGTATTGGTGAGTATTATTTAAACAGGCCGGATAGTGCTTTGAACCGGTATTATGATGCTTTAAATCAATACGAACTGATAAAAGATGAACGTGGAAAAGCTAAAGTTTTTAATAATATAGGCAACCTCTATCAAATGGTTGATTATGAAAAGGCTTTAGGCTATTTCAATTCGGCCCTTGTAATTGCTCAAAAATATAACGATGCTTCTTTGATCGCTTCCCTGTATTTAAACATAGGGAATATTTATAACAGGAAGAATATGTTTAATAATGCTTTAAACTATTATAATAAGAGTTACGAATTATTTACCAAACTAAATAATACTACAATTTTAGTTCAGTGCCTGGAAGATCTGGGGGTTATTTACTATAATCAACGTGATTTTATTAAAGCTAAGAAATACCTGATTGATGCTCATGATAAGGCAAAAAATTTGGATATGAATTCGTCTGTAGCTGCTATTAACTTAACGTTGACAGATCTCTATGTATCTGAAGGTAATTTTAAAGAAGCTGAAAAATATTTAGAAGAAGGCAGAAACTATTCTATGCGAATACATAATGAGAAAGACATATATGATTATAAGCACACCGCTTATGAAATGGAACTTAAGCGGAAAAATTATAAAGCAGCTTTAAACTATTTGATCAATATTTACCAGGAAGATAGTACCAGCTACCGGTCAAACGTATCAACTAAGTTGACTTTTATAAAAAAAGAAAAAGACCGTGAACTGCAAGCTGTTCAGGATCAAAAAAAGGCAGAACTTACACGTGTTATATTTTGGTCGATAACAACAACAGCGGGACTATTGGTAGTTGTTATTGTTTTGCTGGTAGGCAGTGTAAAACGTAAAGCTACAACCAATGCACAACTGCAAGAGTTAAACAATGAGATATCCCGGCAAAAAGATAACCTTGACAGGATAAACCATCACCTGGAAGAAATAATTGACGAACGAACGAAGGACCTGCAGGTAAAAAATAAAAAGCTTTCTGAATATTCATCCTACCTGTCTCATCAAATACGTGGCCCTATAGCTACACTCAAAGGTTTAATGAATTTAGAAAAAGAAGGGTTAGTTGATAAGCAGGAGTGTATTGACATGATGGATAAGTGCGTATCAGAAATTGATGAGAAAATAATAGAAATGAGCGACATGCTTCATGATCCGGGAAAAACAGGGTTCTAAAATATTATCCTGTTAATGGTAATGTTGAATGTATTTGAGCCTCCAGTAATCCTAAATACATACAGTACCTGGATATCATTTGAAGAACTAATATTTGGCGATGTTTTTTGTAGCCTTGAGTTTCAAAAGCCAAAGTTTGTTGTCCCCCTGTAACAAAAAATCTTACTTCTCCTTTACGCGGTTTAATACTTGGCCTTAATATATCAAACGCTTTAACTTTTAATTTACTCTTTGAGTCATGAACAGTACCGGCAGTTAAACTCTCGGTTTTTGAAATTGATATCATGTAGTTATCCATAGTAAATTTAAAATTATAAACCTTTGTTATTTTACTCCAAAATATTAATTATTAAATCGCGGAAAAAACTAAGCAGGTTTTGTATATTTAAGTATGTGTAAATAACTTTTAATAAAATTGTTTAATTTTTAGTAAAATTTTTAAGTATGAATTATTAATTAGAATACACAGTGTCATGTTTATTGAACGGTTTGGTTTATACACTATGTGTTTTTGCATTATGCAGTTCTTCGTAAAGCAGTATTACTTTTCGTTGTAAATTCACTATCTCAGCTTCGCGGTCATTTAACCGTTTTTGTATAATGCTTAAATTAGAAGGTTGTCGCTCTGCCGTTTCTGCGTCCATTGATAATAATTGCACAACATCTATTTCGTAAATGTCAGCTATCTGTTCAAGGCGTGACAGGTTGATGTCGGTAACACCGGTTTCGATTTTTGAGAATGCAGGAATAGATATCCCTAACCGCTTAGCTACGTCCTCCTGACTCCATCCATGCTGATGACGAAAGGTGCGAATATTCATACCTATGGTCTTATTGGTTTTCTTTTTAAGGTTGTCGTTCATTTCAGTATTTTTAATTATTTGGTAAAGAGGTATTATTACTCATCCAAATTATATGCCATGAAATAATACGGTATAAATGAACCTAAAAGTATAGCTTGTTATTAACTCCTAATTTAAAGTGGGGAATTTACTCCACAAAATGGGTATAATTTATTAATTATTGGTTTATAACGCTGAGTTTTGCAAACTTTAACAACAATTGCTTTTGCCCTATTTCTTTAAAAAAGATAGTAGCTTTAATGTCTGGCTTGTTGCCTTCCATGCTTATTACCTTACCAAAACCAAAGCGCTCATGTTCTACATCCATACCAACCTGAAGGTTCGAGGTGTCAGAAGGGGTAAAACCGGCAGACGGCACATGGGCCTTTGCTAATATAGAAGTAGTTTTTACCGGGGTAGACGTTGTTTTAGCTTTAGGTTTTGAAAATTTATCATCAGTACGGCTCCAGGCAGACCGTTCATCATCATAGTTCAGGCTGCCTGTATTTGCTGGTTTAGCGGTAAAATCAAGCTCAAGGTATTGGGCATCAATTTCATCCAGAAAACGGCTGGGTTCGCAGTTAATTAGTGTGCCAAACTTAAAGCGCGAGGTAGCGTAGCTTAATGATAGTTTATTTTCTGCACGTGTTATAGCTACATAAAATAATCGTCGTTCTTCCTCAAGGTCGCTGCGCGAGTTAAGCGCCATTTGCGACGGGAACAAATTCTCTTCTAAACCAACCACATATACCTGCGGAAACTCCAAACCTTTAGATGAGTGTATAGTCATTAACGATACGGTATCGGCATTGGGGTCCTTATCCTTATCATCATTGGTAAGCAGAGCAATATCCTGCATAAATACATCCAGACCTTTTTCTTCAATATCTTCGCGCTCGCTAAATTCTTTTATACCATTTAGTAACTCCTGTATGTTTTCGTAACGGTTAAGCCCCTCAACAGATTTATCCTCATAAAGGTCTTTTAACAGCCCTGAGTGCTGTGCGATGTATAAAGCAGCCTCGTATGCGCTTTGTGTTTTTGAAAGCACCTGGAAGCTCTGTATCATCACCGCAAAGCCGGTAACAGATGCTGATATCCGCCCTTCTAAATATTTTGCAGGATCAATGATCACTTCCCAGGGTGTGATGTTATTTTGATCGGCACTGACAATTATTTTATCAATAGTAGTATCGCCAATTCCGCGACGCGGATAATTGATAACGCGTTTAAGCGCTTCTTCATCGTTAGGATTAAAGGTGAGCCTGAAATAAGCTATCAAATCCTTAATTTCTTTACGCTGATAGAAGGAGAGGCCCCCATATATTTTATAAGGTGTACCCAGTTTACGCAAAGCCTCTTCCATAGAGCGGGATTGCGCGTTGGTGCGATATAATATGGCAAAATCGTTCCACCTTAAGCCCTTGGTTGTACGCTCATACATTATAGCTTCGGCAACCAGTTTACCTTCCTCATTATCGCTAAAGGCGCGCATTACTTTTATTTTATCGCCCGTTTCTTTCTCTGAAAATACATTCTTTTTAAGCTGGTCTTTATTGTTGGCTATAATGCTGTTGGCAACATTTACAATGTTTTGCGTTGAACGGTAGTTTTGCTCAAGTTTAAATATTTTAAGATCTGGGTAATCTTTCTCGAAGTTTAATATGTTTTGAATATTGGCCCCACGGAACGCGTAGATACTTTGCGCATCGTCACCCACCACGCAAATATTTTCGTTAACCGCTGCCAGTTTTTTAACAATGAGGTATTGCGAAAAATTAGTATCCTGGTACTCGTCCACCATCAGGTATTTAAACTTGTGCTGGTATTTGTTAAGGGTATCGGGATGCAGCTTTAAAAGCTCGTTGGTTTTAAATAATAAATCATCAAAATCCATGGCACCGGCGCGGTAGCAGCGTTGTACATAGGTTTCGTAGATCTTACCCAGCATGGGCCTGTTGCTTGATATATCATCTGCCTGTATCTGGTCGTTTTGTGCATATTCCATCCATGATACCAGGTTGTTTTTTGCTGCCGATATACGGTTAAGCACAAAATTTACACTATACAGCTTATCGTCCAGGTTCATTTCTTTTAAAATGGCACGCAGTACGCTTTTGCTGTCGTCGGTATCGTAAATGGTAAAGTTGTTGGGATAGCCAATTTTATCGGCCTCCACCCTTAATAGCTTGGCAAAAACCGAGTGGAAGGTACCCATCCAGATGTTCTTGGCTTCGGGGCCAACCAGGTGCAGTATACGCTCGCGCATTTCCCGGGCAGCCTTGTTGGTAAAGGTGAGCACCAGGATATTAAACGAATCTACCCCGTTACGTATAAGGTGCGCAACACGGTAGGTAATAACCCGGGTTTTACCAGATCCCGCTCCGGCAATTATCATTACCGGGCCCTGTATTTGTTTTACTGCCGCTTGCTGTTCAGGGTTTAATCCCGCTAAATAATCCAATGCTTTTTCCTCGTTTCTGTGAACAGCGAAATTAAGATTTTGAGGCGAAAGCCGAAAGGTTTTTACTCAAATTTAAGGTGTTCCATTTTTAGTAAGAGGAACAACTCGGAACATCCCCTGAGTGGTCGAAAGAGGCGGTAGGCAAACTATTATCCGGGTAGAAAAGGTAGCAAAGTGTTTCACAAATTAATGAAACACATGAAACACTATTTTAGGTTAACCTATTGATATATAGTTATTTGACAAAATTAGTGAAACACTTTGAAACAGTACAAAAGCTTTAGGTAAAATAGTATAAATGTTTTATAATTAGTATTTTATGCTATTTTACCGATTTTTGCAAAAATAGGGTGAAACACCTGATGTGAAACACTTTATTTCGATGACCCGTCATAAAAAAAGTGACCCGTCATAAAAAAGTTTACACCTTTTAGTGATTAATCCTGGAGTGTGTTTACACTTTACTTTAAACTATCATACACCCAGCGGGATAGTATATTGGTGTCACCATTTTTATTAAATTTTTTACAAGCGGCTATTTCTTAATCACTTTTATCTTCTCCCTGCCATATCCAAATGCTCCCTTCAAATCTGTTCCTTCCAGTATCAACGTATAGTCTGCCGGTTTATCGGCGCTGTAAAACGATACTGTTGCCTTGCCGTCTTTGTCAGTAACAACATTTGGTGCCCAATGGATGGTAGAGCGCAGGTCGGTACCTACGGCAATGTCCTTGTTCTTTTCTGTATACTTTGGGCGATAAACCTCTTTTGGGAAACTAAAACCTAATGGCCTGTAAACATACCTGCCGGGTGTATGATGTAAAAAACGCGGCCCTTTGCCAGAGTAGGTGGTGATAAACATATCCGCCAGGTCGTACTTTCCAAGGGTAGGTATATATACAACCTCAATGCCTTTAATTTCTGATGCGGTAAGATAATCCATATAAACATCAGGCGGTGCATAATGCCCATCAATTATAATCATAGCAAGGCGCGTATATAAAAAATAAGCCGTAGAAGTTAATGGATGCGGTGTAGTCATACCGGAGTTGATAGAATCTTTTACTTTTGGCTTTGGAAAGCTGCTGGGCCCTATGGTACCTAAATAAAAATTGCGGCCATATCTTTTTTTAAGCAGCTCAAACAACGACATGTTTTTATCGGCATTCATGTCCTTTTCATCCAACACAATTGATACCCGTTCAGCAGGGAATGGATTAACAGAGCCCGGGATAATTTTTTTCGATTTAATAACTACTTCCTTTAACATATGTCCTTCGCCTTTGTAATCAGCTTCGGCTTTATGTTGTGCTATTTTTGTATTGGCATTGTTTAATAAAGTAGTATCACTGTTAAAATACCAGGGCATGGGCCGGTGTTTTGGTTCGGCAAATACCGGCGGAATAAATTCATCAACATCGATCCCAACATTAAAAGTTTCGCCATTTTTATTTTTGGCTTGTATTAAATAATAGGCTGTGTCTGTGGGATATAAGTTTCCTTTAAATGTAAAACGACCATCATTATTTGTAATTGTATCTATTGCCAGAACAGGCAATTTTTGTAGTAACCTTATAACCGTTTGCCGGGATGGTTTACCAAATAAATTGGTAACCTTACCCCGTACAGTAAATTCGCTTTCGGCCGGGAACTGTGGCTGCTGCACCATTGGATTAAAAACAAGCTTCCAGTCATAACCCACCCAGCCTTGGGTTAACAGTAGGTTATCTAATGCGGCAGCCCTGTCTGGTGTGTTTGTTTCAAAATACCAGCCAGGCTCTTCTACGGTTCCTTTCAGATCAGACGTTAGCAACAGGTTACTAATAATATTGTTATCTGTACGGTGGTTAGTTATTTGGCTGTCATCAGTTACCGCCATAGAAAAAGTGCCACGCACGGGTTTGCCGTCTTTATCCTTTGCTTCTAAGTATACGGCAATACTATCCCTAACTGTGAATTTTGGCTTACTTGTCGTTATGTTTATATGCAGGTTGTCATTATGATCGATATAAATTATCCGTTCATTTAACGGCTCGTTGTTGCTACTGAATAAAGTAAAATGTGCTATTCCCGTCGGGAACTGGTCTTTCGGAATGGTCTTTTTTATTATGGCCCCATTAAAGTTGATTAATGCGCTATAGCAAACCATTCCTCTTGTCTGGCCTATTAAATAATAGGTTTCCGGGGCATTAAGCAGACCGGGCGTAGCGTTTAACGTAATTTCTAACGATTCTTTGTCCTTAGATACAATGCTTAATATGGTGCCGGCCGGGTTAACCATGGGCAATGGATAACTTTTGCTGATATTGCCCGGTAGTGTTACTTTAGCTATATAACTTTCTCCTGCTTGTGCTGTAAATTCAAATGCACCCATGCCTTTGTGGGTAGCATTAAATGAGGCAACCTCCTGCTGTTTGCTGTTGTAAACTTTGCCATTTATTGGTGTTTCTTTACCATCGTCAGCAATGGCTTTAAAACCCACTTTTGCGTTAATTCCGGCTACTAAATAACCTCCTTCGGGCATAAACTGGATGTCAGTATTGGCTGCATTTTTTATTATTACCGGGATAGTTAATATTGCCGTATCGGCATCTTTATCAGTTTGCTTAGCCTGTATGGTTATATCTTTTATGATATTTTTATCCGGCAGGTCAAAATCCAATAACGCGGTGCCGTCTATACCTGTGGTAGCTTTGTATTTAGACAAAGTGTGCCTGCCGTTCATTACTTTTAGTGTAATATCTTTCAACCGTTTGGGGTTGCTGTTCAATGCCGTAAAGCGCAAGTTTGCTTCGATCTTACCTTTTTCTGTAGTGGTGTCCAGTTTATAATCAGCGTTTACCAGGGTGGCCCCGCCATTTACCGGGGATATATAAATGCTCCTTTTAAATATATTGTCTTCGCTAAAGTTTCGCATCCAGTTAGTATAGGCCCGTATAGTGTAGCTGCCTTCGGATATTTCTTCTTCATTTAACACCATATCGCCCCAACCTATGCCGCCAATTATTTTTACCATTATCCGCTTTGTTGATCGATTCATTGCATCATCCAGCTCAACATACAACAGCCCACTTCTTAATGATGGCCTTAAGAAATCGCCATTCATTAAATAAGCTTTAAAATGCAGCGTGTCACCCACCGAATAGTAGGGCTTATCCAGTTGCAGATACACTTTTTCAATAGGCAATCTATCACGCATGCCCGCCACCGCCGACAGCGTTTTTAGCAGGTCGCCGTTTACCTGCGCAAAGGCAGCAACACTTAATAAACTAAAAACTGCCGTTAGGTAAATAACAGTTATTCTTCTCATACATGCTAAATACCAGGTTTATAGAAAAGGGGGGGATGGGATGAATAAAAATAAACAAAAAAAGACCCGGTCTTTTCACAAACCGGGTCTTTTACTTCAGATGAGACAAACCTTTTACTTTTCAGCTTTTACCTCAACTATTCCCACTTTCTTAGGGAAAATATTATTCCTCAGGTCAATATCGGGTAATTGATGATCCGGGTCAATCACAATACTTTTTATGGTTGACGTTGACGGATATTTAAATGTCCAAACCCCGTTGCGCTGCCATACGTTTACCGGCAGGTGTATGGTTTCTACCTTGCCATTTTCCTGGGTAATTTTCAGGTCGACAGGCATGGCCATTTTTTCTTTGTTGGCGATGGTGATGATAGCGCCGTTGGCAGGACTACCATCGTATCTTACTGATTCAACAGACTGATCCAGCTTCCAGGTGGTAAAGAACCATGGTTTAAAGAACCAGTTCAGGTCCTCGCCCGAGGCGTCATTCATCGCGCGGAAAAAATCATAAGGCAGCGGGTGCTTCATGGCCCAGTGCTTAATATACTCACGGAAAGCAAAATCAAACCGCTCGGGACCCAATACCACATCGCGCAGCATGTCAAGCCCTAAAGCGGTTTTGTTATAATACTGGCCGTAATCATTAAGTCCTATTGCTTCTGGTGGCGTCATTAACGGATCCTTGCTTCTGATATAGCTTCTTAATACATTTTGAGCATTGTTGTCAGGGCCTTTAGGCGCATACTCACCTTTGTTAAACATTTTGGTAGAGAACTCATTAATAAAAGTGTTAAAGCCCTCGTCCATCCACATGTATTTACGTTCATTACTGCCAACTATCATCGGGAACCAATTATGGCCTATCTCGTGGGTAACATCGCCCCATAAACCGCCATTTTTAAGGTTGCTTAAGCAGAAAATAATGCCGGGATATTCCATACCCAAAGCAACGCCTGATACGTTAACTGCCGAGTTCCACGGGTATTCGATATATTCTTTTGAGTAGATCTCTATGCTGTTTTTCAGATACTCGGTAGAGCGGCCCCATGAATTATTGCCAGAGCTTTCTGCCGGGTAAACAGATTGCGAAATACACTTACGGCCCGATGGTAAATTGGTTTTTGCCGCATCCCAGATAAACGCGGTTGATGCCGCCCATGATACATCGCGGGTGTTATCCATTTTAAAGTGCCAGGTTAATGTACCCGTAGCAGGGCGGGTAGCAGGTTCGCCAATTTCGGATGCAGAAATAATAGTAACTGTTTTATCGCTGTTACGTGCTTCGGCCAAACGTTTTTGCTGGGTGGGAGTAAGCACTTCGTTTGCATTTTGCAAATCGCCGGAGCCTACTACAATCATATTGGCAGGGGCAGTTATATAATAATCAAAATCGCCATAGTCGCAGTAAAACTCGCCTAAACCCATGTAGGGTAGGGTGTTCCATCCCTCTACATCATCATAAACGCACATGCGTGGGTACCATTGGGCAATTTCATAAACAACGCCTTGTTTAAACTTTTTGCGGCCCATACGGTCGGCGCCATAAAAAGGTATGGAGAAATCGTAATTTACTTTTACCTGTATTTTATCGCCATTGGAGCCTAATGCTTTATTTAAACGTATCTGCATGCGGGCATCAGTAATAACAGGCGTAACGGTGTAAGTTTGGCCCTTATAAGTAACTGATACTGACGCGATATGATAACCCCCGCGGCTAAATCCCTTAACATCAAAACGATCGCCGGTAAAGGGGGTAACCGCCGCTCCGCGCGAATCGGGCTTGAACAGGTTCTGGTCCAGCTGCAGCCATAGGTAATCCATGTTATCAGGGCTGTTGTTGGTATAAGTTATAGCAACTTCGCCTTTAACAGTAGTATCCTGAGCGGCTTCATTTAAAGAAGCATGAATTTGGTAATCGGCGCGGTTTTGCCAGTAATGCGGGCCCGGCTGTCCGCTCGCCGAGCGATTGTCGCCGCTGGTCATTGGCCAAACAATTGGCCCGAAAAGGTCCTGGTGGTTGTACTTAACAGTGTCGGTTGGGGATTGCGCGAGCGCGGTTGTTGCAGCAGTGAGCAAAGCACATGCTAATAGCATGTAATTTTTAAAATAATACATTTAATCAGTTAAATTATAAGAAAGCAAATTAAGTAAAATAAAATGTTATTGCATAATTGGGGCAGCGGTGCCCCGGGTGGTTTTAAACGTGTTTGTTACACAATTTGGTGTAACAAAATGTAACAAGTGAAACAAGATTTTGACTTAACCTATTGATAATAAATAAACTACAAAAAAGTGATGTAACAAAATGTAACAACTTATTCGTCTGTATTTTTAGGTATAATTTTAAGGTATTTATTTGATAATCAAATTATTGCAGATTGGCTGATTTTGAGGTGATGTAACAAGATGAAACAACCTTTTTGATATAGGCAATTTACTAAAACTTTACTCCTTCACAATTGCTTTACTTTAAAGTTGATTTAATATCGCAATTTTGCCATCATGAACCGTTTAGCTAATTCTACCTCGCCATATTTACTGCAGCACGCCAACAACCCGGTTAACTGGTATCCCTGGGGCGCAGAAGCTTTGCAAAAGGCCAGGGACGAGAACAAGCTTATTATTGTAAGCATTGGCTACTCGGCCTGCCACTGGTGCCATGTGATGGAGCATGAGAGTTTTGAGGACGCGCAGGTGGCAGCGGTTATGAACGAATATTTTGTTTGTATAAAGGTTGACCGCGAAGAACGCCCTGATGTTGACCAGATATACATGAGCGCCGTACAATTAATAAGCGGCAGGGGCGGCTGGCCGCTTAATTGCATTTGTTTGCCCGATCAGCGGCCTATTTACGCGGGAACTTATTTCAGAAAAAACGACTGGACGAGCCTGCTTTTCAACTTAGCCGATTACTATAAACAAAAACCCGAAGATGCGCTTGAATATGCAACCCGCTTAACGGAGGGTATACAAAAATATGAATCGATAGCTTTTATTGAATCGCGACCGGATTATACCAAAGCCGACCTGGAAGTTATAGTTAATAACTGGAAAAAGTATTTTGATAAAACAGAAGGGGGAATGGGCACGGCGCCTAAGTTCCCGATGCCAAATAACTGGCAGTTTTTAATACACTACGCGCATTTAATGCACGATGAGGAGCTAACCGGATTGGCTAAGCTCACCCTGCAAAAAATGGCTTACGGCGGCATTTACGACCATTTGGGTGGCGGTTTTGCACGCTACGCGGTTGATGGTTTATGGCACGTGCCGCATTTTGAAAAAATGCTATATGATAACGCTCAACTGATAGGACTATATGCCGAAGCTTATACCTGGCAGCCCGATAATTTATATAAACAGGTAGTTAGTGAAACGATAGATTTTGCTGTGCGGGAATTACTTTCGCCCGAAGGCGGATTTTATTCGGCCCTTGATGCGGATAGCGAAGGGGTAGAGGGCAAATTCTATGTGTTTGCTAAAGAAGAAATACAGGCTGTTTTAGGCAAAGAAGCAGAGCTGTTTTGCATCTATTACCATATAACCGATGAGGGCAACTGGGAGGAAGAGCAAACCAACATTCTGTTTAAGCGCGGTATTGACACGGAGCTTGCAGAAGCGATAGGCATATCTGTTGACGAAATGTTGGATAGTGTGACCGCATCCCGCAAAAAATTATTTGAATATCGAAGCAAACGCATCCGCCCCGGATTAGATAATAAAATACTTGCCTCATGGAACGGGTTAATGCTGAAAGGGCTCTGCGATGCTTATCGTGCTTTTAACGAAGCTGAATACCTGGATCTCGCTTTAAAAAATGCCAACTTCATTATAATCAATCTTATAGGTGATAATGGCCGGATAAGCAGAACTTATAAAGCCGGTACTAAAGCCGTAGCCTTTTTGGATGATTATGCCAACATCATTGATGCCTTTATAGCTCTATATGAGGTTACTTTTGATGAGCAATGGCTACAACATGCAGTAAAGCTTACCGATAACGCTATCGCTCATTACTATGATGGGGCCGGGGGTATTTTCTTTTACACGGCTGATGATGAAGAGCAATTAATTGCCCGTAAATCGGAAATTATGGATGGGGTTACGCCCGCGTCAAATTCAGTTATGGCGCGTAACCTAAAAAAAATGGGTTTACTGTTTGATAACGAACAATACCTGGAAATATCTGCACAGTTGTTACGCAATATTGTACCGCATTTGGCAGGGTATGGTTCATCCTATTCAAACTGGTCTGCGCTGTTATTGGATGAGGTTTTTGGTGTTTACGAAGTTGCCATAGTGGGCGATGATGCTGAAGCTTTCCGTATGGCATTAGAAAAAAATTACATTCCTAACAAAATTATCTTGGGTGGTAAAAAAGGAAGTTTACCTTTACTGCACGATAAGTTTGGTGATATAACCCGGTTGTTTATCTGTAAAGATAAAACCTGCGGGTTGCCGGTAACCAATATAGCGGAGGCATTAAAACAAATTGAAGCCTGAAACATTTAATATAATACAGCAAAGTACTTAATGAGTGCCAATATTTTACCACTAACGAATAAAAATTCTAATGAAACCATTATGAGCCATCACTCATGATAGCTTCATAACCTTAAAAAAATAATACTGATGAAAATTGAACCACAACATGTAGTGTCATTAACTTACGATTTGTATGTTGACCAGGAAGATGGCACCGAAGCTTTAGTAGAAAGCGCTACACAAGAGCAGCCTTTAACCTTTTTATTTGGAGCCGGACAAATGCTTCCGAAATTTGAAGAAAACTTAAGCACACTTTCAACCAGCGATAGCTATGATTTTCGCTTGTCTGCCGAGGATGCTTATGGTGTTTATGATGATGAAGCGGTAGCAAATTTACCTATCGAAATGTTCCAGGGAGCTGATTTGCCCGAAGTAGGCGCTATTTTGCCTTTGCAGGACAATAATGGCAACCATTTTCAGGGACAGGTAGTTTCTGTTGCCGAGGATTCGCTTATTGTCGACCTAAATCATCCGATGGCAGGCCAGCCTTTACATTTTAAAGGAGCTATATTAAATGTTAGACCGGCAACACCCGAAGAATTATCACATGGCCACGCGCATGGAGCGGATGGCCATCACGCGCACTAAATAGTCCTTCTGTCATTTCGACGAGGTACGAGGAGAAATCTTATACACCATGCTTGGGTAGCCTGCGTAACGTTTAAGATTTCTCCTTTTGTTCTAAATGACATTATATTTCAGTTCAATATATATCTATCCCATCAAGCCTGGTTATATAACAGCGTATCAGTATTCTTGATGCTATAAGTTTCCTGTCCCGGCTGGCAGGTATAAATGTCTTATCTTCATCTGATAGCAGGTCGGTATTTACATTTATCAATTTCACGTCCTCTTTATCGTTGTAGTATCTGATGTGAAATTTAAAATCCGATAGTCTCCCAAGCGGACTTACCAATAATTCCATTATCACCTCAATTTGTTGTGTGTTGCTGTTTTGCATATCAGCCGGCAATTTAAACAGCCTGAAATATGGCACGTAACCATAATATCTTCCGCCTAACCTGATGGGTTTGGTTATTAAAGTAGTGTCTTTTTCTGTTACGGGGTAATCTATCATGTACCTTATGGTAGAAGTAGTATCCTCGGGCGCTTCATAAAGCAGTTGCCTGGTGGTGTAATTATAGTTTTGTAATAATTTACCGGTCGGAAAGAAAAAGTGCCATGTCCCTGTTCGCTTATTATTGGTATAGACGCCATTTGCTATCACTATCTTTTTTTCATAAAGCGCGTTATATGTACCTTGTTTAATTTGCTTGTCGGTTTGTATAATGGTTTGATATCTTTCTGTAATAAAATCTGTTAGCCTTGTTTTTTTCTCTACAGCCTTTTGTGCAAAGCAATAGTTTATACAAAGTAAGATGGTAATTAGCAGAAATATTTTTTTCACAAGCAGGATATTTTGGGCAATTTAATATTTTAAAAAGCATTGCAATAGCTAAATGTTTTATATTGCAGGGCAAAATAAAGCTTTATGGTAGCCCAACCCGACAGATCAACCTACAAAACCGTTCATTTTTCTGAAACAACAATTACCGAGTTAATGATACCCTCATACTCTAACTTTGGCGGTAAAATTCATGGAGGTATATTGTTATCATTAATGGATAAGGTAGCCTATGTTTGCGCTGCCAAGCACGCCGGTAATTATTGCGTAACTGCATCAATTGACACCGTTGATTTTTTGCAGCCGGTTGAGGTAGGTGAGCTGGTATCCTTCATGGCCTCTGTAAATTACGTGGGCAATACCTCTTTGGTGGTGGGTATACGGGTAATATCAGAGAATATTAAAACCAATATTATTAAACACACTAACACCAGCTACTTTACTATGGTGGCAAAGGATGATAATAACAAACCGGTTACCATCCCCGGGTTAATATTGGAAAACAAGCAACACGTGCGCCGGTTTGTTGAAGCCAAGCGCCGAAAAGAGATCAAGCAAAACTACAGGAAAGAGATAGATGAAATTACGGTGCCGGATAATTTTGAGCAATGCGAAAAATTATTAACCGGCGAACGTTGTACTATTGCCCAATAATTAACGTTCCTTATTAATACGATGTTATTAAATGAAATAAAAATTTGTCGCAAACTTTTTATTCATATATTACACTCCTATTACAATACTAATTTATAGCTAAATCCCAATACGATTAAATGTCATTTTTAAACAATGTGTTGCAGCCTCCTTCTTACGGATGGGCAGATGAGAGCGGAAACCTGGCACAGCCCAGCCCCAAACAAATTTTTACGGAGTTCTTTACAAGATTAAACGTATTTAAAGACAAAAAAAACTGGCTCTCTTTTATGAGTTGGATGATGATAATGGTGCTTGCACCATTTTTATTTGTGTTTATTTTTAAATATTTCTCCATTAAATTACTCGTAGCTGCCTTTGTGTACAGCATGATTATTATGGGTACCCATGGCACTATATGGCACCATAGGTACTGCACACATGGCGCTTATAAATTCAGTAATGGTTTCTGGCGGTTCTTTACCCAAAACCTGACGATAAAAATAATTCCGGAAGAGATATACGCTATATCTCATCATGTGCATCACGCGCTGTCTGATCAGCCCGGCGACCCTTATAATGCACAAGGCGGGTTTTTATATTGTTTCCTGGCTGATGTAAACCACCAGCCAATAAACCGCACCATGACCGAAAAGGAATATGAATGTTGTGTTAAGTTAATGCAACATACCGGTGTAAAAGTTAATACTTACGCGCAATACCAAAAATGGGGCACTTTAGCTAATCCGCTAAAAACCATTTTAAGTGTGGCATTGAGTTGGGGACTTTGGTTCGCCGCATTTTACCTGATAGGTGGCCCCGGATTAGCTTGTGCCATATTTGGTGCCGCAGGTTTTTGGGCCGTGGGTGTGCGCACCTTTAATTATGAGGGTCACGGAAAAGGCAAGGATATGCGCCGAGACGGTGTTGATTTTAACCGCGAAGATATGTCTATTAACCAGGTATGGCCGGGTTTAGTAGCCGGCGAATGGCATAATAATCATCACCTGTATCCTAACAGCGCGCGCTCTGGTTTTAAACCCTATCAGTTAGATATGGCTTGGGTATACATTAAGTTTTTAAGCATGATAGGTGCCGTAAGCTCTTACCGCGACTCGAAAAAGCAATTTTATATTGATTATTACAGTGACCATAAAGCTAACAAAGTAGCAGACAAAGAAAGTGGCATTGAGGCCTACGAAATGCAGAATGAAGTTTTGATGGAAGAGACAGCTTAATAATAATAGTAGTAGATACGATAAAAATTAATTGCCTTTTTATAAATAACAAAATCAGCCCTGTACTTATATAGGGCTGGTTTTGTTTATAGGCTGTTCTGTCAATAAAAAAGAAGATATTTTCATTTTTTTAATGGGGCGCTCTTAAATTAAAGGACAATTTCTTTATTATATTTATTCCTATACTCGTTAGGTGTAAGCCCGGTTATCTTTTTAAACACGTCCCGGAATGTTTGCATGTCTGTATAGCCTACATCCAGCATGATCTCACTGATCGTTTTTCGGCCTATTTCCAGTTGCTTTTTGGTTGCTTCTATTTTAACCCGCTGAATATATTCGGCTACTGTGTTTCGGGTTGCTTTTTTAAACCTCCTTTCAAACGTTCTTCGGGTAACGTGAACCTGATTCGCAATTTGATCGACGGTTAATTTTTCGCGATAATTTTGTTCAATAAAGGCCTGAGCGTTTAACACGGCTTCATCACCATGGTCTTTACGCCCATTAAATATAATGAAAGGCGATTGTATGTTTTTATCCAAATCAATTACAAAATATTTTGCAGTATGAATAGCAATTTCACGACCGGCATATTTTTCAACAAGGTGTAAAAGTAAGTTCCAATAGGCATTGTTACCGGCACTTGAATACAGCCCGTTCTGATCAGTGATAAACCGGTCATCAATCAGCGTTACTGATGGATAAAAATGCCTGAATTCGTTTGCGTATAACCAATGCGTTGTGCATTGCTTGTCTTTCAGCAGCCCCGAGAAAGCCAACAAAAAAGCCCCGGTACACAGACTTGCCACCGCCGCGCCATTTTTGTAACTCTTTGATATCCAAGTGGCATAATCTATATTCAAGTTCGTGGCACTGACCATATCCCCGGATAATGAAGGAATAATGATCAGGTCTGTTGTATATGACTCATCTAATAGAATGTCTGGATGTAGCGAAAACAAACCGTCGTTTAGTTTTACTTCCCCCAAAAAACCAACGAGGTGTACATTAAACAAAGGGGGCTTGCCTGATTGTTTCAGGAATTCGTTGACCATGCTGAAAACCTGCCGGGAGTCGGCTATGGATGCTAAAACGGAATTCCTGAGCGTAAGAATGGAAATAGTGATCATACTGCAAATGTAAATGAAATGTTTGTCGCAATCGCCTTGTATATAATGCCGTATTAACCTATCATTAATGTTCTTTTATGTCAATAGTTTTGCTTAACAACAATTAAACCAATACTTTATGCTAAGCACAAACTTTTACTTACACTTCATGGGGAATACGGAAGAAGCCATGAACTTCTACAAATCTTTATTTGGCGGAGAATTCGAGTCATTTATACGCTATTCAGATGTTGCTGGCGGCGAAAAAATGTCGCCTCCTGATCAGCAGAAGATCATGCACCTGTCCTTGCCCATTGCCGGAGACCAAATGATTATGGCCACAGATACCCTGGAATCGATGGGCCGTAAGGTTGTATTTGGCAATAACTACCATATTTCCCTTGAGGCGGAAAGCGAGGCCGAAGTAGATAAAATTTTTAACGGCCTTTCAGCCGGCGGCACGGTAGAAATGCCGCTTAATAAAACTTTCTGGGGAGCATACTTCGGAATGTGTGAAGATAAATTCGGCGTTCAGTGGATGATCAATTACACCTATCCCCAGAAAAAATAAAATATAAATAATATGGAAACACAAATTAGTATTTCAAAACCACTATGGTGGACAGGAACTATCTTAAAAGGATTATTGTGTCTTTTTTTCTTGTTCGATGCAATAATGAAAGTGATAAAGAACTCATATTCTGTTGCAGGCACAAAACAACTTGGCTTACCTGAAAATTGTGTTCAATTTCTTGGAGCCTATTTACTCATAAGTACAGTTCTCTACATTTATCCAAGAACTGTAATAATGGGATTTCTTTTTCTCATTGCTTATTTAGGGGCTGCAGTTGCTATTACTTATAGAGCAGACATAGCGGGACATTCATATATTTTCCCAATAGTATTTGCCACGTTAGTTTTGCTGGCAGAATTTCTGCGAAATGCAACGGTGAGAAGTATTATACCGCTTATATAAATCTGTACTTATGTCATTTCAAGCATACATCGACAATATTAAAGCAAAGACAGGTAAATCGCCTAATGATTTTAAAACACTTGCAAAGGAAAAAGGATTACTCAAAGAAGGAGTAAAAGCAGGGGAAATTGTAGCCTGGCTAAAAAATGATTTTGAATTGGGCCACGGTCATGCAATGGCTGTTTACATGACATTTAAAGCCATAAAAGAAAAAAAGCAAAGTAATAGCGATGGTATTGAAAAACATTTTGCCGGCAGCAAATCATCCTGGCGCGCTGTGTTTGATTCTTTGATGAGTAAGTTGAGAAAGTTTGGTGATGATATTGAAATCGCTCCTACAAACAGTTATTTGAGTATTTTGAAAAAAGATAAAAAAATTGCTGTGGTACAAATTACAACCGACCGGATGGATATTGGCATCAAACTAAAAGATGCTATCCCTACCAACAGGTTCGAGCCTTCAGGTACGTGGAATAATATGGTAACACACCGTGTGCGTATAACTGATGCCAAACAGATTGATAAAGAATTAATATCATGGTTGCAAAACGCATATAATAAAGTTTAAATGAAAATAGAATTTCTCTTTTATCCCTGAGTTATATACTAACAAAACGAGGCCACGGTATACCGTGGTTTTGTTTTAGAAATGGTTTATCAATAACAGATTAACCCAATGTCTACGCTACTGTCTTAATTAATCAGAAATCGTAAAAATATTCGTAATTTATTTATAGCATAATGTTTTTTTATTAATAAAGTTATTATGTTTGGTAAACCTATATTAACGGGTTTAATACGTGTTTTACAACCGTTTAATTACCATAAAAAGCCAACTATTTAAACACTATAATTAATAATAAAATATTTAATTACTTCAATACAATCGATTGTAGTCCTTAAATATGCTTACAGAATAACATACATAACGATGAAACTTAAATTAGGAATGATTGGTGGCGGACAAGGTGCCTTTATTGGCGCCGTACACCGTATAGCCGCCCGTATAGATGATGATTATGAATTAGTATGCGGGGCCTTTAGCAGCGACCCCGAAAAATCAAAAGCAAGTGGTGTCGCGCTGGGATTATCGCCGGATAGGGCCTATAGTTCATACAAAGAATTGATCGAAAAAGAAAAGCAATTACCGGCAGATCAGCGTGTACAGGTTATAAGCATTGTAACACCAAATCATGTACACTTCGAGCCCACCAAAATGGCTTTAGAGAATGGTTTTCATGTTATCCTTGATAAACCCATGACCTTCTCATTAGCCGAAGCTAAAGAGCTGGAAAAGGTAGTTAAAGCAAGCGATAAACTGTTTTGTTTAACCCATACCTACACCGGCTATCCTATGGTGAAGGAAGCCAGGCAATTAGTTAAAGCCGGTAAAATAGGCGCGGTGCGCAAAATATATGTGGAATATCCGCAGGGCTGGCTTAGTACTTTTTTAGAGGGTAATGATAACAAGCAGGCTGCCTGGCGCACAGACCCGGGTAAAAGCGGTATAGCTGGTGCAATGGGCGATATTGGTACCCATGCCTTTAATTTATTAGAGTATGTTACCGGTTTGCAGGTTACTCAATTATGTGCCGATATTAATATTGTGGTAGAGGGCCGTAAGTTAGACGATGATGGTGCGGTATTATTAAAACTAAACAATGGTGCAAGCGCGGTATTAACCGCCACACAAATAGCCGCGGGCGAAGAAAATAATGTTAAGATTAGAGTATATGGCGAAACTGGCGGAATAGAGTGGGAACAATGGGATGCCAATACCCTTAAAGTAAAATCTAACGAAAAGCCAATGGAGATATGGCGTACCGGCGCCGGTTATGTAAGCTCGTTCGCTACACATAATACACGTACACCGGGTGGGCACCCCGAAGGTTATCTAGAAGCATTTGCTAACCTGTACCACAATTTCGCGCTTAGTATAAAAGCGGGCATTGAAGGTACAACCGCCGCGCCCGAAGCGCTGGATTTTCCGGGTATTGAGGACGGTGTAAGAGGTATGGCATTTATTGAAAATGTAATAGCCTCGGGTAAATCAGATATTAAGTGGACTAAATTTAACGTATAATTCTATTATGAAAACTATTAAAGGACCTGCAATTTTCTTAGCACAATTTTTAGGGGATAAACCACCTTTTGATACCCTTGAAGAAATATGTAAGTGGTCGAAAAGCTTAGGGTTTAAGGGGGTGCAAATACCTTCATGGGCAAACAGTTACTTCGATTTGCAAAAGGCTGCCGAAAGTAAAACTTATGCCGACGAAATAAAAGGCATGGTACAAAGTCACGGCCTGGAAATTACCGAGCTATCTACGCATTTACAGGGACAACTGGTTGCCGTAAACCCTGCTTATGATGAATTATTTGACGGATTTGCTCCCGAAGCATATCGTAAAAACCCAAAAGCAAGGCAGGAGTGGGCCGTACAGCAATTAAAATATGCGGCAAAAGCATCGCAAAATTTAGGCTTAAACGCACATGCCACTTTTAGCGGCGCTTTATTATGGCAAACGGTTTACCCGTGGCCGCAGCGCCCCGCGGGTTTGGTAGAGACCGGCTTTACCGAACTGGCTAAACGCTGGAAACCGATATTAGATGTATTTGATGAGAATGGTGTTGATCTTTGTTATGAAATTCACCCGGGCGAGGATCTGCATGACGGCATTAGTTATGAAATGTTTTTAGAGAAGGTGGGCAATCATAAACGAGCCAATTTGCTGTATGATCCATCGCACTTTGTGTTGCAGTGTTTAGATTATCTGGAATATATAGATATCTACCACGAACGTATAAAAATGTTCCATGTTAAGGATGCCGAATTTAACCCTACGGGCCGCCAGGGTGTTTATGGTGGTTACCAAAACTGGGTTGAGCGCGCGGGCCGTTTCCGTTCGTTAGGAGACGGGCAGGTTGATTTTAAATCTATCTTTAGCAAAATGGCGCAGTATGATTTTGAAGGATGGGCAGTAATGGAATGGGAATGCGCGCTTAAACATCCGGAAGATGGGGCAAAAGAAGGCGCTATATTTATTAAAGATCATATCATCAGGGTAACAGAGAAGGCTTTTGATGATTTTGCCGGTTCAGGATCAGACGAGGCATTTAACAAGCGCGTATTAGGTATTGATTAAGTAGTGAGTGATGAATGGGTGAGTAGTGAAGTGAATGGTTTTTTCAATAACTGCTTAACACAATCAACTTAATCAACAATTTATCTATATTTATAAACCAATTATAAACTTAAACAAATAAACAATGCAAATTAATCGTACGCAACTGTTCAGGGCAAGCTGTTTGTCGCTGTTAGTAACCGGATTGTCATTCGGCATTAGAGCTGGTATTCTAAATAAGCTTGGCACCGATTTTCAATTAGACAAAGCACAACTTGGTGCTATAACGGCAACTGCGTTTTGGGGATTCCCATTAGCCGTTGTTATCGGCGGTATGGTAGTTGACATCATCGGCATGAAGAAGTTACTGGTACTGGCCTTCATTTTTCACCTGGTAGGTATTGTGCTTACAATTTTCGCCAACGGATACTGGACGCTGTTTTTATCTACATTGCTGGTTGGCCTGGCCAACGGTACCGTTGAAGCTGCTTGTAACCCCTTGGTTGCAGGGCTGTATACTGATAACAAAACTACCAAGCTTAACCATTTTCACCTGTGGTTCCCTAGTGGTATTGTAATAGGCACCGTTATTGTGTTTTTATTAAACAAGCTGGGATTAAGCTGGCAGATACAGGTTGCTACCATGCTTATACCAACTGTTATATACGGTTTCCTATTCTCAAAATTGGATTTCCCGGTTACAGAGCGTGTAGCTTCAGGAGTTAGCTATGGCGGTATGTTTAAAGCACTGCTTAATCCACTTTTCATTTTTATGTTTATTTGCATGTTTGGTACCGCCATTACCGAGTTATTTACCGGCCAATGGATAGACGTATTGTTGAAAAATGTAACCGATAATGCTTTATTGATATTAACACTGGATACCGGTGTTATGGTACTGGGTCGTGCATTTGCTAAGCCGGTTCTTAAAAAGATTTCTCCACAGGCTTTGCTGTTAGTATCAGCTATACTTGCCGCTTTGGGCATATTTATGCTGAGTACCGTTACCGGTCCATTGATTTATGTGGCAGCCATTGTATTCGGAATGGGCGTTTGTTTCTTCTGGCCAACTATGCTGGGTTTTGTTAATACAAATATTCCGGCTACCGGTGCGTTAGGGTTAAACTTAATGGGCGGCGCCGGCATGTTCTCCGTAGCAATATTTACCTTATTTATGGGTGGTTTTTATGATAGAATAGTTAAAGAAGCAGGTAGCGATACACTTGCCGGCAAGCAAGTATTACAAGCTACATTGGTTATCCCTATTATTTTAATAGTAGCTTTTACCGGCCTGGTTATTTATATGCGGTCAAGAACCAAAACCAAAATTGAATCAGCTGCGGCTGTCCAGGTATAATATTAGCTGGTTCATAATTAAAAGCGATGGGTTTTAAAACCCCATCGCTTTTTTTGTTTATTTGTATATTGCCCTATGGATTTTGCTATAACCGTCAATAATATTCACAAAACATTTAACCCGGGTAAACCCAACCACGTAAACGCCGTTAATGGGGTTAGTTTATCTATAAAAAATGGCGAGTTTGTGGTTATTGTGGGATCGAACGGTTCGGGTAAAACAACGTTGCTCAATTTAATCTCGGGCAATATTTTACCCTCATCGGGTAGTATAACCATTGATGGTAACCATGTAACCAAATTAGCCGATTATAACCGCAGTAAGTGGATAGCCCGGGTTTTTCAGAATCCAACGAGCGGTACCGCGTCTGAGCTGAGCATTTTAGATAATTTTCGCCTGGCAGCTATTCGTACCAAAGCCAAAGGGTTAACTATAGGTGTTAATGAAGCATTTAAAGAGCAGGTAAAAGATAAAATAGCCATATTAGGATTGGGCCTGGAAAGAAAGATAGACCAGCCCATGGGCACACTATCCGGCGGCCAGCGGCAGGCGCTAACTTTGCTGATGAGTGTGATGGATGAATGTAAAATACTGCTGCTGGATGAGCCTACCGCTGCGCTCGACCCAAAATCAGCAGAAATAGTAATGCGTACGGCTGATAAATTGAGCAAAGATTTTAAACTGACCACAATATTAGTCACCCATAATTTAAAAGATGCCTACAATTATGGAACGCGCATTATACAAATGGGCGAGGGCGTGATTTTAAAGGATATGGACACGAACCATAAACAGCTATTAAAGCAGAATGATCTGTTTGAGTGGTTTGGGTAAGAAAAATTAGATTTGACAACTTTTTAAAAGTCAAATCTTTCATACTGTTAGATAAGCGTGTAAACTTCTTGCCCCATCGGGGCTACCTATTTGTAGAAATAAAGCGAATCACCGATTTTTGCCTCGTAGAGGCTACCCATTGCCCGGCAGTTAAATAGCATTGTTGTTTAAGGGTTGCACCTACGGAGCAATTTTATTTTTCATTATTATTTCTACAAACAGGTAGCTCCTACGGAGCATTTTATTAACGTTATTAGATTTGACAAATTTTTAAAGTTTTCAAATCTCTCTCTTAAATCTTTGGCAAACTTATTGTATTCATCCCACCATAATATGACGCACAACAATTTCTATGATGAACAACAATTTCCAAAACATATCTGATGCGTACCAGCTGGTTAGCGGTGCAAAGATCAGAGGCAAAAAACACGATGAAATTTTCGAACTGGGTGGTTACGATGCCAACAAGCGGGGATATACTGTATATCCTATAGATAACGGCATCAGGTATGACGACTTTAGCGTAGTGGTATCAGAGAACGAACTCAAAAATAATTTCCTGATAGAGGTTGTGAAAGTAAATACAGCTATCGCGGCTTAATCCAAATGGTATTTTAAAACAAAGAGAGGCATCTTATACAGTTGCTGAGTAGCAAAGCGCATAAGATGTCTCTCTGTACATTCTTCGAAATGATGAATGAATTTGGCTATTATGTCTTTTTAACCGCTGCTCTAACTTTAGTAACCTCGGCAGTGGTAACAGCCGGGGCCTTGTTGCCAAAGCTATTACGTACAAATGTTAAAACATTAGCAATATCCTCGTCCTTCAAAAAATCATGTGATGGCATGGTGTTAGAATAGGTGTTGCCTTCTATTTCAACGCTTTCATTAAAACCATTCAGCACAATAGTTATCAGTTTGGTTTTATCACCCAAAACATAAGTTGTATTAATTAACGGCGGGTTCATGTTTTGCACGCCGCCGCCATCAACCTGGTGGCATGATACGCAGGTTTGCATATAAACAGTCTTCCCTTTAGCTATAGATGCGGCTAAACCGGTGGTAGCATGTTTAGCCTTTGGTTTAGCTTTGTGTTTAACCTGTGCCTGTACACCGGCATACATTAACATCATCAAAACACACGAAACAATTATTTTTACCCGCATAATTTATTTTTTATAAGTGATCTTGTAAATAGTTCCTTTGCTGTCATCGCTTACATATAGTGAGCCATCAGCACCTTGTGCCAATCCGCATGGGCGATGTTCTGCACGGCCAGATTCTGTTTGCGCCTGCGAACCCGAAAATCCATTTGCAAATATTTCCCATTGGCCATCAGGCTTTCCATTTTTAAATGGCTGAAATACTACAAAGTAGCCAGCCTGTGGCTCGGGTGCGCGGTTCCATGAACCGTGGAACGCGATGAAAGCGCCATTTTTATATTTAGCCGGAAACTGGTTGCCTGTATAAAACAACAAACCATTAGGAGCAAGGTGGCCCGGATATGCAGCTGCCGGATCAATAGCATTCTCGCCGCCGGCTTTTTTACCATCGCCGCCATACTCTGGCGCTAATACTTTTTTATGCTGTATTTGGTCATAATATATATATGGCCAGCCGGCATTATCGCCCTTATTTATAGCATACAAACACTCGGCAGGCAAAAGGGATGATTGTTTTTGATCAAATATTTCGGGAAAAATATCATGCAGCTGGTCGCGGCCGTGCTGCATTACAAATAATTGATTGTCCTGGTAGTTCCAATCCATGCCCATTACATTGCGCAAGCCGGTAGCATAACGCACGCCATCACTATAATGTTGGTTCAGCTTATCAGCTTTAAACTGCCAGATACCGGCAGCCGAATCTAAAATAGGGCAGCCTTTTTGGCCCATAGAACCTTTTTGACGATCTTTAACCTGGCATGAATTAGAATATGCACCAATATTCACATATAAATTACCGGCATTGTCCAGCAAAATTGCTTTTGCTTCGTGCTCATGCCTGCTAATTAAGCCGCTTACAATAGTCTCGGGATGCTCGGGGTTAATAACTTCATTTTTGGCATCTAACTTAAAACGGTAAACATTCTCGTCTGATGAGGCATATAAATAACCATTTTTAATATACATGCCGGTGCCGGCAAAATCGCCAAAGCTTGATACTACTTCGGCCTTGTCGCCGCTATCATGTAAAACAACTATGCCCTTGCCGTTTTTTAGCTTGTTTATTTTTACATAAATATTTCCTTGCGGCGTAACGGCTATATGCCTGGCACTGCCAATACCCGTTATTAAAGCGGTACCGGTAAAACCGGCTGGTAGGGTTAAGCCTGCATTATCGGCAATATTTCTATGCTTTAAAGGCGGATCACTCTTTAACGCGTTTAATAAAATTAAACCACAAACTGCAACTAAAGGCAGAATGACGGTAATGAATTTTCTATTTTTCATATCAGTTATTTTTTATACAGGTCAAAATTAATGAGAATAAAAATGGAAAGGAAAACCAAATTAAATACTTACAAACCTTTTACAGTAAGTTAAAATTTTATATAGGTAAAATTAAATTTTTTATTTTGATAACTTTTCGATATAATATTCTATTTAAATACTATTATACCATTTAACTAAAAACATAGCACTAAACCCCGCTGCTTTTTCATAGTCATAAATGTATATAAAAACTAAGATTTATGAAAAAGTTAGCTCTAATATCAGCAATAGCATTAAGTGGTTTGTTTTACAGTACTGCAAATGCACAAATAAGAATAGGTTTACACATAAATACACCTGCAGTAAGAGTAGTAGCCGAAGCACCGGTATATGCAAATTACAATAACATTGATGATTATTATTACCTGCCGGATGTAGACGCTTATTATAGCGTGGCCGAAGAATGTTACTATTATAATGATGGCGCAAGATGGATATCAGCTGCTTACCTGCCCGGCGCATACCGTAACTATGATTGGAGGAGTGCCCGCCGTTATGAAGTCCGCGCAAATCGTCCATATTTTAATGCCGATATGTACAGGGCAAGATATAGAGGTAACGTTGGCAGCTGGGGCCGTTATAATAACTATGCCAATCGTGATTTTAACCGTGGTGGCCAAAGAAACAACGACTTACGTTTTGAAAGAAGGGGAGATATGAACAGAGGTGAGCAACATTTTGATAACCGTGGTGGGTATTATGGCCAACCTGATAGGGGACAAGGTTACTACCGAGGTGAAAATAACTATCGTCAATCAAACCAACCCGGTAGAAACCAGGGATGGAATAGTCAGCCATCACGTCAAAACGGAAATGGTCGGCAACAATGGGGTAATGATGGTGGTGAACAACATTTCAAAGACAATCATGACCGTAGCGGACATGATAGATCAAGATTTTAAAATTACTTCCTCCATCATATATAATGAAAAGCCATCCAATGTTTGGATGGCTTTTTTAATTGTAACATTCTGAATACTATGTATTTAAAAGGTTACATGGCTTAGTTAAACCCGCCTGACTATTAAAGGTCATACCTGCATAAAATTTAAAAACTCATGAAAAAATTATTTATTACCGCAGCAATAGCTACTATGTTTAGCATTACTGCATTTGCTGCAAACGGCAAGCATAACAAAACTGAAGATAAAGTAACCTATGCGGCACTTGACCAATTTGCAGCTGATTTTAAAAGTGCTGACAATGTGGTATGGACAGTAACCCCCAACTGCCAGAAAGTAACCTTTATCAATAATAATAATAACTATACGGCCTTTTATACCTTTGACGGCGATTACCTTGGACTAACACAAGATATTGCCTACAAAAGAATACCAACATCAGTTAGGAGCGAAATAGCTAACGATTACAAAGGTTTTGAAGTTGCTGATGTTATTAAATATAAAACCACCGAAGCCGATGAACCGGTAGCTTACTTTGTCGACATAAAAAAGACGGGCAGCGAGATCCTGTTAAAAGTATCAGCCGATAAAAGCGTATCCTTTTTTAAAGAAATAGAGTAATAGTTTGTTATTAACTATGAGAATAGCGAATTGTAAATTCGACGAGAAAAGAGGAGAAATCTTATACATCATGTCTGTTTAACTAGCATTGTGTATAAGATTTCTCCTTTTGACCTATTAATTATTTGATTTAATAATTACTCGCTTTATTTAACAGATCAATAGCATTAGCATCTAAATTTAAATGTACGGCCTGCGTAATTTCCTGTAGTTGTTTTACAGATGTAGCACTTGCAATAGGCGCGGTAATACCAGTGCGGGCAATAACCCAGGCAATGGCCACAGTTGCAGGTGTGGTTTTATATTTAGCGGCCACTTCATCTAAAGCGGCTAAAATTCTAAAGCCGCGATCATTCAAATATTTTTTTATACCACCACCGCGCGGGCTTTTAGAAAGATCAGCCTCTGAGCGATATTTACCGGTTAAGAACCCGCTTGCCAGCGAGTAGAAGGTAATAACACCAATGTTGTTCTCTATACAAACCGGTTCCAGCTCTTTTTCATAATCTGCGCGATCATATAAGTTATATTCTGGTTGCAGAGTTTGGTAAGCTGCAAGGTTGTTATCCTTACTTACTTGTAATGATTCTTTAAACCGGGTTGCATCATAATTTGATGCACCTATCGCCCTTACTTTACCTTGTTTTATCAGGTCGGTATAGGTGGCTAAAGTTTCTTCGAAGGGTGTATCCTTATCATCATCATGTGATTGATAAAGGTCGATATAATCTGTTTGTAAACGCTTTAATGAGGCTTCAACGGCTTGGGTAATATATTTTTTGGACAGGCCTTGCATACCTTCCATAGGCTTGCCTACTTTTGTAGCGATAATTACTTTATCGCGCTTGCCTGATTTTTTTAGCCAGTTGCCAATAATAGTTTCAGATTCTCCGCCTTTATGACCCGGCACCCATCTTGAATAAACATCAGCTGTATCAATAAATTCAAGGCTGGAGCTAACAAAGGCATCCAATAATTCAAATGATTGCTTTTCATCAACGGTCCAGCCAAACACATTGCCGCCAAAGCAAAACGGGCTCACCATTATGCCCGATTGGCCTAATTCTCTTTTTTTCATACTAATTTAAATATTTATTGCCTTATCCACACCCTTTTCCTTTGGAGAGGATTGGGTGAGGTTTTACGCCCGCAATTTCGCTATTTGTTCGCCCATTTCATCAGGCTAACCAAAAAGATAGGTGTTCGTTATTTGTTCGGCCATTTCATCAACCCAACCAAAAAGATAGGGGTCTGTACCGTCAATTTTTTGCCAGCCACCCCTTGCATCAGGTGCAATAGTTAAATACAGCGTATCATCTAATGATTTGAATTGGTAAGCTTTTTTATGACCGCCGTGGGTTATGTGTTTAATTATGCCACTAACCGGGCCGTCTGTGCCGGTTAAGGTCGCTTCAAATTGTTGTTCCATAATTTATTTATAACAATTTCTTCCAATTTGTGTTTTGGCGTTTACAGCAAGAATTTGCTGGTATGAAGTAAGGATTGCTAATCAAATTTATTGCTGTTGTCAGTCACGGCTTAGGGAGGTAAATTAATTGACTTTAGCTATATCACCGCTACAAATTTTATCTTTACCCTATGGAGCAAGTTAAGCCCGATACACAGGTATTAATTGATAGTGTAAGTACCCGCATGCCCTTTGGTAAATATAAGGGCACTTTTATTTGCGATATGCCTGTACACTATCTGGAGTGGTTAAAAAATAAAGGTTTGCCACCGGGCAAATTAGGTATGATGCTATCAACAGTTTATGAGATCAAAATAAATGGTTTGAATACCATATTGATGAAAATAAAAGCTGTTTACAAAACCAAATGACCAATTAATGACCATCCGCAAAACAGGCTACTGCGTATATTTGTTAAAATGATAATATGAAAAATTCAATTCTGTATATTTTACTTAGCCTGGTTATGTGGGGTTGCGCTAACGGGCAGGACAAGCCCGGCGATAATGATATTGCCAAATTGCCAAAAGTTAAACCGGGGCAGGCAGTAGCCACATTTGGCGGCGGTTGTTTTTGGGCGATGAGTGAAGCCATGGCCGAACTTAAGGGTGTTGACCAGGTAGTTGCCGGATTTGCAGGCGGTACAACAAAAAACCCGACTTATGAGGAGGTATGTACCCGCACAACCGGCCATGCCGAAACAGCGCAGATCTATTATAACCCTAAAGTAATAAGTTATGAAAAACTGGCCGAGGCATTCTTTTACGCGCATAACCCAACCGAGCTAAACTACCAGGGCCCTGATGAAGGTGCAGATTATCGTTCGGTAGCGTTTTACCGTACACCCGAAGAAAAGGCTACTTTATTGGCCCTGATAAAAAAGATCAATATAAGTAAACATTATAACGCCCCGATAGTAACCCAAGTGGTGCCCTTTACTGTATTTTATGCGGCCGAAAACTATCACCAGGGGTATTATAAACTGCACCAGGGAAGCGCGTATATACAAGGCGTTTCTGTACCCAAGGTTATGAAAATGCGACAGATGGAAAAGGCGTTTTTGAAACCGGAATTTCAAAAATAATTCCAAACCTGCTAACCGCGCGTCATCCTATGTTTGTATAGGATGACGCGCGGTTGTGAGTTTAGTTATAGTTTACTAAACCATCCCTTTCGCCAAAATACAATTACTTGTATTATGGCAATAATAAACATGCCGCCCAAAGCATAATAATAGCCATGTGGCGAGTATAATTCAGGCAAATTATCCGGCATAACTTTATTATTTACCGGATCTACCCGTGCAAAGTTCATCCCGTAAATACCGGCAACAAAGGTTAGCGGGATAAATATTACCGAGATAATGGTTAGCACCTTCATGATCTCGTTCATCCGGTTGCTTACCATAGATAAATACAGATCAATAACACTGCTGGCTATTTCCTTGTAATTTTCTATCAGGTCCATTACCTGTATACAATGGTCGTAAGCATCACGCAAAAACATTTTAACCTCGGCGGTAACCAGCGGATTTTCGGTGCGTAAAATATCATTTATTTTATCGCGTTCGGGCCAGGTAATACGCCTTAATATAATCAGGGTTCGTTTTAGTTGCTGGGTATCAAACATTATGGTTTTGTCGGCATTGGTATATAAACGGTCTTCAATCGTATCCAGTTCATCACCAATTTTAGCCAGTAAAACAAAGTAAGTATCAATTATAGTGTCTGATAAAGCATAACACATATAACCCGGCCCTGCAGTGCGTATAGCGCCTTTACCAGCTGCTAAACGGGCCTTAACAGCTTCAAAATGTTCGGAGTGGGTTTCTTCAAAACTTATAATGAGATCCTTTTTAACCAATGCAGAGAATTGGTTATTACAAAGCTCATTCTCATCGTTAAAATATATTTGCCTGCTTACGCTAAAAACATAATCATCATACTCATCAAACTTGGGGCGCTGGTGTGTGTTTACAATATCCTCAAGCACTAATGGATTAATTTTAAGATGGGCGCCGATATCTTCTATCAATTTAGCATCGCCAAGTCCTTTTATTTGTATCCAGTGGGTATGTTCAGGACATTTTTTAAACTGGCTAAGTATCACTTTAATATCGTGGCCCTCTGCTGTTACCAGTTCATTTTCGTTGTAAGAATAAATAGCTATAATAGGTTTAAGCGCATCATCAGGAATGTTAATTGCTCCCGGGCGCTCACCTACCGTTCGCTTGCGTGTTTTATAGCGTACCCTTTTAATATTGCTCATTATAAATAATTAATAGTTTGCGGCCCCTGGTTAAATAACAGATCAACAATACTCAGATTTTTTATAAACCCATTTCGTTCTTCAAAAACCTGGAAGTAGGGCTTTTGTTCAAAGTTAAATTCCTTTTTTGTACTTATGGCATTGCGGTAATCATGCAATAACGGATATTCGGGCTCATAGGTCTCTGTGTATCGCAGTGGCAGTTGTATTTTAATAAACTTTAGCAGCATTTGTAAAAGCTGCTCATTATAATCAAACAGGTAGGTAAACTTTTTTTGGTAGAACGGCGCAAAATCATCCTCATAATACTCAAAATAGGCTGACCGGCGATAGCATGATTCCAGACCCATCCAATGCATGCGCTGCCAGTTAAAATCATAACTTATTTTTACATCTTTTATCCTGGTATGCAGTTTTGAGCCCTTAACAACAGGCACGGTAAGTGAAAGTACACCATCCGGCGAATGTATGTTTGCACGGTTACGATAGGTTTGTTTTGGAAAATGTTCTTCTCTTTCTATCAGTATCTCAGGCTTGTAAGCACATAGTTTTGTAAAATACGCTACCGGCGGAAGATAAAACATAGGTAACACAGCGCCTTTTTCAATCATATAT
>NZ_JAQBOW010000035.1 GCF_028287845.1 Mucilaginibacter sp.
GAAATATCAGAAAAGGTTACATTATCTGCTGAGCTTTGCCATTGATAGGTATAAGCTCCATTACCACCGGATGGGGTGCTCCCTGCTAAAATTGCAGGGTCGCCCGTACCACAAAAACTGTTTACAGCAGGTGCAGTAATACTATTATTTAAAGTTCTAGAATTAACTGTTATAGTAATTACATTACTTTCATCAAGAACTGAGCATACACCGGATGTTACTAAACGGCGAAAATAGGTTGTAGCATTTATTGGTGGTGGCGGATCATAATCTTGCAATTTCGCGCCTGCAATATCAGTAAAGCTAATATTGTCTGATGATTTTTGCCATTGATAGGTATAACTTTTTGTCCCCCCTGTTGGCTGCGAACCCTTTATTACCGAAGGATTAGCGTTACCCCCGCAAAAATCAGCATCAGTATTTGAAATATTATTCTTTGAAACAGGCGGATCTAAAGTAAATGTAATAGTAATAACATTACTTTGTACCGGCGTTGCACAAGTAGCCGAAAATGCATTACGCCGATAATAAGTGGTGCCGGCACTGGTACCTACCGGTGGATTATAATTCTCTGAAGTGGCACCCGTGATATCGGTATAGATTTTATCATCAGGTGATTTTATCCACTGGTAAGTAATAACCGCTGCCCCTCCACCTATTGGTGGGTTACCATCGATGGGTGCGGGAATACTGAGCCCACAATAAACAACTGGCCCCGTTGATATGACATTTTTTGACAGGAGTGCAACATCGGGGGTATATTTAGCTATAAATAAATCGCGGCTGCTTTGGGCGGTTACTTTATCAGGACTGACGCAGCCTGATCCGTCAAAGTTAACCTCCGAGCAAAATGAACCTGTTAGTAAGACATCTTTGTTGCTGTTTACCGCAGCAGCAGACCGACCTGAATTATTATCACAGCTGTTTCCTAAACCAAAGGCCCATGCATAATTTCCGTCAATATCATATTTTGCCAAAAACATATCCCGGATACCATGATCTTCTACATACCCTATACCAGACGTCGCCGGATTAAAATTTATTTTTCCTGAAAAATCCCCTGTAATATAAATATAGTTATCGCCGCCCATTACCAGGCCATAGTTGCTAACTGATGAATTTACACCGCCAATATCTTTATACCACAGAAATGTGCCGACTTGCGTATATTTTGCAAGAAATATATCCTGATTTCCTAAAGGGGTTAGCATGGCTGCAGGACCAAAGTTTAATGGTGCAGCAAACATGCCATCAACATAAATGTTGTTTTGGGCATCAGCACAAAGGTGAATGTTGTAATTATAATTTGTAGAGGTGCCCGTTATTACATTTTCCCAATTCAAAATTCCTAATGGTGAATATTGAGCCACGTACATTGAATTATCACCGATCACATTATTGGCACTGCCTAACGGATTAAAATTAACAGTGCCATTTAAATATCCTGAAATTATAATGTTTTTATTATTGTCGGTTACAACATCAATAACAGAGTTGTCGCCACCTGTTGCACCCAGGCTAAATTTCCATATTACATTACCGGCAGCGTTATATTTAATTATTAATCCATCAGTAGTGCCGTTGGCTGTAACATTTGTACCGCCAACGTTTACTGTTGATTGAAATTGGATCGCCTCTACCAAATTTCCTGAAGCATCGCTAACAATTTTATTGCCCACATCGTTACCCGGCCCGCCAATGGTTTTTCCCCATACAAAATTGCCGTTATTATCCATGCGTATTATAAACGCGTCGTTGCTCCCGGCAGATGATAAAGCGCCGGGATTTAATGTTGGCGAATCGAACTGGCCGGTTATGGTTATATTACCACTTGCATCAAGGTCCAGCGCGTTGGGTTGATCTGTGCCTGTTCCGCCTATTGAAACGGCCCATATTAATGCACCATTTAAGTCGTACTTAGCAATATAACCATCAACGCCTCCTACAGATGTTAGGGGGTTTGGGGTAGATGATGATGATGGGGCAAAATTCACGGTTCCACTATAACTACCGGTAACATAGATGTTGTTTTGCGCATCAACTTTCATCATTGCTGATATACAACTGCCAGTGGGGCCGCCCATATCGGTAACCCATTTTGGCGCAGACGGCGCTAATTGACAAATGCCTGCTAACGGCAATACCATTAGCCATACGGCTATGTAAAATATGTATTTAAAACGAGCAGGCATGGGTTAAATTGGTACCTACAATTTACGAAAGAATATTCAATAAACCGAAATAACTTTTTTTAGTAGCATCAACCTTGTCATTAATATCAGTTAATATTAAAAAGCAATAAGCTAACAGGCTGTAACAAATAACTTTACAGGATAACTGAAGAAATACGGTATAGGGGATAGCCTGCTATTTGCTGCTGATTTTGTGTTTTAAAACCTTGTCAAACAGGATATTGATATCATCCGAAATTTTCAGGAAGTAAGACAGGGAAACATAAGTTGCCGCAACAATACCCGAACGCAGCACCATATCGATATAGATGTTATGAACCAAAGGCAAGTACAGGCCAATTAATAACGATACCAGGCCAACCAGCAAAATTAATACGTGGGCCCTGCCAAATGGCTGTAGGCCAAACTTTACTTTAACATATATCCAGTACAGAAAGTTAAGGATAAACATGGTAAGGAAATAAGCTACCGCGGCTCCCATCATCCCAATTTTAGGTATAAGCAACCAGTTTGCCGCCATACAAAAAAACACCGATCCAACAATAAAATAAGTGGTTAGCTTATAATGTTTAGAAAAATTAATAATATACCCGTTTACGCCTCCGGTGATGTCTGTTAAAAAACCCAGACCTACCACAATAAATACATTAAAGTAATTTGCATATTCGGGTTTATGGAGCAATACTATAATGAAATTCTTGTTCACAATTAAGCCGATAAACAACAACAAGCCTAACAGCATTTGCATTACTGATGTTTTATAATAGATCTTACCAATTTTAGGCAAATCGTTATCGGCCCAGGCCTGGGCAATAATTTGCAAAGAGGTTCTGCTAAGTGCCTTAGCGGGTAAACTAATAACCAATGCTATAGCAAAAAAGGTACTATAAATAGCCAGTGTAGACAAGTCCTTAGTTATATTTAGTAACATTATATTATCAAGATACTGTATCAACGCAGCAGATGTGCTGCTTAACAATGTATAAAAGCCGTACCTTATAAACTCATTCTTTTTGCTGACTATTTGTGGCGATATACCGGCCAGTTTAAAATCGCGCCCCTTGTATATATAAAATAACAGGATAGCTATCATAGCTATATTGGCAGCCACATATATGGATAAAAAATCGTGATAATTTATAAGTGATGCCCCAATTAATAATACACTTACCAACGTAAACACCCGCAAAAAAACTTCCCGCAAAAATGATGATAGTATATTTTTAAAAACAGTAATGGCCAGGCTCTCCATCACCGTAAAAACCATGGTTAAAAAAGCAAGCGGAATCAAGTAATAAAAATATCGCACTAATAACTCCGAACCCTGTTTATTACTATAACGGTTTATAATCGAATGCTGAAAAAACAGAAAAATTAAGGTAAATACTACAAAGCTTAAAACGCACCAAACAATAACAAACGTTACAAAGCCGCCATGCTTTTTATCTTCGGTACGAAAATGGGGGAAGTATTTAAAGATGATGTTATTTACACCTACTGACGCTATTTGTGCATACAATAAGGTAATGGTATTCATTATAGCGAAAAAACCTATTTCTTCGAGTGATAAAGTACGCTGAAATAAAATTACCAGGTTAAAGAAACCAAGTGCCGTACCTGCATATAGTATTAAACTGTTATAAAATCCTTGTTTACGTAATAGATTCATTTAATACTTTTTTGTATAATACTATCAGGTAATACTATGCTTATGCCGGTTATTAGTATTTTATACCTATGCGCCCGGTATAATCAATGCGGTTAAGCAATAATGGCAATTTTTGGGCTTCAATATATTCATCAACAGCTTTGCGCGCCCCTTCCCAATGGCCGTAATCGTCAATAATAATAACGCCGCCCGGTACCAATAAAGGGTACAAATATTTTAACTCGTGCGCTGTGGATTCATACCAATCGGTGTCCAATCTTAGCAAAGCTATTTTTTGCGGGATGTTTTGCGGAATGGTATCTTCTACTTTTCCTTTTATATAATGCACTTTGCCTGATGTGTATTTAAGGCTACCTACATTTTTCTGTACCTCTTCAAGGGCCGAATAGCACCAGGCGGAAGCCGCGTCTTTATCCATTAACTCATTCGCGGTTGCACCGGTAAATATTTTGTCATGTTCTGTTGGTGCAGACATTCCTTCATACGTATCATACAAATATATTTCCCTGTTTTTGTCGCCAGCTTTTATCAACGTATCAATTGCAGCCATTGTACTTCCGCCGCGCCATACGCCGCATTCAACAAAATCGCCCTTAATATTATTCTTAACCAGGTAATTCACCGCATTACATACAGACGCAATACGTTCGGGCGTAGTCATGGTATAAGGTTTTACCAGTTGATAAGTATCTACCACTGCTTTATCAAAATCGGCGGGTAAACCATTTACAATCAACCGTTCGTCGGGTTTTACAAGGTCATAGCCTAATTTATTAATTATTTTACGCAGTCTTTTTCGTAGCATCCTTATTTTTTTTAATTGCTTGCTGTATTACAGTGTTTAATGTATCTATCCTGTCCCTTATATCATAATTTGCACGAATATGGGCAGCTTCTTTAGTCCCAAGCAATGACGCAAGTCCTACATCGTCTGCAATCTTTATCATATAACGGGCCATGCCTTCTACATCATGTTCGGGCACCAAATCTCCGGGTTCTCCATTCAGGACAGCTTCCTTTATTCCTGCATGCTGCGTACTTACAATTGCAAGGCCGGATGATCCTGCTTCCAGTATAGTTACGGGTGTTCCTTCTTTATCGCCGTTATCCGCCGTAACCGAATGCTGAACAAAGCAGCGTGTTTTTGCAAACAGCTCTTTAATTTGCGCTGTATTTAACACGCCCAATAAAGTAACACTTTTTTCCAGTTGTAATTGAGTTATCAATGCTTTTGTTTTTTTAAACAAAGGCCCCTGTCCTACCATCCATAGTTTGGCATCCGGAAATTTTTCGGCCACCTGCTTAAATGCCTTTACTACGGATAAAGGCGATTTTTTTTCGACAAACCGGCCTATAAATAAAAAATTGCGCCCCGAGTTTAAAATGTTTAATTGCGGAAAAGCAAGTGTATCAACCCCGCATGATGCATTAACTATTTTACCAGCGGGTGCACCTAATTCTTTTAAACTTTCAACCATATCAGCAGATACGGCAATCAGGCTGCTGGCGTATTTAAATGCTTTTTGATACAGCTCATAATAAGCGGCAACTGTTTTCTTATGGTGAACATCGGCACCATGAAAATGGATAATTAAGGGAATATTTGCCAGCTGGCATGCCTGGGTTACCATTGCGCCAACCATACCATATTCAGCGAATACGACATCTACCTTTTTATCAAGCAGATAGTTTTTTAACGCATTGGTTCTTACCGCAATATTTTTTCGCTTAAATATTTTTTTTTGAATAAGATAGCTTAACAGTCCCCATTTTGATTTAATCAACGGATGTCCGTCATTATCATAAACCGGAAATGCCCCTCCATACAAAACAAGCTTATTGCCAGTCAACCTTTCAATATGCGCCTGTATAAAGGTTTCAGAAAAGGATGACTTATTAGGCTTGATAATGCATAAGGTATAACCGCTATCCATGCTTATCCTAATTTTCTGCGAACGAAAGACTTCCGGAAAAAACTACCCAATTTTGCTTTAGCCTTGCCAATTATCCTGTCGGTTCGTTGTGCTGCGGTAACAGGTTTAGGTGTAAAAAAAGCGGTTAAAAAATCGTCGCTCTTCTCAAGCACTATGTGCGTATAATCAGCAGTATGCCATACATCTTTTTGGTGATAAAGGATCACTTCGGTACCTGTATCCTCTGCCAGCTTGCCTATTACGCTAAATGTTATATGTTCATCAACCGGCTGCATAGTTTCCGGGCGATTAACCAAGCACCATTTAAGGTTATGCGGCGTTGGTACAGTTAGCACAATTTTGCCTTTGTTCTTTAATATTTTTGCTAAAGCGGCATGTACTGCCGGGCGGTCCTCAACAGCTATATGTTCATAAACGTCCATAAAAACAATCAGGTCAAACTGGTCGTCTTTAAATGTTTCGGGGGTTAGTATGGTTTCTCTAAAATCAAGCTTATCATCGGCAAAAAGCTTTTGTGCTATCTGGATAGACATGGTGCTGATGTCTATACCGGTAATATGCGCGTCGGGCCATTGCTTATGCATTCTTTCGCAAATGCTGCCCATTCCGCAGCCTACTTCCAAAATACGTTTAGGGCTTTTAGGGGCAAACTGCATAATGGTTTTCCACCCGTACTCAATACGCGGATTAACTATAATATAATCGTTCAGCTTATATTTAACGTGCTCATCATAATATGATACTACGTTTTCGCGGTCTATTTTTTCTTCCATTTATAAATACGAGGAATAATTTCGATTTAGTCTTTGTACAAAAGTACTTAAATATTCATTATAGCGGTTTTTGGGCAACCACAATATATAACGCGCTATCCCGGTCACGTTGAGCTTGCGAATGGATCTTATCAAACAGCGCTATAACTGCCTGCATTATAACAGACCAGATGGGTACAAGAAATTTTGGCAACTTAAATAAAATGCCATCCTGAAATAACTGCAAACCACTTGCTGTAAGCCCTAAAACACCGGTAAATGAATTTATTTTAAAATTCTCTCTTTCAACTACCTTTCTTAAACCAGCGCCCGTCCAGCGCCAGTAGTCATTTGGTGTTGGGTGATACAGCCAATACCCATGTGTTGTTAATATCATTGAACCACCCGGTTTTAACAGGCGCCACGCTTCCTGCAAATATCCTTCGGGCGAATCCACATGTTCTAATACCTGGTTCGATAATACAATATCAGCATAATTGTCTGGCAGGGTGGTTTTACTGTCAAAATCTATATGATGATCTGCTTTGGGGTTCATTTCTAAGTCTACCCCCAGGTATTTACCTACATGAGGTTCAATAACCGGCTTATAAGGCATATCTCCACAGCCAAAATCTATTAGTATTAAATCTTTATTATTAGCGGTAAGCTCTTCAATTTTTTTAACAGTTGCATTTCTTAATTGAGTAAGAACTACATAACGGGGATTAAATATACTGGGATACAGCCGGTCATTACCTTTCATGGGGCTAATTTAAGGCTTTATTCCTGATTTGATTACCTAACTTTCAATTTTATAGCCTTACTTATGCCTTACGTAATGCTGCAAATAATTAATCCGGGCAGCAGTATCTTTTCGCCAAATGGTAAGCGAATCGGCAGTTAGTTTTTGCACATCGTATGATGTTTCATTGGGTTTGTTCCTATCCAGCACCAGCAGGCAACCCGGCTGGGCTATACCCCATGTTCCGCTTTGCGATGTTTGCATATCGGCTGTTAATAACGAATAACTTGCATCGGCATTAAACTTATAGTATCCGCCGGGGTATGTATATTTTGCCTGGTAAAGCGTATCTATACTATAAGATGTCTGCAATGTAAATGCACTGTCCCATTTGTACTCTAAACTGGAGTAATTTGGGCATGTAAACGCGGCATAATGCTCGGTAATTTTTGTGTAGTTAATACTTTGAAGTATTGTTAAAGAATCTACAGATAATTGTGTAACAGAAAACCTACGCTCGTTGTTAGTATTCGGGTTAAGCACAAACTGGCAATTTTCATTGATGTTCCACTTTCCGTTTATTGGCACGCCATCGCTAAACAGGTTATACGTGAAATCACTATTAATTTGAAAATAGCCGTTTGGGTAAACAATTATGCTTTTAAGCAGGTGGCCCTGGTCGTCATAATTATCAGTTTGTGTGTATACAACGGCCCATCTTTTTAAATAATCTATAGAGGAGTTATGCAGGCATATCTGGGACTCTATTTTTGTTTTTTTACAGGAATATGTAAATAACATAACTGCCGGTAGCAAAAGCCAGAAGATTATTTTTTTTTTCATTATCACTGCTCAATAAACAAATATACCGGTAAAACGAGTATACAAAAAAAAAGAGAGTCACAAAATTTGTGACTCTCTATATAACTCCATACTTAAAAAAGTATTATGACTGGAACTTTTTAGCGTTAATTCTACGCTCATTCTCGTTCAGGTATATTTTACGCATGCGGATACTTTGAGGGGTAACTTCAATGTATTCATCAGCTTGTATATACTCCATCGATTCTTCTAACGAGAATTTTATAGCAGGCGCTATACGCACATTGGTATCACTACCGGATGCGCGCATGTTGGTTAACTGCTTGCCTTTTGTTAGGTTGATAACCAAATCATTATCGCGTATGTGCTCACCTAAAACCTGGCCCTCATAAATATCAACTCCCGGATCAATGTGGAAACGACCACGATCCTGTAATTTATCAATAGCGAAAGCTGTGGTTTTACCCGTATCCATTGATACCAATACACCATTTGAACGGCCCGGGATAGTACCCTTCCACGGTTCGTATGATTTAAAGCGGTGTGCCATAATAGCTTCGCCGCCTGTTGCAGTAAGTACGTTATTACGTAAGCCAATAATACCACGTGCCGGAATTTCAAACTCCAAATGCTGCAGATCGCCTTTTGGCTCCATAATCAACAGGTCGCCTTTACGTTGCGTTACCAGCTCAATTACTTTACCGGCAACATCGCCCGGTACATCTACTATCAGTGTTTCAATCGGCTCGCATTTTACGCCGTCAATTTCTTTAACAATAACTTGCGGCTGGCCTACCTGTAGCTCATAACCTTCGCGACGCATAGTTTCTATCAATACTGATAAGTGAAGTATACCACGGCCATAAACCAGGTATGAATCAGGCGAATCTGTTTCAACAACTTTAAGCGCCAGGTTTTTCTCCATCTCTTTGTACAAACGATCGCGTAAGTGACGTGAGGTTACAAATTTACCTTCTTTACCAAAAAACGGTGAAGTATTAATGGTGAACAACATATTCATGGTAGGCTCATCAATATGAATAACCTCTAATTGTTCTGGTTTATCAAAATCAGCAATGGTATCGCCAATATCAAAACCATCAATACCTACAACCGCGCAAATATCGCCGGCGCTAACTTCGGTAGCTTTAACCTTACCTAAGCCTTCAAAAGTATAAAGCTCTTTAATACGTGTTTTTTGGATAGTACCATCGCGTTTTACCAATGATACCGGCATGTTTTCTTTAATTACACCACGTGCAACACGACCGATAGCAATGCGGCCCACGAATGAAGAATAGTCTAAAGATGTGATCTGCATTTGCAAAGTACCCTCGCTAATTGGCGGCGGTTGGATGTTTGCCAATATAGCATCCATTAAAGGAAATATATCTTCGGTTGGTTTTTTGTAATCGGTACTCATCCATCCTTGTTTTGATGAACCGTAAATAACCGGGAAATCTAACTGATCTTCGGTAGCTTCAAGGTTAAAGAACAACTCAAAAATTTGCTCATAAACCTCTTCAGGGCGACAGTTTTCTTTATCAACCTTATTTACTACCACAATAGGTTTTAAACCTAAAGCCAAAGCTTTTTGGGTTACAAAACGTGTTTGAGGCATAGCGCCTTCAAAAGCATCGCAAAGTAATAAAACACCATCGGCCATTTTTAACACGCGTTCAACCTCGCCGCCAAAGTCGGCGTGACCAGGTGTATCAATGATGTTAATTTTAACATCTTTATACATTACCGAAACGTTTTTTGAAACAATGGTAATACCACGTTCGCGTTCCAGATCGTTATTATCCAGTATCAGCTCACCAGTTTCCTGGCCTTCGCGGAAAATTGCACAGCTGTGCAGAATTTTGTCAACCAATGTGGTTTTACCGTGGTCAACGTGTGCGATGATCGCAATATTTCTTATTTTTTGCATGAAATGCCCTTAAAATTTGGCGCAAAGGTACTCTTAATATATGGCATTTAAAAGCTTTTAGGGTTTTCGGAATGTAATATTTCACCTCAAAGTAAAAAATTGCCGGCTCAGAGAACATAACTAATATATATACGTTTCTTAATAAAATGTACTAATTTTGTGATTATGAATATACAGTCGATAATAATTTTTATAATATTTGCGGCAGCTGTATGGTACATCGGCAGGTTGATGTATAGAAATTTGTCTGCAACAAAAGGTTGTGGCGAAAACTGTAAGTGCGGTGTTGATTTTTCAAAAATAGATCCTGCCAAAACCCTTAAATAGGTTTTACGGCAAAATTGTATTCAAACCAATAACTTAATAATATATATACTATTTAATGGCCGATAAGCAGGTTTTTCAGGCTGATACTCCTGGTAGATGGAATCGTTTTAAATGGCTTAGCCGTATATTATTGATCGTATTAGCGGGCAGTGTGTTCGGATCGGTCATTACCATAACATCCAAGCAATATCCTAACTTACCCAACTTAAACCCGGCGCCTAAAAAGTTAACCAAAGAGGAGCTTGCGCAATTAAAAAAATCAACCAAATTTAAAGACTACACTGCTCAAAAATCGCAGATAGAGCGAATTATACTCGACCGTATAGCTCATCAAAAAAAACGCCCCAATAATAAGGACCGTATAAATGCAGGGTTTTACCGTGCCTGGGAACCACAAGCCTATAACTCATTGGTTGATCATATTGCCCGGCTGGACATGATCGTATCTGAGGGGTTTTTTATTAAACCACAATCTGATAGTATAGTAGCCAGAATTGACACCGGCCTTATCCGTATAAATAAAAAATATAAAAAACCTATATTAATATCTATCTCTAACTATGTAAACGTTAATAACGCTACCGGATATTCTGATTTTAAAGATGTTGAGCGCATTATTAAAAACAAAAAACTACGTGCTACTTTTATTAATAGTATTGTTACCCAGCTAACCAAATATAAGTTCCAGGGCATAAATCTTGATCTGGATAATATTGCTAACCGCAATGCGCCTGATTACATCGCTTTCCAGGAAGAACTGTATAAAACCTTGCATCCATTGGGTTTTTTGGTAACTCAAAACGTAATTCCGGAGGATGAGCAATTCGACATCGTTCGCTTACAGCATTTTAATGATTACCTGTTTATAATGGCTATTGACCAGCATAATGATGGCAGTAACGCGGGCGATATATCTAATAAGCAATGGGTAGAAGAAATATTAGATAATGTTTGCTCAAAAATACCAAGCGAAAAGGTAATACTAACTATCGCGGCCGGTGGATTTGACTGGCCCGAAAATAATATAGGTACGCCTGTAGGTTATCAGCAGGCAATTAGTACAGCACAGCAAAATGGCAGCAAAATTATTTTCGACCCGGTATCGTCCAACCTTCATTTTAAGTATACCGATGAGAATAGCTTGCCGCATAACATATATTTTACGGATGCGGCTACCAATTTTAATATCATCCGCATGGCGGATGATTGGGCAACAGGCGGTGTTGCCTTGTGGCGCCTGGGCTTTGAGGACCCGCGACTGTGGAGCTATTTCCAGAAAAATCTTTCTATTGATTCATTAAGAAAAACCGGTGTCGATACCAAACGCTTAACCGAAGTGGGCCTGAACAATAAAATTGATTATGATGGCAAAGATGGCGAGGTATTGGACTTAATGACCACCCCAACAACCGGTAAAATTGACATAAAGCTGGATACCACAAACTTTTTTATTACCAACCAACAATATATAAAGCTGCCTACCAAGTATGTAATTAAACGCTATGGCTATGCCCCTGGTAAAATAGTTTTAACATTTGATGACGGCCCCGACCCTGATTATACCCCACGCATATTAGATATATTGAAGCGCGAAAATGTACCCGGGTCATTCTTTATAATAGGCTCCATGGCCGAAAAAAATATTGGGATACTAAGGCGCGAATATGAAGAAGGCTATGAAATTGGCAACCACACATTTTTCCATCCGGATGTATCAACCATAAGCCGTGAACGGGTTATATTAGAACTAAATGCTACACGCAAGCTCATAGAGTCTGTAACGGGCCGAAGTACCATATTATTCAGGCCGCCATTTAACGCGGATGCCGAGCCACAAACACTGGCCGAAGTTATACCCGTAGCCGAAAGCCGAAAGCAAAGCTATATTACCATAGGTGAATCTATTGACCCATGGGACTGGCAGCCGGGCGTAACTGCGGATAGTATACTCGCTCGGGTAAAGCGCGACCATGATAAGGGCTCTATGTTGCTATTGCATGATGCCGGTGGTGATTCTCGCGAAGCAACGGTAAAGGCATTACCCGAAATTATTCACTACTTTAAATCACAGGGATATAAGTTTACTACTATAGCTGATGTTTTAGGAAAAACCCGGGCCGACTTGATGCCACCTATAAAAGATGATGCCAACAGCGGCGTTATGGGCACATTATACAATATATTTATTGTTGGCTTTTTTTATGGCAACTGGTTTTTATTGTATTTATTCTTATCGGCTATTTTCCTGGCTATTGGCCGTATTGTTTTGATTGGCATTTTAGCTATGCGCCAATACGCCGAAAACAAAAAAGGGAAAAAAACTACAGCCAAGTTAGCCAACCTGGAGCCTGTAAGTATCATAGTCCCCGCATACAATGAAGAAGTTACAGCACTAAAAACTATTAAAAGTTTATTAAAAACCGAGTATAAAACCTTCGAAATAATTTTTGTTGATGATGGGTCAAAAGATAAAACGTATGAGTTTGTTAACGCCGCTTATGGCGATAACCCAAAGGTTACCGTATTAACTAAGGCAAACGGCGGTAAAGCATCGGCATTAAACTTTGGCATATCCCATGCCAAGTATGATTTTGTAGTTTGTATTGATGCCGATACCCAGTTAAAAAATGATGCCGTACATCATTTAATGACTTATTTTACTGATGATGAAATTGGCGCGGTAGCAGGTACCGTTAAAGTAGGTAACGAAAACAATATAATTACCCGCTGGCAATCTATTGAATATATTACCGCGCAAAATATGGACAGGCGCGCCTTTGATTTGATCAACAGCATTACTGTTGTTCCGGGTGCTATTGGTGCATTCAGAAAATCGGCAGTGTTTCAGGCAGGCGGCTTTACCTATGATACCCTTGCCGAAGATTGCGACCTTACCATGCGCATTCTTAAAAAAGGATATATTGTAAAAAACTGCGCGGAAGCGATAGCCTATACCGAGGCCCCCGAAACTTTAGACGCGCTGCTAAAACAACGTTTCCGCTGGAGCTTTGGCGTTATACAAAGTTTCTGGAAAAACCGCAGCGCGCTGTTTAACAAAAAATATAAATTCTTTGGGATGGTGGGCATGCCTAATATCCTCATCTTCCAGATCATACTGCCCTTGTTTTCGCCGCTGGCTGATCTGTTTATGATAATAGGCCTGTTTGGCGACAAACCCTTTAGAATACTCACCTACTATATCATATTTGTACTGGTAGATTTTGTAGTAGCCATTATTGCCTTCTGGATGGAAAAAGAAGACTATAAGAAACTGGTTTACATCATTCCGCAACGCTTTATATGGCGCCAGCTCATGTATTATATATTGTTTAAGGCCATACGCAAAGCCATGAAAGGCGAACTAAGCGGCTGGGGCGTAATAAAGCGCACCGGCAACGTAAAAGAAGTAACGGGGAGCAGTGGCAATTAAGGTTACTGTTTATTAGGATTTATAATTAGGAGTTTGGAAGATTTAAATCTTTCATTAGGTTCCCTCCCCACGGGAGGGGTGCGGCAGGCTGCGAAGTGGCAGGGAGGGGTTTCGCCGATATAAATCGCTTCATTTACTATGAATTTTTATTGTCATACTCAGCTTTGACCCTCGCGCGGTTTGTTGCTGATAACACCAGCAAAGGCCAAGATTTATAAATCGCTTCATTAACCCCTCCCTACCCTCCCAGGGGAGGGAATCGCACGGGCCGCCGCTTATTTTAGAATCTTTCGAACACGCCTAATTATAAATCCGGACTAACAAGGAAATCCGGACTAACAAGGAATCTTCTTCGGTAATCCTTGCATATTTATTAAAATTGGCGAAAAACAGCGTTGATATCATAGCCGCTAATTAATTCAGCTAATTTAGCGATTATTGAACATTTTTTTATGCAGTGACGCACACAACCTTTCCTGTAGGTCGGCTATTTTTTTGCCGCGGTTGTTTGGTCCATCTTATATTGAAATTATTTGCCTAAGCCGATCTGATCCAGATAGGTTTTATTGTCCCAAAACAGATGTTCTTCTATCATAATACCGCCTTTCCAGATACCGATGGTAGCCATAGGAATATTAAATTTCTTACCGGTAGGTTGTATAAATTTACCGTTGCCGATTGGCATTGGCTTGGTAAAAGTACCTTCAAATTGACCTGTTACTGCGGTGAAGTTGCCCGAGCCGAAACGGATTGGATGTATTGATATATGGGTATCCGGAGCATACACGAATAATGCTTTCATATCTTCAATGTGCCTGGCCAGTCCAACGGTCATATGTCCATCAGGCCAGTAAACCCTGATGTCTTTCCCGTGGGTTTCATGGAAGCGCACCCATTGCTGTCTACTGAATACAATGAAGTCCAGGGTGTCAAATTTAATCAGGCGCTGTTGTATTAGTTTATCAGCGTCAGTAAGGCGTTTTAATTCTTTTCGCATGTTTGCGATTTCCTGTTTGGTTTGTGCTTTACCTTGAAAAGCAGTGGCGACGACCATGATTATAATTATGGCGACGACCATGAATACATTTTTCATTTCTCTGAAATTTAGTCGTTATTGACAAGACAAAATTGATACCAAATAAATTATTTGTATTTGATTTAGGGTAAGAAATGATCTTGATGTATGTTAGCAATTATTGGCAAACTGACAATTTGAATTGAACTCCGAATCCGACTTTTGCCTTTGTTGGTGTTGTCACTTTTGCCTTTGTTGATGCTGTCAGCAACAAGATGGATGGTAGGATAATACTCCGCAAAAAATGGTCACACTTGTTTGTACCAACGTAGTGAAGAATCTTATACGTAAACAAATTTATCCGAAATGACTGCTCTTATACTTATCTATTTAATAAGATCCTTCACTACGTTCAGGATGACAAAAAGATGTTTTTAGAATCTTTTATGTTAGTCCGGATTTATAATCCCGGACTTATATTACATTGGGATTTGTAATCCCAGTCCGAAATGCTTTATGCATGTGGATTGCAAATCCACTCGTAATTTAGTCCGGGATTGAAAATCCGGACTAACAAGTGATAATGATAGATTTATACACGCGCTAAGCAGACGGATTACCCATATTTTCCTTCATCTTTTTAAGCACCCGGCCCACTGTGGATGAACCTATTTTAAGGTGCGCGGCTACCTGCCGCACCGAAAGACCCTGCCGGCTAAGTACTTCAATGCGTTCTATTATTTCATCTTTCAACACCTCACCCGCCTTTTGCAGGTGCGCTTGTTCAATATCATAGCCTAAAAATTCAAAACATAAAAAGCTTTGTTGTTTGTTGATGCGGAACAGGCACACATGCGCGGCATCGTAATCGCTGGCTGTGTTACGCTGTTTTATTTGTTTTAAATAGCGTATGCCCGGATCGGCGTGGCTTTGGCCTATGGCAAACGCGCTATCTGCAAAGTTTATCAACATTTTACTGCCCTGCAGGTCATTCACCGTAATGGGTTTATGCAGATTACGCTTGGGCGTATGGGCCAGCACCAGCACGCTTAGATTATGCTTAATTTTCAGCGCCTTTAGGTTCTTCATAAGCGGTATAGCGCTGCCGGCATAATCGGTGCTATTACCCATGCACGTAATATTATCAATAATAAGCACCCTGGCCTTTGTACTACTAATGGTGGCTTCTATTTCGTTGCGGATATAGCTATCATATTTATCATACAACATCGGATTATCCCCGGCAGGGTTAAATTCTGCACGAAAAAAATTATCACCAAAGTGGTGCGTACCATATAGCGGATGGGTATAACGGGTCTTAAATTGCTTTACACTCAGTTCAAAATCAATATATAATACCTTTACCGCTTCATCCAACTGACAGCAAAAGGGTTCAATATTATCCAGTTTACCCAGGCTATATCCTAACTGTACAGCGAGGATAGATTTGCCCAAATTAGTATCGGCAAATAATATACAAAGTTCATCCTCGTACCAAAGGCTTCCCATCAGCTGGCGGGCCGCCGGTTTTCCGTGTTCATCTTTTAGCCACTGGTCGGCGCTCTTCACCCTAAATAAATTATTATCAGGATTTTTGCGCAGTTCGCATCTTTCGGCAGCTCTGTGTCGTTGTTGTTTGCTGGTAGCCTGCACCTTCAGGCGTATATCTTCAATAAAAGACGGCCGTAATGAATTCATAATTGTACAATTTAATTATACAATAATAAAGAATTTTCTTTAAAAATACAATTTATTCTTTAATTAAATTACTCATTCACTGTCCCAGGTGTCCCAGGTGTATTCACGTGTCCCTGGGACAATCAGGCGGGATAAATCAATATCACGCCTTTTCTATCAAACAAACGGCATAAGCTACAACACCTTCTTCGCGGCCAATAAAGCCCAGTTGCTCGTTGGTAGTAGCTTTGATAGATATATCGTCTTCGCTTATTGAGGCAGCAGCGGCTATATGAGTTTTCATAGCCGGTATATGCGGATTAATCTTGGGTGCTTCCAAACAAACCATGGCATCGATATTGCCTATTTCCCAACCTTTTTCTCTTAAAAGCTGCATTACGTTTTGCAACAATATTAAGCTGCTAATACCTTTCCACCGTTCATCAGTATTTGAAAAATGGAAACCAATATCGCGCAAATTCGCAGCGCCTAACAAAGCATCGCAAATGGCATGCAATAACACATCCGCATCCGAATGACCAAAGGCCCCGGCGTGGTGCGCTAAATTAACGCCCCCTAAAATAAACGGGTGTTGTTCTTTTAATTGATGTACATCAAAGCCGAAACCTACTCTTACCTTACCCATTTTATTTTTTACCTCCGAAATTCAAAGATAAAGTAAATCTAAGCGTATTTGCCAGCGGGCTATTTTGCTGACTGGCGGCGAGGTACGAAAAATCAAACCTGTAAATATTGTATTTTAAACCTACACCCATTGTTAAATACTGGCGGCCGCCCTTAGTAGGATTCTCATAAAAATAACCTGCCCTTATGGCAAATTGCTGATCATACCAATATTCAACTCCCGGCGAAAATGCTATTTCTTTTAACTCCTCACTAAACCCACCCGGCGCATCGCTAAACGAACCAAAAAGACCTGCCGGTACAGAAACATTATCATCCTTACCGCTAATAATATTACCGTTGGCATCTCTAATTGGCGGCGTAGGAACTAATAATTTATTAATGTCGAACGTAAAAGTAAACTGGTTTACGCTGTCGATATTTAAAGTATTGGCAAAACCAATTTTTAAATTAGTTGGTAAAAAGTAAGCCGGGCCGGTAGTAGAATAACTAACCTTCGAGCCAATGTTTGAAATATCTACGCCGTATGCAAATAACGCATCCATACCAAACTCCTGTATTGATTTTTTATGATACATAGAAACATCGGCAGCAACAGCATTACCGGCTTTAGTAGTCTGGGTTGAACCGGATGCAAATGATTGACTGGATAAATTTGAATAGATATAACGCAATGTTAAGCCAAGTGAAAAATCATCGCCAAACTTACGGGCAAATGACGCGTCTAATGATAACTCATTGGGTCTGTAAGTACCCTGATTATTCTGGTAGCTATCAACCAGTTGTATAGAGCCCAGGTTAAAATAACGCAATGAAGCACCAATGGTGTTTCTGCTATCTAATTTATGGGCAAAGCTAAGATATGATAAGCTAACATCGGGCACCAAATGCCTTAACCACGGGCTGTAGGATAGTGAAATACTATTACCGGTACTGTCAATAAAAGCTAATTTTGAAGGGTTCCAGTAATTTGCATTTACATCAGGCGATATAGCAACACCCGCGTCGCCCATAGCACCAGACCGTGAATCGGGCGATATGTTTAAAAAAGGAACTGCCGTGGGTATTGCACTAGCACTGCTTCCGTTAGTACTGGATTGAGCAAGTGCAAATGATGGTAACAGAAATATAATATATAAAAGGTTAGTTCTGGCGTAAAAAAACTTCATTGTTCAATCGGTTTTATTTATTTGATAAATATAGGCTTATTATGTTCTCGGCTTATAGCCGCATGAAAGTTTTTTTCAATTGAAACGATGTTAATGTAACTCATCGGGTACTTTTTCCGTTTAAAGAAACATTAAGGCTAACATTTATAACAATGCCCTAATTTAAGACTAGTATATTATTTAAAAATGTATAAATTTACACCTACATATAATTGTAAAAATATGAAAATACTTTTTACTAATACTGCTTTTGTGCTATTGAGTATCGGAACATTGTTAAGCAGCTGCAGTAAACCAGAAAGATCTCAAAAAACTGGTATACCATATAATAATAAAAGCTTTGGTTATCAAAAATTCAGACAAACGCACCCGTCACCGGGTCCGGGTTTGGTTGCAATTGAAGGCGGTACCTTTGTATTAGGCGGCAGCGCAGATCAGGATGTTAATTTTGAGTATAATAATGTACGTAAAAGAGTAACTATTCCGGCTTTTTACATGGACGAAACCGAAGTTTCTAACCAGGATTGGCTTGATTATTTACATTGGATAACTGCTACATTCCCTACAGATCATGAATTGTATTACAATGCTTTGCCTGATACATTAGTATGGCGCAGGCCTTTGTCTCATAACGATCCGTATGTTGATAATTATTTACGCCACCCGGCATTTCAGGATTACCCGGTAGTTGGTGTTACCTGGGACCAGGCGCAAGATTATTGCCAATGGCGCACAGACCGTACCAATGAATTTATTTTACAACAACAAAATATTATAATAAATCCAAAGGGGGCAAAAAACGCTAAAAATGCAACAGCTGCAAACGCGCAAAAAACTCCTTTTAATACAGACATGTATTTGAATAATCAATTTAGGGGTCCTGGTATTGACGGTAAAGGCATGAAGGCTGACCTTAATGGAAAACCTGCAGCCGGATCCAAAAAAGCTGTTAGGCCTGCAATAATTGAAGATGGTATTTTAAAACCTGCTTACCGTTTACCTACCGAAGCAGAATGGGAATATGCAGCATTAGCTTATGCAGGCAATACCCAATTTGAAAATATTAATGACGGTAAAATATATCCATGGAATGGCTTAGGCGTACGTTCTGCTAAAAAAGCAACACGTGGATTGATTTTAGCTAACTTTAAACGTGGCGCAGGTGATAATGCAGGTGTAGGCGGTTATTTGAATGATAAAGCAATTATAACTGCTCCGGTAAGATCATACGTACCTAATGATTTTGGTTTATATCAAATGGCAGGCAACGTTAACGAATGGGTACAAGATACTTATCGCCAAATGTCATTCGAGGATGTTGATGATTTTAACCCATTCCGTGGTAATCAATTTACCGATAAGCGTTTATCTAATCCGGCTACCGGAATGTATGCTAAAGATAAATATGGCCACCCTATAAAAGATCCGGCTAAGGCACAGAAAAAAATGACCTATGCCGAGTTAATAGCTTCACAAAATGCACAAGCAGCAGCTCCAACTCCTAAAGACCCACTGGCAGGTAAAGCATACAATGCCGATCAAAGAGGCGCTTTAGATTCGGTAAATACCAGTTTATACGGCACTACTACTTTAGTGAGCGACCACTCGAAAGTTTATAAAGGTGGTTCATGGAACGATATGGCTTACTGGTTAAACCCTGCCACCCGCCGTTTTATGAATGAGGATGATGCAAGTGCCGAAGTTGGGTTCCGTTGCGCGATGGATTTGGTTGGCGCTCCCGAAATACACCCTGGTGGCAAACCACATTTTGCAGTTAAAAAAGCTAAATAAATAACCTAATAATTAACACATAAAAAAAAGCGGTCCAATAATTCGGACCGCTTTTTTTTATGCAAATTGTAGTAGTATCTGCCCTTTCTCCACCTTGTCCCCCGGCCTTATTTTAACTGATTTGATTATAGTATCAGTTGGCGATTTAATAATATTTTCCATTTTCATGGCCTCAAGTACAAATAAGTTATCGCCCTTTTGTATAGTAGCGCCTTCTTCAACAAACACTTTTAATACCATTCCGGGCATAGGTGCTTTTAACTCACTTATTTTGGCATTGGTTAAACTACTTAATCCCATTTTTTCAAGCAGTATATCAAATTGATCTTTTGCAGTGATGGTGTATATATTATTGTTAACCCGTATTTCGGCAGTCTTTAAAGTTTTATCATAGCTTACAACCTCAGCATTGTATGATCGTAGCTGATCAATAATATGCCATGCATTAGAGCCTAATTGTTTTATATCGGCATCTATCTGATTGGTATTAATCAATAACCCGTTGCTGGTCCGATCAATTGTATAATTGTACTTATCATTTACTTTTAATTGATACATAAGTTACTGGGTCAATATATACTGAATAAGGTTAGCGCCCATTTTTAAGGCTTTTAAGCGATTTTCCTGCGTATCGCCGGCGTAGGTTCCATAATCTTCCCAACCGTTGCCCAGATCACATTCATAGGTGTAAAAACATACCAGGCGCCCTTTATAAATCAAGCCAAATCCTTGCGCGCGCTTACCATCATGCTCATGTATTTTAGGCAGGCCATTAGGAAAAGGATATTTTTGACGGTAGATAGGATAATTAACAGGCAACTCCACAAAATCAAGCTCCGGGAAAACCTTTTTCATTTGCGGGCGAATAAATTTATCCAACCCATAATTATCGTCGATATGCAAAAAGCCTCCGCCTGTTAAATACTTCCTTAAGTTAGCGGCTTCCTGGTCAGAGAAGATAACATTGCCGTGCCCGGTCATGAAAATAAAAGGATAATTAAATAGCTCGGCGCTGCCCGGCTCTACTACTTCATCTTCTGCCTGGAAATTGGTTTTTAAATTTTCATTGCAAAATTTTATCAAATTAGGCAGCGCTGTGCGGTCGCCATACCAATCGCCGCCGCCATTATATTTAAGCTTAGCCATTTTATAGGTTGGCGCGTTAAAGCTGCTTAAAAAAAGCAGTATGCCAGCGGCGACTATATAAATAGATATCTTCATTTAGCGATTTAAAAAATTCACTTCGAAACAAGCTTCCAAAGCGGCGGTTTCTGTTCTTAACCGGCTTTCACCTAAAGTTATGGCTTTATATCCGTTTTGCAAAGCCATATCAATTTCTGCAGGCGAAAAATCACCTTCGGGGCCTATCACTATTAAATATTTACCTTGCTTTTCCAATTCAGCCTTTAAACTGGTCTTATCTCCAACGTCACAATGCGCAATAAACTTCTGCCCGTCAAACTGCTGTGATAAAAACTTATTTAAAACCACAGGCTCATTCAAAACCGGATGATATGCTTTTAATGATTGCTTTATAGCTGCTGTTATAATTTTATTTAACCGCTCTGTCTTTGCTTCCTTACGTTCAGAACGCTGACAGATGATCAACGTTATCTCGTCTATTCCAATTTCGGTAGCTTTTTCTAAGAACCACTCTAGCCTGTCTAAATTTTTCGTGGGGGCAATAGCTATATGCAGGTAATGATTACGCTTATTATATTGGGTTATAACATTGGTAATTTGCAGTATTGTTCTTTTAGGGTGTGCATCTTTTATAGTAGCAGTGTACAAACCTCCCCTGCCATCAATCAATTGCACCTCGGCACCGGCTTCTAATCGTAAAACGCGTATGGCGTGTTTACTCTCTTCTTCATTAAGAAAGTATTGCGGATGTGCGGGGGCAATATCAGGTGTGTAAAAAAGATGCATTGGCAAGCAGATTAATGTAAATCTACTGTATCTTCCTCATTTAGCAATAATTCCAGTTTTACTGATTCAATATTCTGATCGGATTTTTTCAAAACGGTGATGTTATATCCGTTTGATTCCTTTTGTTCGCCCACATCGGGTATTTTACCAAATATGTCTCCCAACCATCCGGATACGGTATCAAAATCGCCATCCTCGGGCAGGTCATGCGGCAAGTGGCCGTTTACGTCGTATATAGGCGCAAGCGCATTTACAATAAATTCCCGGTCGTTTAAAATCTCAACAATAGGCTTTTCTTCATCATACTCGTCTTGTATCTCGCCCACCAGTTCTTCAACAATATCCTCCAGTGTAACCATACCCGCTGTGCCGCCAAACTCGTCAGACACAATAGCTATCTGGATACGCATTTGTTGCAATTCGGCCATCAGGTCGTTTATTTTCTTGGTTTCTGGTATAAAATAGGGTTTGCGTATAATATTTTTTAAAATAATTTCTTCGTTCCGCGCAAGCAGCGGCAAAATATCCTTGGCATGTACTATTCCAACTATCTTATCAATAACCTCATCATACACCGGCAAGCGCGAGTAGCCTTCGGTTATTAATATATCCAGCAATTCATCTTTACCCGTGCTAACTTCAATACCCGATATTTTGGTACGCGGCACCATAATATTCTTAACTACACGTTCATTAAACTCAAATACGTTTTGTATTAGTTCATGCTCGTTTGAATCAAGCGCGCCTGTTTCTTTCCCTTGCTCCAACAAATATTGCAGTTCTTCTGAACTATGGTGGGCTTCATGACCGGGGATAACGTTTATGCCTATTATCCTTAAAATAAAATTAGCAAAATTATTAAGTACCCAAATAATTGGCCTGAATACAATAAAGAAGATGCGTAATGGCGCCGAAACAGCTAACGCTGTACGTACAGACCTTTGTATAGCCAGCGTTTTGGGCGCCAATTCACCAAAAACAATGCTTAAAACAGTAATAATAATAAACGCAATTACACGACTTGTAGTTATTATAAAACCCGAAACTACTATGTTCAGCGCATCAAATAAATGAAGTACTACGTTTGTAAAAACCTCTTCACCTATTACACCCAACCCAAGAGAAGCTATGGTAATGCCTAATTGTGTGGCAGCCAGGTAACCATCTAAATTAGCCATAATGCCCCGGGTAACCTTTGCAATACGGCTACCGGATTTAGCTTTTATTTCAATTTGCGAACCGCGAACGCGAACCAGGGCAAATTCGGCAGCAACAAAGAAACCATTTAAAAGCACCAGAAATATGGTAAGAAGAATATAGTAACCGTTTACATTATGATCAGCAGGGTCCATTAATTATTTATTGGTACGCGGGAAAAGTTGACTGGTACAACTCTAAACTTTCTTCTATAACTTTATGAGCGTATTGCTTGCCCATCATGTGTTCAATTGTCACATTTTTTTCTTCCAGTACTTTGTAATCTTTAAAAAACCTTACAATCTCTGTCATGGCATGTGGCGGCAATTCATTTAAGTCGTTAATATAATTAACAGACATATCATTTTTTGCTACCGCGATAATTTTATCGTCCTGCTCACCATTATCAACCATGTGCATTACCCCTATAACTTTAGCTTCTATTATTGACATAGGGAACACATCAATTGAGCAAAGAACCAATATATCCAGCGGATCCTTATCGTCGCAATACGTTTGTGGGATAAAGCCATAGTTGGCCGGATACATTACTGATGAAAATAAAACACGGTCTAATTTTAATAAACCAGAATCTTTATCAATTTCATATTTAGCTTTTGATCCTTTAGGGATCTCAATTATTGCATTTACTATCTCAGGAATATTATCACCCGGTGAAACCTGGTGCCAGGGATGTTGTGTACTCATTTTTTTATTCTAATTTATTTGTTTTGCCACTCTTTACTAATCTTTTTTTAAAGAAAGCAAAAAGCAGCGGAATTGTTGTAACTATTATTAATCCAAAAACGATATACTGTAAATAATCTTTCAACTGCGGATACTTTCTACCTAAAAAATACCCGGATAAAATAAAAGTACTTACCCATGTTATGCTACCGGCAAAATTATAAATAGTAAATTTTTTAAACTCTACTTTAACAACACCCGCAAAGATAGGGGCAAAAGTTCTGATTATTGGGAAAAATCTGCCTAAAACTAACGCCATGCCTCCGTGTTTTGCATAAAACTCTTCGGCTATAATTACATATCGCTTTTTAAAGAACAAAGAATCATTTTTGTTAAATAGCATTGGCCCCGTACGGTAACCAAACCAGTAGCCTGTATAACTGCCTAAGATGCCTGCTGCCATAACAGAGACCATCAATGTACCTAATGATACATCTATCATCCCGGATGAACATAACAAGCCAGCCATGAATAATAAGTAATCACCCGGTAAAAAAAAACCAAAAAACAGACCTGTTTCAGCAAAAACTACAATAAGCAAAAAGTAAAACCCTCCTTTGCTTAAAATGGATTGAGCGTCCGTTAAATTTTGCAGGTGTTCCCAAAAATTTTCCATTCACTATATTTGTAAAACTACAAATATTAAATTAAACTTTTGAGATATTAAATAAGGTTGGTAATAAATTGTGGATACACCCCGATTATAATAGTTGCCAGGGCCGAAAAGCCGAAAACAAAAATATAATAAGAAGGTACTACTATTTGAGCACGCTCTGTTGTGCGGAAATACATAGCTACAATAACCCTAAAGTAATAGAATATGCTTATGATAGCATTAATTACAGCCACTATTGCCAAACCGGTATGGTAGTGGGCCAATACCGTATTGAACATAAAAAACTTACCTATAAAGCCGGCAGTAAGCGGAATACCCGCTAATGACAACATAGACACAGTTAATACAAATGCCAGGAAAGGGTTTTTTCTGGCGAGGCCGTTAAAACTTTCAAAACTATCACTGCCTGTTTCCTGCTGTATCAATATTAAAGCGCCAAAAGCGATTATAGATGCGATAGAATAAGCGCTGGCATATATAAATATGGAATTAGCAGAGCTTGCACCCAAAGCTAAAATAGCAAACAGCAAATAGCCCGCATGTGATATACTTGAGTAAGCCAGCATACGCTTAAAACTTTGCTGATATAAAGCGGTTATGTTACCAACAAACAAAGTTATAATGGCTATGATAACCAATACAGGTAACCAAAAAGTATAAAATACGGGAAAACAAGTTGCAAACAAGCGCAAAAATGCGGCAAAGCTTGCCGTTTTTGATACGGTGGACATGAACGCGGTTATCAGTGTTGGTGAACCTTCATAAACGTCGGGTGTCCAGAAATGGAACGGCGCCACACCTACTTTAAAGCATAAGCCTACAATAATTAATATTATCCCGGTATAAAGTAATGGGTCTACACCAAAAGAATGGGCCAGTACAAAGCTTTGGATACCATCTAAACCAAATGAACCGGTAGACCCATAAACTAAAGTAATACCGAACAACAAGAACCCGGTTGAAAAAGCACCCATCAAAAAGTATTTCAGAGCAGCTTCGTTCGAGGCAAAATCATTCTTTTTAATACCGGCAAGTATGTATAAACTTACTGACATAATTTCTATACCGATAAAAAGCATAGTTAAATTATAGTAAGAAACCATTACGATTACACCGGCCAGCGAGAATAGGATAATAGCATAATACTCTGCTATATGCTGGCTTATTCGCTCAAAATATCCTTTGGAAAGCAACAGGATCAATATAGTTGATATAATAGCTATTGATGAAAAAGCGATGGAGAAGTTATTAAATAACATCATGCCATGATACTCGGGCACGCGGTTCTCTCCCCATTGTGACACTGCCAAACCTAAAGCAACCAATAGGCCAACTATAGTAACAGGCAGCAACGCCTTTTGCATTTTATACAAACCTAAATACAGAAGCACTATAGGTAAAACAGATATGACTATTAATGTATTCATGATTAAACTTATCTGATATTTATAGTGTGTACCAAATTTTCGACTGCTGCGGCAGATATATGCAGTATAGGCTGTGGATAAATACCAATGCCAATAATTAACGCGCAAATAATGCCCAAAGCTATTTTTTCTGAACCATGAACATCTGCAAATACAGCAGTTAATTCATTAGTTTCTCCCTGCATAACCTTTTTATACATGCGTAGCATATATACCGCGCCAAATATGATGGTTAAGCCTGCAATAGCAGCTATCCAAATGTTATATTGATAAACACTGTTCAGTAATAAAAACTCGCCTATAAAGCCGTTGGTTAACGGCAAGGCAACTGTACCCAGTACAATAATTAAAAACGCTATGGCAAAATGCGGGGCGCCTTTGGCAATACCGCCTAATTGGCTAATATCCCGGGTATTTAAACGGGTGCTGATGATATCCCATATAAAGAACATACCAACTACGTTTATACCATGGCTAAGCATTTGTATCATGGCGCCTTGCAAGCCTTGCATGTTCCAGGCAAATATACCCGCGGCGATAAGGCCAACGTGTGCAATAGATGAATAGGCTACTAATCGCTTACCATCGGCTTGTGTGAATGCGATGATGGATGCGTATACAATACCAATTACGGCCAGTATAATAACTAAGTTTTGATAATGTAATAACCCTGCAGGTGCGTTAGGAATTAACCACCTGATTACGCCATAAATACCCATTTTAAGCATAATGCCAGACAACATCATAGTACCTGCAGTTGGTGATTCGGTATACGTATCCGGCTGCCAGGTATGGAACGGAAATAGCGGCATCTTGATAGCAAAGGCCAGGAAGAATGCCCAGAATACAATATTTTGATTTTCGGGAGATAAATGGTTATTATAGAATGCATGCAGATCATACGTTTTGCCGGGAGTTAGCAAATACATATAGATGATGCCTAATAGCATAAACAATGATCCGGCAAATGTGTAGATGAAGAACTTAATGGTAATACGTATGCGATTTTCGCCACCCCAAAGTGAGCAGATAAAATAGATAGGTATCAATGCCGCTTCCCAGCCAACGTAGAATAAAAAGCCATCTAACGCGGTAAATACTACCAGCAGGCCAGCCTGCATAAATAATATCAACGCATAAAAAGAAGGTGCATTTCTGTATTGATGTTTATAGGTAGTTAAAATAATGATGGGTACCAGTAATGTAGTAAGCAATACCATTATCATGCTTATCCCATCTATGCCCGCATTAAAGTAAATGCCGAAATTATATATCCATTGCACATTAACAATAAACTGTGTACTGGCATCGGGCACAAATTTGGACAAGAATACACCGGCTATTGCCAACTCAATAACAGAGAAAAATAACGCCGCGTGTTTAGCTGTTTCATTCTTAAAGAAGAGAACTGCGAGTGCCGCAATTACCGGCAAAAAAATTAATATACTAACCGTCATTTTATATTGTAAACGCTTTTAAACTATATAGTAAAATGGCAATAATGCCAACCACCATCATAAATATGTAGAACCCTACATTACCGGTTTGCAGTAAACGCAAGCCCTTGCTTGATTCAACCGCTCCTTTGCCTAAACCGTTTACCAAACCATCAATACCCAAACGGTCAACCACCTTGTAAAAGAATACTGATAACGTATCCAGTGGCTTACGTATCAATGTATCATACAGCTCATCTATATAAAATTTATTGTAAGATAAGCTTGTTAACGCCGGGCGCTCTTCTTCGTCAGAAACAGGAACGCTTGCCTTTTTAACATATTGAATATAGGCATAAGCCATTGCAATTAAAGCACCGCCAACAGACAGGCCCATCAGCAACCATTCGGTACTGCTGCTTAGCTCGTGCGCTACAAGTAATTTATTCGATGCCTCAAAAACCGGGGCAAGGTAGGCACCTAATTCATGGTGGCCACCCATTACCGCAGGCACCCCTATCATACCGCCAATTGCTGATAATATAGCAAGTACGATCAATGGAATGGTCATGCTCGGCGGCGACTCATGTAAGTGATGTTCCTGCTCATGGGTTCCGCGGAATTTGCCCCAAAAAGTAAGGTACATCATCCGGAACATATAGAAAGAGGTAAGCATAGCGGTAATAACTCCCACTACATAAAACGTTGTGCTATGTGCAAAGGCGGCAGCCAAAATTTCATCTTTCGAAAAGAAACCCGAGAATGGAGGTATACCCGCAATAGCGATGGTACCAACCAGCATGGTAATAAAAGTAATTTTAATTTTACCGCTTAATCCGCCCATTTTGCGCATATCCTGCTCGCCGCCCATGGCGTGAATTACAGAACCTGCACCCAGGAATAATAAAGCTTTAAAGAATGCGTGAGTTAACACATGGAAAAACGCCCCAGTGTATGCACCCACACCTAAACCTAAAAACATATACCCTAATTGTGATACGGTTGAATAGGCCAAAACCTTTTTAATGTCTGTTTGCGTTAACGCGATAAGGGCCGCGAATAAAGCCGTTGCTAAACCAACAATGGCAATAACTTCCATTGTATCCGGCGCAAGCGTAAATAAAATGTTTGAGCGGGCTATCATATAAACACCTGCTGTAACCATGGTTGCCGCATGTATTAATGCCGATACCGGGGTTGGGCCGGCCATCGCGTCTGGCAGCCAGGTGAATAACGGTAGTTGCGCCGATTTACCTATAGCACCAACAAATAACAATAAAGTAATTAATACAAATGGCGCGTCGCCGCTATGCATAGTGGCAGCTTTGCCAAAAACATCAGCATAAGCTATACTACCGAAAGTATTGAATATTAAAAATATGCCGATCAGGAAACCTAAGTCGCCAATACGGTTCATGATGAATGCTTTTTTTGCAGCATCTGCATAACTTGGATTGGTATACCAGAAACCGATGAGTAAATAAGAGCAAAGACCTACTCCTTCCCAGCCTATAAACATCACCAGGTAATTTGAACCCAATACCAGCAACAGCATAAAGAAAACAAACAGGTTTAAGTAAGCGAAAAACTTACCAAAGCCATTATCATCATGCATATAGCCAACAGAGTACAGATGAATTAAAAAGCCAACGCCGGTGATGATCAACAACATTATTGAACTTAGCTGATCTACCAAAAAGGAGAAGTTAACTTGTAATGAACCAACGCTGAACCAATTAAATAACTCAACATTAATAGGTTGCCCCGTAGCTTTGATCTGGAAAAAAGCGCCAACACTTAATCCGAAAGAAATTAATACCAACAAACTGCCAATAAAGCCTATAACGCCTTTTGATAGGGTATTACGGCCAATGCCGTTAATAATGAAACCGGCTAACGGTAATAAAGGAATAAGCCAGATGTATTTATCCATATTATATATTCTGTCCCCTAACCCCCTAAAGGGGGAACAAAGGTTTTTTACTTTTTATATTATTAGTTCCTCACACTCCCCTTTCAGGGGGTTGTGGAGCTACCACTTCAATCTGTTCAGCACGTTAATATCTATCGAGTTGGTGTTGCGGTATACCATTACAATTATGGCCAGCCCTACCGCTACCTCTGCCGCCGCTAAAGCCATAATAAAGAATACAAATACCTGCCCGCTGGCATCGCCATGATAAACGGAGAAAGCTGTTAATAACAGATTTACAGCGTTTAGCATTAACTCAACAGACATAAAAATCACAATAGCATTGCGGCGTATCAATACCCCAACAACACCTATTGAAAAAATGATAGCGCTTAAAAGAATATACTCGTTTAGCGGTATGGTCTGTATGGTATTTGTTATGTTTTCCATTATACAGTTTTTGGATCTTTAGTAGCCAATAAAACAGCACCCACCATTGCCGATAACAGCAATACTGATGATACCTCAAAAGGCAATAAATATTCGTTGAACAATACTTTTCCTAAGTTTTTTACCAGGCCCAGGCTAGGGTCCTTAAGTATCACCGCGGGCGATGCACCCAATGCTTTAATTGATGCTACTATAGTTACTAAAAAACACCCGCCGCCAATAACGGCAGCTATCTTAATAAAGTTTGCTTTAACGGGTTCAGATTCTTTATTTAAATTCATCAGCATTAGCGTGTATAAAAACAACACTAAGATGGCCCCCAGGTACACTATAAAATTGACAATGGCCAAAAACTGGGCGTTTAATAAAATGTAATGGATAGTGAACGTAAAAAACGTTAATATCAGGTAAAGGATGCTATGCACCGGATTTTTAGCCGTAATTACCAGGATGGCGAAAAAAACGGACAAAAACGCGATGAAGTAAAATATATTCATGGTTAACTATTACAAAACATTTTGACCGCCAAAAATTGGATGGGCAAAGGTATAAAACTTCTTTATTGATTTAACGGGGCCTCAACTAATTTGTCTTTGCCGTATATAAAATCTTTTCTTAAATAATCTGCCGGTACTATGTCGCCATCTAAATAAATAGCTTCTTTAGGACAAGCTTCTTCACAAAGGCCGCAAAAAATACAGCGCAGCATGTTTATTTCATACACTGCCGCATATTTTTCTTCGCGATATAAATTCTCTTCTCCCGGCTGACGCTCGGCTGCTATCATAGTGATTGCTTCGGCAGGGCATGATAATGCGCATAGGCCACAGGCGGTACAACGCTCTTTACCATCCTCATCGCGCTTTAGCGAGTGCATGCCACGAAAGTTTTCAGAAAACTCGCGCTTCTCTTCCGGGTAACTAATAGTAACCGGCTTCCTGAAAAAATGCTTCATAGTAATTGCCAGCCCTTGCAAAATTGCAGGCAGGTAAGCACGCTCTAAAAAATTTAACGGCTTATTGTCAACTACTTTTCTTTTATTACTTAACGGTTCCATCTTATCTGTTAATTAAAGTAATAACAATACCTGTAACCACGATATTGGCTATGGCAATAGGAATTAAAACTTTCCACCCCAAATCCATTAACTGGTCATAGCGGAAACGCGGGATTGTCCAGCGCACCCACATAAAGAAGAATATGAATAAAAATATCTTCAGGAACATTACCCCTACACCAATCAGCGGTGCTAAAGCAGGGCCGGTATGTGCCGCCATCCAATCCATTCCAGGATAATTATAGCCACCCCAATACAAGGTAACCATTACCGCTGATGATATGAACATGTTAATGTATTCGGCAAACAGATAAAAGCCCAATTTCATGGATGAGTATTCTGTATGGTAGCCACCAACCAGTTCTGTTTCGCACTCAGGCAAGTCAAACGGTGTACGGTTAGTTTCGGCAAATGCACAAACCAGGAACAAAATAAAGCCAATAGGTTGGTATAACACATTCCAATGCCAGCTGTGCTGCTGCTCGGCAATTTCGCGTAAGCTTAAAGTGCCGGTAACCATTAATAAAGCTATGATGGATAAACCCATTGAAATTTCATAGCTGATATTTTGTGATGCCGCACGTATAGCGCCCAATAAAGAGTATTTATTGTTTGATGCCCAACCGCCTATCATTACGCCATAAACGCCTAATGATACTACACCGAATACATATAGGATACCCACATTAATATCCGCAACCTGCAAATCAATAACATGCGAGCCGATGGTTAATTTTTGTCCCCACGGTATAACTGCCGAACCTATACAGGCGGTCATGATAGCTAACGACGGGCCTACTATAAACAGGAAGCCACTGGCATTAGTTGGGATAATTTCTTCTTTTAAAAACATTTTACCGCCATCGGCAAGGGGTTGTAGTATACCCCACGGGCCGGCACGGTTAGGACCTATCCTATCCTGAAAAAATGCCGCAACCTTACGCTCGGCATAGGTAGAGTACATAGCTATCACCAGGCTTATCGCGAAGATGATAAATACCAATACAAATTTTACTATGATGTCTGCTAGTTCCATTATAAGCGTGTTTCGCGTTCAAATTGTTCTTTATTGGCCTCTTTCAATACCGGGTTGGTTTTTACAACCGGCAATGGCACAAAATCATAATGATTAGAGCTGATAACCGAGTGATGCGATACTTTACGCGGACCTTCAATTACCCAATCAGCAGTTTTCTTTTTATCAAAGCGGCAGGTGTTGCAAATAAAATCTTCTACTTCACCATAAACATCTTTGCGTGCGGTTACACGTAAAACATCTTCGCCTTTATACCATAGGGTTACTTTACCGTTGCACTTTTCGTGATCGCAATCGCGGTGCGCCTCAACCGGCTTGGTAAACCAAACACGATTTTTAAAGCGGAAGGTCCTGTCTGTTAAAGCACCTACCGGACATACATCGATAACATTTCCGGAGAAATCATTATCAACTGCTGCCTGTATGTAGGTAGATATTTCTGAATGATCTCCCCTATTTAATATACCATGTATGCGGTGGTCGGTAATCTGATCGGCAACATATACACAACGGTAGCAAAGGATGCAACGCGTCATGTGCAGTTGTATCTTATCGCCTATATCTATACGATTAAATGTGCGGCGGTCAAATTCGTAACGGGTTTTAACAGCCCCGTGCTCAAAGCCAAGATCCTGCAATTGGCATTCGCCAGCCTGATCGCATATAGGGCAATCCAACGGGTGATTGATTAACAACATCTCTACCACGCCTTTACGTGCTTCAATAACTTCGGGCGAGGTAATGTTTTGCACTTCCATACCGTCCATTACATTGGTACGGCACGATGCTACCAGCTTAGGCATAGGGCGCGGATCTTTCTCAGAACCCTTGCTTACCTTTACCAAACAGGTACGGCATTTGCCACCGCTACCGGCCAGTTTAGAATAATAGCACATAGCAGGCGGCACAATATCACCACCTATTATCCTCGCGGCGTTTAGGATGGATGTTCCATCTGGTACTTCTACTGCTATTCCGTCTATTGTAACTTTCATTGACATGCTATCTTAGTCAAATTTTTATTTATTCCTTTTTGTCATGTTGAGCGATAGCGAAACATCTTGTTCGCCCTGATATCGCTCGTAGAAGATTCTTCGCTATCGCTCAGAATGACAATCTTCTCTTTATTATGCCGCCGGCTCAGGTTTAGGCAACGGATCAGCATAATGCGCTATTCCGTAATTTCTTGACGTAGCTTCACTCGAGTGTGTTACATGCCATTCAAACTCATCCCTAAAGTGGCGTATAGCACTGGCCACCGGCCAGGCTGCCGCGTCACCCAGCGGACAAATTGTATTTCCTTCAATTTTTTTAGACACATCAACCAACAGGTCCATATCGCTCATGCTGCCATGACCGTTCTCTAAACGGTGTAATACTTTCTCCATCCAACCGGTCCCCTCACGGCAAGGCGAACATTGTCCGCAGCTTTCATGGTGATAAAAACGGGCAAAGTTCCAGGTATTACGCACAATGCACTGATCTTCATCAAAAGCGATAAAACCACCCGAGCCCATCATACTGCCGCTAACAAAGCCACCGTCTGATAATGATTCATAGCTCATCAGGCGTGGCTCGCCATTTATAGTTTTCATAAATAAATTAGCAGGTAAGATTGGCACGGATGAACCACCTGCAACAACCGCTTTTAAGCGTTTACCGTTGGCTATACCACCGCAATATTCGTCGCTATATAAAAACTCTTCAACAGGTAGGCCCAGGTCAATTTCGTACACGCCCGGTTTAGCAACGTTACCTCCCGCCGAGATCAATTTTGTACCGGTACTGCGGCCAATGCCTAATTTTGCATACTCCTCGCCACCTTCGTTAATTATAGGTACTACGGCAGCAATTGACTCAACATTATTTACCACTGTTGGGCAGCCATACAAACCAGCAATAGCCGGGAATGGCGGCTTAATACGTGGGTTACCACGTTTGCCTTCCAATGATTCTAACAGCGCGGTTTCTTCGCCGCAGATGTATGCACCACCACCGGGTTGTACATATAGCTCCAGGTCATAACCACTGCCTAATATATTTTTTCCTAAAAACCCAGCTGCTTTAGCTTCGGCAATTGCTTTTTCAAGTATGCGTATTTGCGGCATCATTTCGCCGCGAACGTATATAAATGATGTTTTAGCACCCAAAGCATAGCTTCCAACTATCATTCCCTCAATTAATAAATGGGGGATATAGGTCATCAAGTAACGGTCTTTAAAAGTTCCCGGTTCAGATTCGTCGGCATTACAAACCAGGTAACGGGCCACACCTTCCGGCTTAGCCAGAAAGCTCCACTTCATCCCGGTAGGGAAACCGGCGCCGCCACGGCCACGCAAGCCAGACTTTTTAACTTCTTCCACCACATCATCGGACGACATGGTCTTTAAAGCCTTCTCAACAGATGCATACCCCCCTTTTGAGCGGTAAACATCAAAGGTGTTGATGCCGGGTACATTAATATGTTCTAAAAGTAATTTGCGTCCCATTTTAATAAATTTTGCCCGTTTGCTTATAGTAATTAACGTGCTGCCATATACGTACACCAATGGCAAGAACCGTTACCAATATTCTTGCTAAGGGTGCCAGTCCCAGGGGATTAACCGGTAATAATATAACTACGATCAGTATCGCATACGTTATATCCCTAAATATTAGCATCCCTTTTGTTATCATTCGTTTTAAAAATATCTCCCGGTTTCGTTATAATAATTAATATGTCTTACTACGCAGCTTGCAAAGCCTACAATAAGCAGCGGTATTAATATAATCCCATTCTCTTTTAATCCACCTGTTATAAATACCAAAATTAAACCTAATGCAAATAATGAATCTCCTAATATCAAATTTGCATTGTCCATTCCATCATTAATTATTTCCCCTTTTCCTTTAAATCTGCTATCAATTGATCTACAGATTCATTGGTTAGTTTTTCATAAAAAGTATATTCAGGGCCTATCTGCAAAACGGGTGCAAAGCCGCAAGCAGCCAAGCATTCAACTCCGCGCCAGCTAAATAAACCGTCGGCAGTAACTTCGCCTTCTTTTACGCCTAATTGCTGCTCTATATGATCCATTATTTTTTCAGCACCTACCAGGCAGCATGGCCCGGTACGGCAAACCTCTAAAACATATTTACCCTGCGGGCGCAAAAAATACATGCTGTAAAAAGAAGCAACCTCATAAACTTCAATAGGCTGCAGCTTCAAATACCCGGCAACATTATCCATTGCAGCGGGGCTTGTCCAACCAAACTCGGCCTGTACCAGATGCAGTATAGGCAATAGTGCCGATTTTTGCTTTCCTTCAGGATAACGGCTTACTATATCAGCAAACTGAGCTGTTAAAGTGGTTGAAAATTCAACCGGGACTTGTTCGGTATCTTCAACTCTAAGCATCTAATTCTCCGGCTATAACGTTTAAACTACTCATGTTAATTATCGCGTCAGACAGTAACATACCCTTACTCATTGGGGCGTACATCTGGTAATTAATAAAACTTGGCCTGCGGAAATGTAAACGGTATGGCGAGCGTCCGCCATCGTTTACCAGGTAAAAACCTAACTCACCATTGGCGCCTTCTACCGAGTGGTATACTTCGGTATTTGGGGTAGGTATTTCGCCCATCACAATTTTAAAGTGATAGATCAGGGCTTCCATATTATTATAAACTTCCTCTTTCGGAGGCAGGTAAAATTCGGGTACATCAGCATGGAAAATATCTGTTGGTTCTTTTTCCAGCTTCACTAAAGCCTGCTCAATTATGCGTAAGCTTTGTTTCATTTCTTCGTTACGCACCAAAAATCTGCTGTAAACGTCGCCATTGTCACCAACCGGCACCTCAAAATCAAAATCTTCGTATGAACTGTATGGCTCCATCGCCCTAACATCATAATCTACACCTGCAGCGCGCAATAACGGCCCGCTCCAGCTAAAGTTTAATGCGTCTTCGGCAGTAACAGCCGCCACACCCCTGGTGCGATCAACAAATATGCGGTTACGGTTAAATAATGATTCAAATTCCTTTAATACCGGCGGGAAGTCTTTTAAAAACTTGCGCAGCTTGTTAAAGGCAATGGCATTAAAATTACGCTCAAAACCGCCTATACGGCCAATGTTTGTTGTTAAGCGCGAGCCGCAAACCTCTTCATATATTTCATAAATAGCTTCGCGATGCTCCATCATATACAGGAAACCTGTAAATGCGCCAGTATCAACACCCAATACACCGTTGCAAATAATGTGGTCTGATATACGGGCAAGCTCCATTACAATTACACGCAGATAATCTACACGCTTTGGTGTGGTAATGCCTAATAGCTTTTCAACCGTCATGTGCCAGCCCATGTTATTTATGGGCGATGAGCAATAATTTAAACGGTCTGTTAGTGGGGTTATCTGGTAAAATGGCCTGTGTTCAGCAATTTTTTCGAAAGCACGATGTATGTAACCTATGGTGGATACGCCGCTTACAATTCGTTCTCCATCTAACTGCAGTACGTTTTGAAACACACCATGCGTGGCCGGATGTGTTGGGCCAAGGTTTAGTGTAGAATTTTCGTTCTGCGGGTCATTATCTGTATATACCGGATGGTTTTGCATCTTTTATCTTCCGAAAAAATAATCTTTTTTATCAACACGGTTAGGATCCTCCAACGGAAATTCTTTTCTCATTGGAAAAGCCGTCATGTCGTCAACATTTAATATTCTGCGTAAATCCGGGTGACCGTCAAACAGCACCCCGAAATAATCATAAGTTTCTCTTTCCATCCAGTTGGCTCCCTCCCATAGGGTTGTTGCTGTAGGGATATGGCAATTATTGCCATCAATAAATACTTTTATACGTATACGTACATTATTTACCAGGCTATGTATATGATAAATAACGCCGATGGATTTTTCCTGTTCAGGATAATGTACGGCGGTAATATCTGTTAAATATATAAACTGAAGGCTAGGGTCTGTTTTTAAATAGCTTAGTATATCAATTATTTTATCAGTACTTGTCTCTAAAGTTAATAAGCCATACGGCTCGCCAACTACCGTAACTTGTCCTTCAAATTTTGTGTTGATACTTTTTAAAAGCTCTTCGTTAGTTATCTTACCCATTACTGTATGCCGTATGAAGCTAATAATTTTTGGTACTGTGGTTCGTTCCGCCTGCGTACTGATTCTGTTTTTACCAGTTCTTGTATATTCATAAAGCCATCAATTATAGCTTCAGGGCGGGGAGGACATCCCGGCACATAAACATCAACCGGTATAATTTCATCTATACCCTGTAAAACAGAATAGGTATCAAATATGCCACCGCTTGAGGCACATGCGCCAACAGCCATAACCCAACGCGGCTCGGCCATTTGCAGATATACCTGGCGCAATACCGGACCCATTTTTTTAGCAATAGTACCCATAACCATTAAAAGATCTGCCTGGCGTGGCGAAAAGCTTAAACGCTCGGCTCCAAATCTCGACAAGTCATAATGTGAGGCCATAGTGGCCATAAATTCTATTCCGCAGCATGAGGTAGCAAATGGCAATGGCCATAATGAGTTTGCACGGGCCAAACCTACTGCTTTATCCAGCGAAGTAGCGAAAAATCCTGAACCCTCTACACCTGCAGGAGCACCAACTATTTGAATATCACTCATGAAATCTATAAATACAAATATTCATCCAAATACTAATGGAAAACGCAAATTTATGATAAAATACCTTGCTTTGGGTACACTATTAATTAACGAAATATATTTAGAATTATTCTAAACAACCC
>NZ_JAQBOW010000044.1 GCF_028287845.1 Mucilaginibacter sp.
ATTAAAGGCGAATATTCTGTCGAGAATTTTATCTGGCAAACCTATGGTAAGGGCGTTATGGAGGCTAAAGCTATCAATCCTAAAATAAATTGCACGTTTATTTTCAGGCAGCACGAGAGTGATATGAACCTGATAAGCACTGCTTTTAAAGATTATGTTGGCCCGTTTGATACCGAGTTTAAATATGCACGTGCTCGCATGTTTAGCAGCGAAAAACCTACCTGGTTTGATAAGATATACAAAGACGATGTGGTAGACCATAAAATTAAAGTATGGATGAATGTGCGCAACGATGATTTATTTACCTTCCGCTGGGGCAAGCCTGATTATGCCAATGCTTTTATCAAGAATATGCCTAAAAGCTTAATGGCAGGCTATTTCTGGGGACCAGATGGTTATATCTACGGTCGCGATTTTCATAGCAAGGATGAAAATGTTCCTAAATATGAAATTGATAAACAATGGTATTTATTTATGATATGGGGTATGGCGGGCTATAATCCAGACCTGCCCGAGTCTTATTATATAGACAAAATAGCCGAACATTTCCCCGGAGCGGATGCCAAGTTAATGTACACTACCTGGAACGCTACTGCCGACGTAATTGAATGGGTAGATAAGATACATTACCGCCAAAATGATGCAGAGTTTTTAGCCGAAGGCAGCTTTGACATTACCAAATTTAAGGACCTTAACGCCTTTGCCCGCAACGATTGCATGCCAGATCAGGGCGTAACCGCCATAGGTGATTTTGCCCAGAAAGGAAAAGTTGCAGGTGAATTAACGCCTATAGAGGTTGCTGATAAACTAACAGAAACATCAAAAATCTTATTGGCCGGCGCGGCCAAACTAAAAGACAATAATAATTCCGAATTAAAACAAACCATTGGCGATTTTAAAGCTATGGGTTATTTAGCCGATTATTATGCGCATAAAGTAAAAGGCGCTACCTATACAGCGTTATATCGTTTCGCGGGCGATGAAAAAAACAAAGCGCAGGCAGTTGCCGAAACAGGGGCCGAAGTGGCTGCATGGATCAACTATGCCGCAGCAGCATCGGCACAATATAAGCCGCAGCTTTTTGCCCGCACCCAAAACTTAGATTGGAACGCGTTGACCGACTTGGTAAAGCAGGATATTAATATAGCTAAAAGCGCCCAAAAAGGCGAGCCGGTAGCAGTTGCGGCATCTAATAAATTATGGGAAAAGGATAAGAAAAAGTTATAATAAACAAGTATTAATGAACTCCCTACGGTCTATTGTCTTCGTACCTCGCAATTGCGATACCTCTCCGCCGTCATTGCGAACGAAAAGGCTTAAAGTAGCTAACAGTGTACGAAGGGCTTTGATTGCTTACCGGGCGAGTGGTAGCTACAATCAAATACAATTAAATAATTCTTACCGGATATTTTTGACACACGCGCTAAAGGCATGATAAAACATAGCCCTAATAACGACAGGAAATAAGCTAATAGCGGGTTAAGCTTTATTTGGTGGTTTTGGGGAGGTGTCTGGCGGGGTAGACGTTATTTCGCCAAATTCATTCACATAAGCCATCATGCTGTCCAAATCGCCGCTGGTTGGGTTTTCCTTGCGATCTTGTTTGCGTTGGGCCTTATCTTCTTTCTTTTTCTGGCGATTTTTTTCCAGTTGTTTTTTCATAAAGGTTGCTTGAGATTTAGCCATAGATTATATTGAGTTAAGTGAATAATAAATAATATTTATAAAGAAAAAGCATCCCGATTAATCGGGATGCTTCACGATTAAGTTTATAGTGATTTTTTAGATAACTTTTACATTTACCGCACTAAGGCCTTTTTTGCCTTCTTCAACATCAAAAGATACTTTATCGTTTTCACGAATTTCATCAATTAAGCCGGTTGAGTGTACAAAAACATCGCTTCTGTCATTACTCTGTGAAATGAATCCAAATCCTTTTTCGGAGTTGAAAAACTTTACTGTTCCTTCTTTTTGCATTATATTTTATTGAATAAGCCCGCAAGGTAGGCATATATACTGGAATATATACCTTTTTGGTCGATATTAAATTCGATGCCACCTTTTTATATTCCAATATCTGCCGATATTCATTTTACAATGCATACCTTTAAAAACTTCCCAAACAACCCTTAGGCATTGCCCCTTTTCTTTTATCGGTGATATTTAAGCTTTGCGCTAATAATACGTTATACCCGCTGTAACAGGAATATTCTCTGTAGGCATAATATTAAATACCATGAGTAAAGACAGAAAAACCATTAAAGAAAAAAAGAAAGAGCCAAGCGCTAACGTGAATAAAAAACAGTCAAGTTATCAATCTGATAAAGGTTCGGTATCAAAAGCGGATAATGCAATTGGCAAAAAAGCAAAATAATATATGAAAGAGCAATCAATAGAAAACCAGACAAAAATGTACCTGTATGATTTGATGAATACAGCTAAAGAACATGGTTTTAAAACAGATGATAAATGGGAGTTAAGTATGGTGACCGACACCGAAAGGATAAAGATCCAAAAAGATTATTATCCTACTATTGCTACAAAAGTAATTCCTGAGTTTTTATTACAAGTGTTTCACCTGGCAAAATTGCGGCTAAATTTATCATTAAACAAAAATGAAGAAAGCATGGATAACCGCAATGTTGTAACTAACGAGTTGAATTATATAGTAGCCTTTAACCCTAAGCGCCCGCGCACGTAGTTTGGTTTTTTTGAAACAAGTTAATTACCTATTTCGTACTATAAAATCAAAGAATAAAACCATTGTTCTGTTTGTTTTTATAATTTGATAAATGGAAATAAAACCAGATGTAAAAGTTAGGGCCATTATTACCGGTACAACCGGTATGGTTGGCGAAGGAGTGATGCACCAATGCCTGCTGCATCCGCAGATTGAGGCCGTGCTGGTTATAAACCGCAAGCCGGATGGTGTAAAGCACCCCAAACTAAAAGAGATCATCCACCAGGATTTTTCAGATCTAACCGCTATTGAAGATGAGCTAACAGGTTATAATGCCTGTTTTTTTTGCCTGGGCGTATCGTCAGTAGGAATGAACGCAGAAGATTATTACAGGCTCACCTATACCTTAACATTAAACGTTGGCGAAACATTGAGCAGATTGAATAAGGATATGACCTTCTGCTATGTATCAGGCAAAGGAACAGACAGTACAGAAATTGGCCGTTCGATGTGGGCAAGGGTTAAGGGAAAAACAGAGAATGACCTGATGAAACTACCGTTTAAGCAAGTATTTGCTTTTAGGCCCGGTTTTATTAAAGCTATTAAAGAACTAAAACATACGCAGAAGTTTTATAAATATATTGGCTGGCTTTACCCGGTGTTAAGAGTGTTTTTTCCATCAACGGCCTGTACCTTGCAAGAAATTGGCCAGGCTATGGTTCATTCTGTAACCAGGGGATATGCAAAACCTATACTCGAGGTAAAAGACATAGTAGTATTGGCCAGGAATTAGTGGGATGATTTAAAACAAAATATATGATTTTGTTATTGTGTATAAGTCTTTGCATAGACTTCACAATTAGCATGAAACTTTTAACCGAAAAAAAATACCTTTTCCTGTTTTTATTGATAATTTGTATCGTCCCACTACGTGTTAAAGCTTATTCTGTTTTAACCCACGAGGCAATTATTGATGCAAGCTGGGAAAAATCAATCAAGCCATTACTTAAAAAAAGATTTCCAGAAGCAACTGATGCCGATTTGTTAATTGCGCACTCTTATGCTTATGGCGGTAGTTTAATGACTGATATAGGCTACTCTCCATTTGGCAGCACTTATTTTACTAATCTGATACACTATGTCCGCAGCGGCGACTTTGTAAATAACCTGATCTCCGAATCGCAAAACTTAAATGAATTCTCTTATGCTTTAGGTGCATTATGCCATTATATGGCAGACAGGTATGGTCATTCTGTTGGCACTAATATAGTAGTACCTATGGTTTATCCTAAATTAAAAGAAAAATTTGGCAGTGTTGTAACTTATGAAGAGAATCATATAGCGCATAGCAGGGTAGAAATTGCGTTTGATGTATTGCAAATTGCCCGCGGTAATTATGCGTCGCAGGCTTATCATGATTTTATTGGTTTTAATGTTGCCAAACCAGTATTAGAAAAAGCCTTCCTTAAAACATACGGACAGGATATTAACGAAATATTTGGTAATCTTGATCGCTCTATTAATAATTTCAGATGGGCCATACATAGCCTTATGCCAACCGTTACCCGCAGCGCATGGGCATTAAAAAAGAACGAAATAAAGAAAAGTATGCCGGGTATAACGAGCCAAAAATTCCATTACCGCATGCGCCGCAAAAAATATTATGAAGAGTTTGGGCATGATTTGGATAAACCTAAACTTAAAGAACAAATAATAGCTTTTTTATTAACCATAGCGCCTAAAGTTGGCCCGTTTAGAGTTTTTAGATTTAAGGAAGTTAGTAAAAAAGGTGAAAAGCAATTTATAAAAAGCTTTGACACGGTTATGGATAAATATGCCGTTGCTTTGGCACAAATAAATTATAGAAAACCTAATTTACCCAATGTTGATTTTGATACCGGCAGCAAAACAGAATATGGCGAATATGTACTTACCGATAAAACCTATGATGAGTTGGTTGATAAATTGGTACAAAATAAGTTTGTTAATCTTACATTACCATTAAAACAGAATATTATTAATTTTTACAACAAGGCTGATACAACCGCCCTTGCAAAATATAATCCGGCTGATTGGAAAAAAACCAGTGTAGGCCTGCAGCAAATAAAAACAGCGCATTTAGTGCCGCTTGATAGTTTGAAGGCAACCCCAATATCTGGTGAAAAGGCAATTACAAATTAAGGAAGTTAGAAAATTGTTCCAGATTCTTATTTGAGATATTTTTTTATAATATCGGTCAACTCGGTTAAATCAAAGGGTTTTCTTAAATAATCATCAGCCAGGCCCGCTTCTGCAATTTCTTTAATATTACTCACTGCCGAAATAATGATAACCGGGATATGGCTTGTAGCCGGGTTGCTTTTTAATTGCCGGCTTAATTGTTCGCCATTTGCATCACTTTTCCATTCGGTAAGCCAGTTATCTAACAATACCATATCGGGTGCAATTTCGTCTATGGATTTAAGAATTTTAGAATCACCGGAAGAAACTACTTCATAATTTTCTTCCTCTAAAACATAAACAATAGAATCTCTAATGTCTTTGTCATCCTCAATTACCAATATCTTTTTAGCCATAGCCATTATTCGTAAATATAACCATAACAACTCAGTCTATACCTTTTGTTTTACCTTAAGCGAATTTTTAACAGAATTAAATTGATTGTGACAGAAAAAATACTTAAAAGTAACGTGTTCAAGAGATTGAAAACCATTTATGGAACCAAATAGTGTGTTTTACAGGTTTTAATCCAAGTGTCCCAGATGGGTTAGGTCAGGTAGGTTCAGGTAGGACCAGGTGGGTTCAGGTTAGACCAGATTATTTCGTTCAGATATTTTTAGAAAGTTTTGCTATTAAAACAAATGCGGCAGCGCGGCTCATAGCTTTCCTTTTCGCCCAGCAATACCTTTTCTTTACTGGGTACCAGGCGGTAAGAGTAAAGCGCCGGGTTGCCGCATCTAACGCATACGGCGTGTACTTTGGTTACAGACTCGGCAATGGCCATCAGCGTTGGCATGGGGCCAAAGGGGCGGCCCTTAAAATCCATATCTAAACCGGCAACAATTACACGCACACCTTTATTGGCCAGGGTGGTGCAAACTTCGGGGAGCTTATTATCAAAAAACTGGGCCTCATCAATACCAATTACCTGGGCGTGGCCGGCCAGCAATAATATATCTGCAGATTTACTAACAGGAGTAGATGCCTCCGTATTCGAGTTATGCGATACCACATCACGCTCATCATACCGCACATCAAGTATAGGTTTGAATATTTTTACGCTTAGCCTGGCATACCGTGCGCGGTTTATGCGTCTTATCAGCTCTTCTGTTTTGCCCGAAAACATGGAGCCGCAAATAACCTCTATACCGCCGCCACTTTCATTTTTTCGCTTAAAAATTTCTTCAGTGAGCTGCATGCTAAACTTTTAGTAAAAGTCTAATATCAGAATTTAATGCTTAATTTTGGTAAGCAATTTTCTAAAAGGATTATAATGAAGCAGCTGGAAGTATTTAATAAGATAGGCATCATCATAAAAGAGCTAAATGACCAGTATAATTATATAGAAGCTAACCCCGCCAATTTAAATGAGCTGGAACTTGAGCTGTTTGTTGCCAATGCCAAGTTTTTGGCAGATCATGCAGAGATATTAATAAAGCTTAACCAGAAAAATAAAACAGAGAAATTAATTAAAAAGGAAACTACCAGCAACGAGAAATATTTTGAGCCTGTTGTGCAGCCTAAGCCCGAACTAAAAGGCAGTCGCACGCTTTCTGAACCTGCTGATGAACCGGTACCATCTATAGATCTTTCGTCAGGTACGCCGAAAGATTCTTATTCCTTTATAAGGGAGGAGCCCGAGGTTATACGCCATGAATTGGTTGTTGATGAAACTGAAAGTTTGAATGATGATGAGGATGAACTACCGGTAGCCGAAGAAAAAACAGAACAGCCGGTTGCTGTTGAAGAACCCGCTATCCCTAACGAAGAGGAAGATAAATCACCTGCTAAAAATGAGAAAATTGTTAAAGATGAGGTTGTTACCATCAATCAAAAAATATCGTCGCAGCTAAGCAGCAAAACTAATATAACAGAGCAGGCTGGTGCCCAACCTGTCACTAATCTTAAACAGGCAATAACCCTTAATGATAAATTGCTGTATGTGAAAGATCTTTTTAATGGTTATAACCTGGCTTACAGTGAAGCTATTGAAATATTAAACCGATTTAATACGTTTGAAGAGGCCGATCGTTTTTTAAATAAAAACTACGTAGTTAAAAACAACTGGGAGGGCAAGCCCGAAACTATCGGGAAATTTTATGCGTTATTAAAAAGACGGTATAGTTAAGCGTATATCATTACCATCCGGTTAGAATCCAGCTTGATCAGGGTAAATATCATTAACGTAAAACTTAATAATGATGACCCGCCATAGCTGATCAATGGCAAGGGGATACCTATTGATGGCACAATACCTATCGTCATGCCGATATTGATTACCACATGGAAGAAGATTACCGACCCGACCCCATAAGCATAAATACGCGAGAAAGGCGATCGTTGCCGCTCGGCAATGTATATAATACGCAATACTAACAGCAGGTATAGGCCCAATACTACTACAGACCCTGCAAAGCCAAATTCTTCGCCTACTGTACAGAAAATAAAATCGGTACTTTGCTCGGGTACAAACGAATATTTAGTTTGGGTGCCCTGCATATAACCTTTGCCCCAAAGCTTACCAGAGCCAATAGCTATTTTTGATTGATTAACATTATATCCTTTTCCTCTTAAGTCATTTGTTATGCCCAGCACAATATCAATACGGGTTTTTTGATGCGGTTTTAAAACACTGGTATAAAGAAACTTTACGCTAAAAGCAAAAGATATTAGTATTGCAGCACCTAAAAGTACAGTGGTAATTATCTGCCGATTACGCTTAAAAAGTAATACAATTACCAGGGTAAGGGCAATAATTACCCCTATAATAAGCGGCATGTTGTTTAACTTAAGTGTTAAAACAAACAGTGTAATAAATAACCCTTCTAATATTAAAAAGTATGGTGATAAGCCTTCGCGATATAAAACAAAAAGTAATGAGCTAAACACCAGGGTTGAGCCAGCATCGGGCTGCAGCAGGATAAGCAGCATTGGGAAAAATATTATAGCGGCAGCAATAGCGAAGGATTTAATTTCGGTCACTTTTATATTGGTGCCGCTTAAATAGCGGGCAAGCAATAAACAGGTAGCATATTTGGCAAACTCTGCCGGTTGTAACCTAATACCGCCCGGTAGTGAGATCCAGGCCTGGTTGCCACCTACATTGCGCCCGATAATTAATACCAATAATAATAGCAGCGTAGTTACCGAATAAATTGTAGGTGCAAGCGCCGATAAAAAACGGCTCTCTAATAAAAGGATAAAAATGCCAAGGACTACAGATATAATAACAAAAATAAACTGCTTGCCATAATTGGTATCCATATCAACTATAGATGGATTTTTAGGATCAAACACTGCCGAATGGATGCTTAATACACCAATGGTACATAGCGCCAGGTAAATAAATACGGTAAGCCAATCAACATTAAAAAAGAAACTGCGCTGCGGATTACTCATCGTCCTTTCGTTTAATAGCGGCCAAATATTTAATAGTTATATCTTTTTTATTTTTGTTTGAAGCCGACTTAATCAACCCTTTTTTACGGATCGAATCAAGCTTTAATTTTTTTAGGCTATCGGCTTTAACTGTTGCTTTGTTGCCACTATAGGTAGTAATTTCTGGCAAGCGGTTTGCTTCCATAAAGTGTTCGGGCGTAATACCTGATTCGCGCGGAGATATACTACCCTTTAGATATTTCTCTACAATAAAACTTGCAATAGGCGCTGCCCAGTGTGCCCCCTCGCCAGAGTTTTCTACAATAACCGCTATAGCTATCTTTGGATTTTCGCGCGGGGCAAAGGCTACAAAAATAGAATGGTTTTCGCCATGAGGGTTTTGCGCCGTACCTGTTTTACCGCACATAATAATGCCGGGTATTTTAGATTGAATGGCTGTGCCATTTTCAACTACTGCCTGCATACCATCAATAACGGGTTCAAAGTACTGGTAATCTATGCTAACATCGTGTTTAATCAGATACTCTGGCTTTACAATATTTTTTGTGCCAATGCCCTTTATTAAATGAGGGGTATAATAAAAACCATGATTAGCAATGGTACATTCAATATTAGCTAATTGTAAAGGTGTAGCGCCCAGTTCACCCTGCCCAATGGCTAATGATAGTACGGTGCTTGCGCGCCATCTTGCGCCTTTATACATTTTATCATAAAGAGCGGCTTTGGGTAAATATCCCCCCCTTTCAGCCGGTAAATCCACACCAATGCGTGAACCTAAACCAAATTTAGCTACATTGTTTCTCCAGTCATTAAAGGTTGTATCAGTTAGTTTAGGGCCATTTTTATCTATTAGTTTTTGGAAAACCATAGAGAAATATCCGTTACATGAACCTGCAACCGCACCACTTAAATTTACAATACCATGTACGTGCGTACATTTTACCTGCCTGTTGCCAGACATGTAATATCCGGGACAGTTATAAGTAGTTTGGGGGGTTATTATGCCTTCTTGTAACGCAATAAGCGCGCTAAGTGGTTTAAATGACGAACCCGGGGGATAATTTGCCTGTATTGGCCTCACCAAAAATGGTTTATATGGATTTGTAGCTAAAGTTTTATAATTAGTACTACGATCATGTCCAACCAACAAGTTTGGGTCATAACCCGGGCTGCTTACAAATGCCAATATCTCGCCGGTTGAAGGTTCAATGGCTACAATGCTGCCCACCTTGTTTTTCATTAGTTTTTCGCCCAGCTTTTGCAGAGTAATATCTAATGATGAGGTTAAGCGCTCACCCGAAACCGCTAACGTATCGTAAGCTCCGTTAGCATACGATCCTTTTGGTATCCCGCGCGAATCAACCATCTTATTTTGTACACCACGTTGCCCGCGTAAAACCGTTTCATAAGCCTTTTCGACACCCGAGGTGCCAATATAATCACCCAGGCGGTAATACCCGCCATATTTGGCAATGGTAGCATCGTTTACTTCGCCTATACCCCCTAAAAATTGGGCCGCAACCGAATCCGGATAGCTGCGTATAGGGTGTTCTTCTACAGAAAATCCCTGGAACTCTGACATCCGCTCTTGTAGTGAGGCATAAAGTTGCGGTGATAATTGCTTTTCGAACGAGGATGATAAACTTGGCGAATATTTTATAGCTTTTAAAAACAATTTGTCAAACTCGGCTTTATCTATGCCTATAAGTCTGCAAAACTCTAAAGTATCAAATGGTTTAACTTGTTTAGGGATAACGCTGATATCATATACCAATTCGTTTTTTACAAGGGTTATTCCGTTTCGGTCTAATATTGGGCCGCGGGCGGGGTATTTAATAAACTGGCGGATTACGTTTTTATTGGCATAAAGCAGGTATCTATCGTCAATTATTTGGATATAAAATAATCTGCCAAGCAATATCAATGTAAGGGTTATAAATATACCCCCAATAACATATCGCCGTTCAAAAAATTGATTCATTTACGTTCCCTGCTCTTTAAAAATAATAAGCCCGAAATCAACATCAAAAATACGGTAAATATTGAACTTAATACAACGCGTATAAGTGTATATTGTATTTCAGAAAAGCGAAAAACCTCCAAATTGAAAAGAAAGAAGTGATGGAAAAAAGTAAGGACAAACGCATAGGTAAAAAACCACCTAAAACCCATTAAGCTAAGGGTTGGTTCGGGCTCATTATCAAATCCCTCTTTTTGTACGGTAATGCTGATAAATAAAACACGTACAAATGCAAGTAAAACGCATGCTGTGGCATGCAGGCCGGGCGTATCATAAAAAGCATCAATTGTTAAACCCAGTATAAAGGCCAGCGCAAATAATAAAAGGTTGGGCGTTTCAAATGGGAGCAATAAAATGAAAAGAATGTACAAGTAAGGTGTAGAGAGATTGTATAGCGTTATATTTTTTAATAAAAACACTTGTATAAAAACCAATAAAACAAATCTTATTATATTTAGAATTATAGATCTACTCATCCTTCTTCTCCTGGGCCTCCAATCCCAATTGTTCTTTAGCCAGTTTATTGTTTACTACATATACATATTGCAGTTTGCTAAAATCAACAGCTATTGCTACATCCATATTTAAAAATGAGCCCTTACCACTTTTTGAATGCAGGTTAGCTATTTTCCCGATTGGTATGCCTGCCGGGAACAGCGACAAATCTGATGTTACTACCAACTCACCCAGTTTAGGTGTAGCATTGTTTGATACATTGTATAGCAAACCCATGTGCGGGTTAAGGTCATCGCCCCAAATAAACGACCCCAGATCTTTTGTGCCTGCCAGCGAAGCGCTTATAATAGTTTCTTTATGTAATAATGATTGAACGACAGACATGTGCTCACCAACAACTACAACCTTGCCCACCACGCCCGACGAGCAAATTACACCCATCCCTTTGACAATGCCGGCTCCGCTGCCCTTATTGATAGTAAGATAATTATTGCGCCGGTTAATTGAATTATTAATCACTGCAGCATCTATGTACTCATATTGCTGTTTGTAAATAGTATCGGTTACTTTATGCCTGGCAACAGTGTCTATGTAGAAGGATGACTTGAGCTGATCCTTCAACATTGCATTTTCGCGGGCCAGGTTATCATTAACTTCTCTTAAAGAAAGGTAATTTTGCAGCTTATTAAGCTGTGCGTATAAATTACCGGTAACCTGGTTGGTACTGTTAATGAAAGTAGCTTTTTGAAAAGAATTATATTTAATGTAAATAACCAGCGCGCTAACCTCAAATATAACGAACAGGAAAAATGCGTTGTACTTACTGATGAAGATTAGAAGGTTGCGCATCTGTTATTAGATTTGAGACGTGAGACGTGAGATTTGAGATTTTGAATGGTGTCTCATATCTCAAATCTTATATCTCACATCTAAATTATTGCATTAAAAATTTAAAATTACCAATATTTTTAAGGGCAGTACCAGTGCCGCGAACTACTGCACGCAGCGGATCTTCGGCAACGTGAACCGGTAATTTGGTTTTAGCGGCTATACGTTTATCTAAACCGCGTAATAACGCGCCACCACCGGTTAAATAGATACCTGTTTGATAAATATCTGCTGATAACTCTGGCGGGGTAATTTCTAAAGCTTTTAATATCGCTTCTTCAATTTTTGATATAGATTTATCTAAACAATGCGCAATTTCTGTATACGATACCATGATCTGTTTTGGTACCCCGGTCATTAAATCGCGGCCCTGTACAGCAAAATCAGCAGGTGGATCACTTAGCTCAGGTAAAGCTGCGCCAACTTCAATTTTAATTTTCTCGGCAGTACGGTCACCAATCATGATGTTATGCTGGCGGCGGATATATTGTACAATATCCGAGTCAAAATTATCACCTGCAACGCGGATGGATTGATCGCAAACAATACCAGATAAGGCAATAACTGCAATCTCGGTAGTACCACCACCAATATCAATGATCATGTTACCCATCGGCTCTTCCACATCAATACCAATACCTACCGCGGCAGCCATTGGCTCATGTATCAGGTAAACTTCTTTAGCACCTGCAATTTCGGCCGAGTCGCGTACCGCGCGTTTTTCAACTTCGGTAATACCTGATGGGATACAGATAACCATACGCAACGATGGAAAGAACCATCCTTTACCCTGGTTTATCATTTTTATCATTCCCCGTATCATGTGCTCGGCGGCATTAAAGTCGGCAATTACACCATCTTTTAGCGGCCTTACCGTGCGTATGTTATCGTGAGTTTTGCCTTCCATTTGCATGGCCTGACGCCCAATGGCAATAACTTTGTTGGTTGTGCGGTCAAAAGCTACTATCGACGGTTCGTCAACAACAACTTTATCATTATGTATGATAAGGGTATTTGCAGTACCTAAATCTATAGCAATCTCTTGTGTAAAAAAATTAAATAAACCAATTTTTAGTTTGCTTCAAAATATTTTGCAAAGTTTATAAATATATGCTTAATAACATTAACTAATTGTTATTTAAAGCGATAAAAAATGCAATTTATTGTATAAAAGTTAATGTTTAAAATGACGTACACCGGTAGTAACCATTGAAATGTTTTTTTGATTGCACATTTCAACAGAAAGTTTGTCGTTTATTGAACCCCCTGGTTGTAATACGGCTAATATCCCGGCCTCGGCTGCTAACTCAACACAATCAGGAAAAGGGAAAAAAGCATCAGATGCCATTACTGCTCCCTTCAGGTCAAATCCAAAGCTTTCTGCTTTAATAACAGCTTGCCTTAAAGAGTCAACCCTTGACGTTTGCCCCACGCCGCTTGACATAAGCTGGTGATTTTTTGCAAACACTATCGTGTTTGATTTGGTGTGCTTAACCACTTTATTGGCAAAATGCAGGTCCTTTAGTTCCTGCGCCGTTGGCTGCCTGTTGGTAATAGTTGTCATTTGCTCTGGGCCCTCAATTACTGCATCCTTATCCTGCTCAATAACGCCGTTTAACAAAGTTTTAAATTGTTTAGAAGGTAATTCAACAGGCTGCCGAATCAATATGATGCGGTTCTTTTTCCCCTGTAAAATTTGTACAGCCTCATCAGTATATGCAGGCGCTATTAACACCTCATAAAATATTTTGCTTATTTCGGTAGCAGTTTCTGCATTTATCTCATCATTAGCAATAATAACTCCTCCAAAAGCAGATACCGGGTCGCACGCCAAAGCATCAATCCAAGCTTCTTTAATAAAAGATCTGCTTGCAATGCCGCAAGCGTTGGTATGTTTTAAAATAGCTACAGTAGGTTCGGTAAACTCATCTATCAATGCTACAGCGGCATCTACATCAACCAGGTTGTTGTAGGAAAGCTCTTTGCCATGCAGTTTGGTAAACATAGCATCTAAATTGCCATAGAACACACCTTTTTGATGCGGGTTCTCGCCATAGCGTAATACCTGGCTGGCTTGGATGCTTTGCTTAAATACCGGCAACGGATCTTCCTGGTTAAAATACTGGAATATAGCGGTATCGTAGTTTGAAGTTATATTGAAAGCCTTATGCGCAAATTTTTTGCGCTGATCAATAGTCGTAGTTCCGTTTTGCGCTTTTAGGATGCTATCTAATTCGGTATAGTCATCTTTTGAGGCTACAATAACCACATCTTTAAAATTCTTTGCCGCTGCGCGGATAAGAGAAATGCCGCCAATGTCTATTTTCTCAATAACATCGGCATGTCCTGCGCCCGATTCTACCGTCTCTTCAAACGGATAAAGGTCGACGATAACCAGGTCAATTTCGGGTATCTCGTATTGGGTAAGTTGTTGCTGGTCGCCTTCAAAGTTTCTGCGGGCCAGTATGCCACCAAATACTTTTGGATGCAGGGTTTTAACCCGTCCGCCCAAAATAGAAGGATAAGAGGTAAGGTCCTCAACAGCTATAACATCAACCCCAAGGCTGCGTATAAAAGTTTCGGTTCCACCAGTGCTGTAAATTTTTACACCAAGGCGGTTTAACTCCTGAATAATAGGCTCCAGATTATCTTTATAATAAACTGAAATAAGGGCATTTTTAATTGCGACAGACTGACTCATTTAAAGGGAAATTTTTGAGCCGCAAAGGTAATGATTAGTGATTAGAGATTAGTGATTGGAGATGAGTTTTTTGTAAAA
>NZ_JAQBOW010000028.1 GCF_028287845.1 Mucilaginibacter sp.
ACGAATCTACAGCTTCCTGCAACATACGTTTTTCGTTACGTAAAATTACTTCCGGCGCTTTGATCTCGATCAAACGTTTTAAACGGTTGTTACGGATAATTACACGACGGTAAAGGTCATTTAAATCTGACGTTGCGAAACGGCCGCCTTCAAGAGGTACTAACGGGCGCAATTCTGGCGGGATAACCGGAACGATCTTAACGATCATCCACTCAGGGTTATTCTCGATACGTGTTTTTGCACCACGGAAAGCCTCAACAACCTGTAAGCGTTTTAGCGCCTCGTTTTTACGTTGTTGCGAAGTCTCGGTAGCTGCCTGATGGCGTAAGCTAAATGATAATTCGTCAAGGTCAATACGTTTTAATAATTCTTCCAAAGCTTCTGCACCCATTTTGGCTACAAATTTCTGCGGATCCTTATCATCAAGGTATTGATTTTCTTTTGGAAGGGTATCTAATATATCCAGGTATTCTTCTTCTGTAAGGAAGTCCATTTTCTGAATTCCGTCACTTTCTTTAATACCGGGCTGGATAACTACATATCTTTCATAATATATGATCAGATCTAGTCTTTTTGTAGGTAAGCCCAATAAGTAACCAATTTTATTTGGCAACGAACGGAAATACCAGATGTGAGCAACCGGAACCACCAAATTAATGTGTCCCATACGCTCACGACGTACTTTTTTCTCGGTTACTTCAACACCGCAACGATCACAAACTATACCCTTGTAACGGATACGTTTGTATTTACCGCAATGGCACTCATAATCTTTAACCGGACCAAAAATACGCTCGCAAAATAAACCATCACGCTCAGGCTTATAGGTCCTGTAGTTAATGGTTTCGGGTTTTAAAACTTCACCACTTGAGCGCTCCAAAATCGCCTCGGGCGAAGCTAAGCTGATGGTGATAGTAGTAAAATTACTTTTGATTTTATTATCCTTTTTGTAAGACATAGTCTCCTTTGTTTTAATTTTTGAATAATTGAATTATTGAATGATTGAATTCATTTTATTGAAGGGATTGAACTACTCAATAATTCAATCCCTCAATAATTCAATAATTATTCTAAAGTGATATCCAAACCTAAACCTCTTAATTCATGAACCAATACATTGAATGATTCCGGAACTGAAGGAGTTGGCAGATTTTCACCTTTAACAATAGCCTCGTAAGTTTTGGCACGGCCAACAACATCATCCGATTTAACGGTTAATATTTCCTGCAGGATGTTTGATGCGCCGAATGCTTCCAGTGCCCAAACCTCCATCTCACCAAAACGCTGACCACCAAACTGAGCTTTACCACCCAATGGCTGTTGTGTAATTAATGAGTATGGCCCTATAGAACGCGCATGCATCTTATCGTCAACCATGTGACCTAATTTCAGCATGTAGATAATACCTACGGTAGTTTGCTGATCAAAACGATCGCCGGTTAAGCCATTGTACAAGTAGGTACGGCCCGATTCAGGGATACCTGCTTTTTTAACCCACTCTTCCACTTCTTCATGGCTTGCACCATCAAATATTGGAGTAGCAAATTTAATGCCCAACTCTTTACCGGCCCAGCCTAATACAGTTTCATAGATCTGGCCAAGGTTCATACGTGATGGTACACCCAGTGGGTTCAACACAATATCAACCGGTGTGCCGTCTTCTAAGAAAGGCATGTCCTCGTCACGTACAATACGTGCAACAATACCTTTGTTACCGTGGCGGCCCGCCATTTTATCACCCACTTTAAGCTTACGCTTTTTAGCGATGTAAACTTTAGCCATTTGAACTATACCAGACGGAAGCTCATCACCTACACTGATAGCAAATTTATCGCGGCGGTAAGCACCCAGTTCTTCATTAACTTTAATGTTATAGTTATGAAGAAGAATTTTTATCTGGTCGTTCTTGTCATCATCAGTTGTCCATTTTGTTGGGTTGATGTTTTCAAAAGGCAACTCAGTTAAAATCTTTTGAGTGAATTTAACACCTTTAGGCACCAATAGCTCTTTGTAAACATTATTAACACCTTGTGATGTTTTGCCGTTAACTATCTCAAATAACTTCTCAATTAAAGTGTTTTTAAGATCTTTTACCGCTTTATCATGTTTAATATCAAGCTTCTCAATCTGTGCTTTTTCTTCTGCCTTAGTAGTTTTCTTAGCACGCGAGAATAATTTGGTATCAATTACAACACCCGCGATAGACGGCGGAGTTTTTAATGACGCGTCTTTAACATCACCTGCTTTATCACCAAATATGGCACGTAATAATTTTTCTTCCGGTGAAGGATCAGACTCACCTTTCGGCGTGATCTTACCTATAAGGATATCGCCTTCTTTAACTTCGGCACCAACACGGATAATACCGTCTTCGTCCAAATCTTTAGTAGCTTCTTCTGATACGTTAGGGATATCCGGTGTTAATTCTTCTTCACCACGTTTGGTATCACGTACTTCCAGTTCAAATTCTTCAACGTGAAGAGAAGTAAATATGTCCTGTGATACTACACGCTCTGATATTACTATCGCATCCTCAAAGTTATAACCTTGCCAAGGCATGAATGCCACTTTAAGGTTACGGCCAAGCGCTAGCTCGCCATTTTGAGTTGCATATCCTTCGCAAAGCACTTGTCCTTTTTCAACTCTTTCGCCTTTTTTAACAATTGGCTTTAAGTTAATGGTTGTGCTCTGGTTAGTTTTCTTAAACTTAGTTAAGATATAGCTTCTTGAATCACCGTCAAAAGAGATCAAACGATCCAGTTCATTACGGTCATACTTAATTCTAATCTCGTTTGCATCCACATACTCAACAATACCATCACCTTCGGCATTGATCAGCGTACGCGAATCTTTTGCTACACGGCCTTCTAATCCGGTACCAACAATTGGCGACTCAGGGCGCAATAAAGGCACTGCCTGGCGTTGCATGTTAGAACCCATCAGGGCACGGTTAGCATCATCATGCTCAAGGAACGGAATTAATGAAGCCGCTATTGAAGTGATTTGGTTTGGAGCAATGTCCATCAAATCCAGTTTCTCCGGATCAATGATCGGGAAGTCACCTTCAAAACGAGCTTTTACTTTAGGTAATGCAAATACACCCTTATCATCATAATGGGCATTTGCTTGGCCTATTGTTTTTCCGTCTTCATCTTCGGCAGATAGATAGATTACATCTTCCTGCACTTGTACCTTGCCATCAACCACACGTTTATATGGTGTTTCGATAAAGCCTAAATTATTGATCTTGGCATGTACGCAAAGTGATGATATCAAACCAATATTCGGCCCTTCCGGAGTTTCGATGGTACACAACCTACCGTAGTGGGTGTAATGCACGTCACGAACCTCGAAACCTGCACGCTCACGCGACAGACCACCGGGCCCTAAGGCTGACAGACGACGCTTGTGCGTAATCTCTGCCAGAGGATTGGTTTGATCCATGAACTGTGATAACTGGTTAGTTCCGAAGAACGAGTTGATCACAGATGATAAAGTACGCGCGTTAATCAGGTCGGTAGGTGTGAATACTTCGTTATCACGAATATTCATACGCTCACGGATGGTACGGGCCATACGTGCTAAACCAACACCAAATTGAGCATATAACTGCTCGCCCACGGTACGAACACGACGGTTTGACAAGTGATCAATATCATCCACCTCGGCTTTTGAGTTGATTAATTTGATCAGATATTTAACTATCGCGATGATATCTTGTTTGGTTAATACCTTAGTTTCTTCTGATGTGCTCAGCTTCAACTTACGGTTAATGCGGTACCTGCCCACATCACCAAGGTCATATCTCTTGTCAGAGAAGAACAAACGATCGATAATACCACGGGCAGTCTCCTCATCAGGTGGTTCGGCGTTACGTAATTGACGGTAGATATGCTCAACCGCTTCTTTCTCAGAGTTTGAAGTATCCTTTTGTAAGGTATTGTATATAATAGTGTAATCACCACTGGTTGCGGCATCTTCCTTGTTCAGAATGATGGTTTTAACACCGGCGTCAATGATCATATCAATATGGTCATCTTCCAGCACGGTTTCACGCTCAAGGATAATTTCGTTACGGTCAATAGAAACAACTTCGCCGGTATCTTCATCCACAAAGTCTTCAACCCATTTTTTAAGTACCCTTGCAGCAAGCTTACGGCCAATGAATTTCTTCAAGCCGGATTTGCTTACTTTAACTTCGTCTGCCAGTTCAAACAGCTCTAATATATCTTTATCAGAGTCATAACCAATAGCACGAAGCAAGGTAGTTACCGGGAATTTCTTTTTACGGTCGATATAAGCATACATCACATTGTTAACGTCAGTAGCAAACTCGATCCATGAACCCTTGAACGGGATAACACGTGCCGAATAAAGCTTGGTACCGTTAGTGTGGCGGCTTTGGCCAAAAAATACGCCCGGCGAACGGTGTAGTTGTGATACAATTACACGTTCTGCACCATTAATAACAAAAGTTCCTTTAGGTGTCATATAAGGGATAGTTCCCAAATACACATCCTGAACAATTGTTTCAAAATCTTCATGCTCTGCATCATTACATGATAAGCGAAGTTTTGCTTTAAGTGGTACGCTGTAAGTTAATCCGCGCTCAATACACTCGCGTATATCATAACGTGGCGGATCAATAAAATAGTCAAGAAACTCCAGGACGAAAATGTTTCTTGAATCTGATATCGGAAAGTTTTCGGCAAACACTTTAAACAAGCCCTCTTTGTGACGGTTGTCTGAAGTAGTTTCCAATTGAAAAAATTCCTGGAAAGATTGCAACTGCACATCCAGAAAATCGGGGTAATCAAGTACCTTTCTGCTGGTTGCAAAGTTTACTCTTTGATTATTTTTGTTTGCCAAGGTATTTTAAATTTAGTTTATTAATAAACTGATACTTGTTTGATTAAAGTTTTTCCTAAACTTCAAACAAAAATGGGAGTGTTATAAACAGCAATAGACCCCGACCAAAAATGGTCGGAGTCTGATGCTATGTGTATTGTGGTTAACTTATTTAACCTCAACTACTGCTCCGGCTTCTTCTAATTGAGCTTTAAGAGATTGAGCTTCTTCTTTAGTTACACCAGTTTTAACTTCTTTAGGTGCACCATCAACAAGATCTTTTGCTTCTTTCAAACCAAGACCGGTTAAGTCTTTTACTAATTTAACAACAGCTAATTTAGAGCCACCTGCTTCTTTCAGGATAACGTCAAATGCTGTTTGCTCAGCTGCAGCAGCAGGAGCGTCATCGCCACCACCAGCAGCAGGACCTGCAACAGCAACAGCTGCAGCAGCCGGCTCAATACCGTACTCGTCTTTTAAGATCTGAGCTAATTCGTTTACTTCTTTTACTGTCAAGTTTACTAACTGTTCAGCAAACGTTTTTAAATCCGCCATTTTATTTTAATTTTTACTTTAATGCTTTGTGTTTTAATTTCGAACTTTAAGGTGTCCGGATTAACCTCTTTCTTGTAATGTTTTAACAATTCCTGCCAACTTGTTTCCGCCTGATTGCAGTGCAGATACAACGTTTTTCGCTGGTGATTGCAATAATCCAATGATCTCGCCAATTAATTGTTCTTTCGATTTCAATTTGATTAATGTATCTAATTGATTATCGCCAACAAATATTGCCGAATCAATGTAAGCTGCTTTTAAAACCGGCTTGTCACCTTGTTTTCTTAACTTCTTGATCAGCTTTGCCGGAGCAGTTGCTGATTTTGAGAAAAGAATAGATGATGAACCTTTTAATACATCGTACATTGCTGTGTAATCACCACCGGCAGCTTCCATAGCTTTTTTAATCAAGCTGTTTTTAGCTACCTTCATCGTAATGTCGCTTTCGAAACATTGACGACGGATATTGTTGATTTTTGCAACCGTTAAATCTGAAGTATCAGTAATATAAAAATTACCAAATTCCTTCATTTGTTCAGAGAGGGCAAGAACAAGGTCGTGTTTTTCTTCTTTATTCATGATTAAATTCCCGCTACTGATTTTGTTTCTACTGTAATCCCCGGAGACATAGTTGAAGAGATATGAATACTCTTAAAGTATGTTCCTTTAGCTGATGATGGTTTTAATTTAGAGATAGTTTGCAATACTTCTAATGCATTCTCATAAATTTTATCAGCAGGGAAAGATGCCTTTCCTATTGAGGTATGGATAATACCGGTTTTATCAACCTTGAAGTCGATCTTACCACCTTTTACCTCAGTTACAGCTTTTCCAACATCTGGAGTTACTGTACCTGATTTAGGGTTAGGCATTAAGTTACGTGGTCCGAGTACACGACCCAAACGACCTACTTTAGCCATAACACTTGGCATGGTTATGATAATATCAACATCAGTCCATCCACCTTCAATCTTGGCGATATAATCATCCAAACCTACAAAATCTGCACCTGCATCTTTAGCTTCTTGTTCCTTATCAGGCGTACAAAGCACTAATACACGTACAGTTTTACCGGTTCCATGAGGCAATGTTGCAATACCACGTACCATTTGATTGGCTTTACGGGGGTCAACACCTAAACGCACATCTATATCAACTGATGAATCAAATTTGGCATTAGTTATATCTTTTACCAAAGATGTCGCATCTTGTAATGTATACGATTTATTAGCCTCAATTTTGGAGAGCGCCACTTTTTGATTTTTTGTTAATCTAGCCACTGTCTTAAACTGATTTGTATAAATTTAATTAATTCCAGGGTGCCGTACCTGATACGGTTATCCCCATACTGCGGGCAGTACCTGCTACCATTTTCATGGCTGATTCTACTGTAAACGCGTTTAAATCAGTCATTTTATCTTTAGCTATAGTCTCAACCTGATCCCAGTTTACACTGGCAACTTTCTTACGGTTGGGCTCGGCCGAACCACCTTTTAAACCTGTTGCGTCCATTAACTGGATAGCTACAGGGGGAGTTTTAATGATAAAATCGAAAGATTTGTCAACATAAACAGTGATAACCACAGGTAACACTTTACCAGGTTTATCCTGGGTACGTGCGTTGAACTGTTTGCAAAACTCCATTATGTTCACCCCTTTTGCACCTAATGCAGGCCCTATTGGAGGTGATGGATTTGCAGCACCGCCCTTCACTTGCAGCTTAACCATTGCACCGACTTCTTTTGCCATTTTGTTTATTATTTAATTATTCAATGTTATAAAGTGGAAGCTAAGTAACATTTGTTTAGTCTGGTATTAAGTAGTTAGTATCAAGTATCTAGACTTTTTACTTTTCTTCTTGTTAACCATTATCTTCAATATCAAATTAATCAGTATCTCTTCCTTGATACTTGCTACTAAATACTTGATACTATTACTCTTTCTCTACCTGCATGTAATTCAATTCGAGCGGCGTACGGCGGCCAAATATCTTTACCATTACTTTTAGTTTCTTTTTCTCTTCGTTAACCTCTTCAATAACCCCGCTAAATCCGTTGAAAGGGCCATCCATTACTTTAACGTTTTCGCCTACGTAATATGGAACGTTCATGGTTTCGCCCTGCGCGCTCATTTCATCAACCTTACCTAAAATACGGTTAACTTCTGCCTGGCGCAATGGGATAGCATTACCTTGTTTATCGCCAAGGAAACCTATTACACTGTTCACATTTTTTATAATGTGCTCCAACTCACCATCCAAAACGGCTTCCATCAATACATATCCCGGAAAGTAATTGCGCTCTTTAGCTATTTTCTTTCCGTCGCGCATTTGGTAGTATTTTTCAGTAGGTATCAATACCTGCGGTACCAAATGAGTAATACCCAAACGGGCAATTTCGGCATCTACGTATTGTTTAACCTTCTTTTCTTTACCACTTATGGCGCGTACTACATACCATTTTAACTGATCACTCATCCTATATAATGTATTAAGCCAGTGAACTATAAAACTTATTAAGCAGGTAACCGATGATCTGGTCCATACCAAATATTAGCATAGCTATAATTATTGCTGCTACTAATACCAAAACCGCGCTGTTTTGCAATTCTCTCCAGGTTGGCCAGGTTACTTTCTGGGTCAACTCTATGTAAGACTCTTTAATATATTCAGATACGTTAGCCATTCTTAATTTTGCTATAAGCACGGGAACAAGGATTCGAACCCTGATCAAAGGTTTTGGAGACCTCTATTCTACCGTTGAACTATTCCCGTGTGCCCCTTTGTTCCCGAAGGAACTTTATAATATTGATAAAGTACCCTGGCAAAAAGCCGGGGTACTTTACAACAAATTAACCGTTATACTACCCTTAAAAAGGGTATGAAATTATTTTAAAATTTCAGTTACCTGGCCGGCACCTACTGTTCTGCCACCTTCACGGATAGCGAAACGTAAGCCTTTTTCCATAGCGATAGCGTTGATCAACTTTACAGTGATGGTAACGTTATCACCTGGCATAACCATTTCTACGCCTTCGGCTAAGGTGATTTCACCTGTAACGTCTGTTGTACGGAAATAGAATTGCGGACGGTATTTATTAAAGAATGGTGTGTGACGACCACCTTCTGCTTTTGATAATACGTAAACTTCTGCTTTGAAATCAGTGTGTGGAGTTACTGAACCTGGTTTGCAAATAACCATACCACGACGGATATCAGTTTTTTCAATACCACGTAACAATAAACCTACGTTATCACCAGCTTCGCCACGGTCAAGGATCTTGCGGAACATCTCAACACCTGTTACGGTTGATTTTAAGTTCTCTGCACCCATACCTAAGATGTCTACTTGTTCGCCTGAGTTAATTACACCACGCTCGATACGGCCGGTTGCAACAGTACCACGACCAGTGATCGAGAATACGTCTTCAACAGGCATCAAGAATGGAAGCTCAGTTAAACGTGGAGGAATAGGGATGTTAGCATCAACAGCATCCATCAATTCCATAATTTTTCCAACCCATTTTGGATCGCCGTTAAGACCACCAAGAGCCGAACCCTGGATTACAGGGATATCATCACCCGGATATTCGTAGAATGATAATAATTCACGAATTTCCATTTCAACAAGTTCCAATAATTCCGGATCGTCAACCATGTCAACTTTATTCATAAACACAACCAATGAAGGCACACCTACCTGGCGGGCTAAAAGGATGTGCTCGCGAGTTTGAGGCATCGGGCCGTCAGTAGCAGCAACAACGATGATAGCACCGTCCATTTGAGCAGCACCTGTAACCATGTTTTTCACATAATCAGCGTGACCAGGACAGTCAACGTGAGCATAGTGACGGTTAGCAGTTGAGTACTCAACGTGAGCTGTGTTAATAGTGATACCACGTTCTTTCTCTTCAGGAGCTGAGTCGATTGAATCGAATGAACGAGCTTCTGAAAAACCCGCGTCAGATAACACTTTGGTGATAGCTGCGGTAAGGGTTGTTTTGCCGTGGTCAACGTGACCGATTGTACCGATGTTTAAATGCGGTTTACTGCGGTCAAACTTTTCTTTTGCCATGATTTATTATTGTTTGTAGGTTAATTTATTTTCTTAATTGTTGTTATATTATATACGCTTTATACGTTGAGCCAACAATGGGATTTGAACCCATGACCTCTTCCTTACCAAGGAAGTGCTCTACCCCTGAGCTACGTCGGCTAATTTTTAGCTCATTGGTTTACTCGTTCAGTAGTTCATTGGTGCTTGTTCGCTTAGTTACTAATGAACAAATGAACTAACTAACCATTAAACCAAACCGAGCGGAAGACGAGGTTCGAACTCGCGACCTATAGCTTGGAAGGCTATCGCTCTACCAACTGAGCTACTTCCGCTTTTTTATTTCAATGAGTGATTGAGTGAATTAGCGAATGATTGAGTGAACATTTTTCAATATCTACCTTTCCATTCACTCATTCACTCAATTATTCCCTCACTCATTACCCAGTGGGGGGAGAAGGATTCGAACCTTCGTAGCCGAAGCAGCGGATTTACAGTCCGCCCCATTTGACCGCTCTGGTATCCCCCCAATTTGTTGATTTACGATTTTTGATTTCAGATTTACGAATGACAAGCAATCGTAAATCGTAAATCTCCAATCTTAAATCCTCATAGATGATTTACAATTTTATGAATCCGTATTTACGATTGACAGGCAATCTAAAATCGTAATTCTAAAATTTAAAATCCTCTGAGCCTCCTATCGGGATCGAACCAATGACCTACTGATTACAAGTCAGTCGCTCTACCAGCTGAGCTAAGGAGGCTTAATATATACCTATATATGCTGCTGATGATACAGATCGTTCAAGAACTAACCGCAAAAAATTCGCCGGCTATTTATAAGGTTTATTATTTTTTATTTTAAAGAACCACCCTCTTTAGTCAAGAAGCGCGTTACACACCTCTCCGAAAGGGATTGCAAATTTACAAAATTTTAACGCTGTACAAAATTTTTTATCAAAAAAAAGATGATGACTTTTTGAGGGGGGATTTTGGGTAGGTTTTGGGGTTGATTTACAGCGATAAAAGGTGTTTCTTATAGTTCGTTTAAGAACTCACTTGGCCCCGAAGCTTTATTTTACCTTCTTTATATAGCTTGACCTCTTTGGCTGATTTTTTTAGGCGGTTAATCCAAACCGAAAGCATCCGGCACGGTTTTAATGGCTTTTTTGTTTTCGATATTTACAGTAAGCATTGTCATTATTACAAAAATATAATATTATTAAAACAACAAAAACTCTTTAAATAACAATCGGCGGACTTTTTGCCCGCCGATTATTGAAAAATAATATGTTTTTTTATACTTAAATCTCCTCTTCGGTTGATGCCATTACGGCCTTTTTAACCTCTTGAGCGGCAATCTCCTTTCGCTTTTTGTGCTTACCTATTTGCTTGCGTAAACTCTCTATGGCGAGGTCTGTGGCCTCTTCAAAAGTTTTACATTGTTCTTTTGCAAAAATTTGGTTACCCGGTAACTGCAGTTTTAACTCTGCTATTTTGTTAGCTTCGTCTTCAACATTCTCCAGCTTTAAATAAACTTCGCCATTTATAATGTTATCATAAAAGGTATCCAGCTTATCGGCTTTCTTCTGTATAAATTCTAATAATCCCTTGTCTGCAGTAAAATGAATTGATTGCACTGTAATATTCATGATTCCTCCTTTTTATGCCTTTGGATGGGCTAGTTTGTAAATAGACTTTAATCGTTCAACGGAATTATGCGTATAAATTTGGGTAGCGCTAAGGTTGGCATGACCCAGTAATTCTTTTATCGCATTTAAATCGGCGCCGGCGTTTAGCAGGCTGGTTGCAAAGGTGTGCCTCAACACGTGGGGGCTCTTTTTATTTTGGGTTGATATATGGGATAGATATTTATGCACTATTATATATATAAGCTTGGGGTATGCATTTGCCCCTTTATCTGTAACGATCAATGTTAATGAATTGTTATTAAAATTTTCACTTTTCTTTAACTCGCTGTATTTCAATAGCAATAAACGCAACTCGTGGTTCAGGGGTATTATACGCTCTTTATTACGTTTGCCTAAAACCTTTACCGTGCCCTCGTAAGTATTGATGTCGCTCTCCTTTATTCCCAATAATTCGGCAAGGCGCATGCCGGTGCCAAAAAGCATTTCTATTATTAATTTATCACGCACGCCAGCAAAGTCGTTGCTAAAAACATCGCCGCTATCCAGCATTTGGGTAAGTCGCGCATCCTCTACCACAACTGGTAAATGTTTGGGAATTTTTGGTGTGTTAATTTTTGATGCCGGGTTTACCATCAACACTCCCTCCTGCACTAAAAATTTAAAGTATTTGCGCAACGTAGCAATTTTACGGTTGATAGAACGCGCGGTAAGCTGCTGGTTCATGAGCTCAACCATCCAGTTGCGTATTTGGTAATGGGTAATGTCTTTCGGGTGAGTTACTGTTTCTTCGGGATGATTAAGAAAACCTATAAACTGGTCAAGGTCTGACCGGTAGGCACTTACAGTATGCGGAGAGTACCGTTTTTCGAATTTAATATATTGTATAAACCGATCTAAAAACATAAAAACTACCTGTACATCCGACTAATGAATATACAAATAGTTTTTTATATGATGTTAAAAAAACTGAAAATTCTTTTTACAGAATTAAACAGTAGTTTCCAAGTTCATGTTCTGCTTGTAGATGGCGTGTTTTATCTCGTGACGACGGGTTATCGATTTCTTCTCGAATGCCTGGCGACTACGTAGTTCGCGTAGAACTCCGGTTTTTTCAAATTTCTTCTTAAAGCGTTTTAACGCCTTGTCTAATGATTCGCCTTCTTTAATGTTGATAATGATCATATTTTCCTACATACCTCCTTTCAGGGAAGGCAAAGGTACACACAATGTTTTGATTTTCAAACAGGTTTTTTGTTTTGAATAAAAGTGTGCTCCGTATTCCTCTGAAGTAAGACCTTTATCCTTCACGTTTTTCAAATCAGCAGTGCGGCGAAATAATAAAAATCCAAATAATTCGTATAAATAAAGTCAAACACCCCATCATTTTTTCGAATTGCAAATTTGTGTAATCTATTTATATTTAACCCGCTTATTTCTCTTTACAGTTAACTACTTAAGTTTACTAATACAAAATGAATACAAATAACTATCTCCAAACATCATACAGCCACTACCTGCAAGGCGGCGGCGAAATGGGGCGGCTAACCAGAGAGCTTGATTGGAGTGAAAATGTTTTGGGCGATCCTGAAGGGTGGTCGCAAAGTTTACTAACTACTATAAGTATAATACTTAATTCGCGGTTCCCGATGTTTTTATGGTGGGGACCAGAACTGATACAGTTTTATAATGATGCTTACAGGCCAAGTTTAGGCAACAATGGCAAGCACCCAAATGCTTTAGGGCAGCGGGGCGAAGAATGCTGGCCCGAGATATGGCCGGTTATAAAACCTTTGATAGACCAGATTATGGCCGGTGGTGAATCTACCTGGAGCGAGGACCAATTAATCCCTGTTTACCGCAATAATAAACTGGAAAATGTTTACTGGACGTTTAGCTACAGCAAGGTAGTTGATGAAACCGGCAAGCCTGCAGGCGTATTGGTAATGGGTAATGAAACAACTGATAAAGTAAAATCATACAATAGTGTATGCGATGCTAAAAAAGAGCTGGAATTTGCCATTGAGGCTGCCGACCTGGGTACCTGGGAACTCAACCCCAAAACCAACAAATTTATAGGCAATGAGCGGTTAAAATCCTGGTTCGGGTTATCGGGCAATGAAGAGCTGGACCTGGAAAGTGCTATTGATATGATTGCGTATGAAGACAGGGATAAGCTTACCGATGCTGTCCAAAAAGCGACTGCAAAAGGATCAGACGGTAATTTCAATATTATATATACAATTAAAAATCTAAATGATGATTTCAAGCGCATTGTTGAGGCTACAGGCAGGGCGTTGTTTGATAAAGAAGGAAACGTTTACCAATTTAGCGGCATATTGCAGGATGTTACCGAAGAGTATAAGTTGCAACTGCGAAAAGATGAATTTATAAGCGTTGCCAGCCACGAACTAAAAACACCCATAACATCACTTAGCGCATCTATGCAAATATTGCAAAAGCTGGTTAAGACAGAAAAGGCATCTGATAAAATTGCAATGTTTATTAACATGGCAGGCAATAATTTAAATAAGCTGCTTAGTTTATTGGATGATTTGCTCAATGTAACTAAAATACAGCAGGGCCAACTAGCCTTAAAAATAACCCGTTTTAACCTGGTTGAATTAATTAGGGATAGCTGCGAACACATACATCCCGGCGACCATGAATTAATATTACAAGGCGATAATGAGCTAATGATCCATGCAGATGCCCGGTGCATAGACCAGGTTATGATAAACCTGCTCAATAACGCCATTAAATATTCGCCACAATCAAAAAGAGTTGAAATAACCGTTACTAATAATGGACAGGATGCCACCGTATCTGTTCGTGATTTTGGTATAGGCATCGATCCTGAAAAATTGCCATATTTGTTTGACAGATATTACAGGGCTGATTCACTGGGTCATCAGTTCTCGGGCTTAGGTTTAGGTTTATACATAAGCTCAGAGATCATAAACAAGCATAAAGGGGTAATAAATGTTAGCAGTATATTAGGTAGCGGGAGCGATTTTAGGTTCACTATACCTATTGATTGTACTCAATTGGCATAATACAAACTCCGCAAGAATCGGGTTTCACAGCGTTTTGCAAGCCGGTATATTTGTATCATTAAATGATAAAAATTATGGAAACGCAGTACGAAATTGATTATAACAGAATAGCCGAAGCAATAGACTATTTAAGGCTGAACCATAAACTGCAACCCACGTTAGAGCAGGCTGCCCGGCATGTAAGCCTAAGTCCATTCCATTTTCAGCGAATGTTTAAGGATTGGGCAGGTGTAACCCCAAAACAGTTTTTACAGTACCTCAGCATTGAACATGCCAAATTCATTTTAAAAGATAAACAAGCATCGCTATTTGATGCCGCTTACCAGACCGGCCTTTCCGGCACCGGCAGATTGCATGACCTGTTTATAAAAGTAGAAGGCATGACGCCCGGCGAATACAAGAACGGCGGCGAGCAACTCCATATCAATTACAGCTTTGCCGAAAGTCCGTTTGGTACCATGCTGGTTGCATCTACCACAAAAGGCATTTGCTATATGGCTTTTGCAGATGATGATGAAGTCGAAGCTTTTGCCGAATTGCAAAAATGCTTCCCCAATGCTACCTACAACCAATTTCTGGATACTATGCAGCAAAACGCCATCTTCATTTTTACGCAGGACTGGAGCAAATTGAGCGATATTAAACTCCATTTAAAAGGAACCCCCTTCCAGCTAAAGGTTTGGGAAACTTTATTAAAAGTGCCTATGGGCGGTTTAATTACCTACGGCGGCCTGGCGGGTAATTTGCAAAACCCTAATGCCAGCCGGGCAGTGGGGTCGGCAGTGGGCGATAACCCGGTAGCGTTTTTAATTCCTTGCCATAGGGTAATCAAATCAACCGGCGAAACGGGGCAGTACCACTGGGGGAGCCAGCGTAAAAATGCCATGATTGGGTGGGAAGCTTCGAAAGCGTTCGCGGGGGTATAATCTCTTGTTTTGTTACACGAAATAGTGTAACAAAATGTAACAAGTGTAACAAGATTTAGAGTTAACTTATTGAAAACAAGTTTATTGTGAAAAAGTGATGTAACAAAATGTAACAACTTATTCGTCTGTATTTTTATGAATAAAATTCTTTTATATTATTGATTATAAACAACTTACAATAAGACGGTTTTAGACTTGGTGAAACAAAATTTTTATGCTTAATCATTCTGATTTAGGAGACAGCAGTTTTACCTGTTTACGCGCATTGCAAACCCTTATCGCCAAAGGCCAAATTAAACTGGCCGGCTATAAAAAAGCAAAGATATATGGTAAGTTAACCTGCGGATCTGGCAAGCGGATGAAACCTGAAAACAGGGTGTTTTTTCAAAACGAACAGGAAGCAATAAGTAAAGGCTATCGCCCATGCGGACACTGCATGCAGGCGCAATACAAACTATGGAAATTAAAAAATGGAACTATTTAAAATAGATAATACTATCAATTTATTATCGCATGATGGGGTGGTAAATTATTATGGCAAAGTAATGGAAACAACAGAAGCCGATAATTACCTGGATATTTTGCTGAACACTATACAATGGAAAAACGATGAAGCCGTAATTTTTGGCAGGCACATCATTACCAAACGCAAGGTGGCCTGGTATGGCAATGATGGATATAGTTACACCTACTCTAACACTACCAAACAAGCTTTAAGCTGGACCAAAGAATTGTTAGAACTTAAAACGTTGGTAGAAGAATTAACCGGCGAACAATATAACTCCTGCCTGCTTAATTTATATCACACCGGTGATGAAGGAATGGCCTGGCACAGAGATGATGAAAAATCATTAGGAAAAAACACATCCATTGCGTCATTAAGTTTTGGCGCCGAACGCAAATTCGCGTTAAAACATCGCGTAAGCAAAGAACCCGTTTCATTGATACTGGAAAATGGCAGTCTGCTGGTAATGAAAGGCGCTACACAAAGTAATTGGCTGCATAGTTTGCCTAAATCAAAAAAGGTTATTACACCGAGGGTAAATTTGACATTTAGGACGATGGTGTAAGCGCATCAGTGAGATAGTTGTAGGGAAATTTTATCAATACTACTATTGATAAACAACAACTAATCAGCATTATTCAAGACTTATAAACCTTAACAAGCCAGATAAAACGCTGCTTTTGATTTTATATTATTGAAGGTAAAATTTATTAAAAAAGTGCCCTCATTGGGCCTAAAATGCAATATCTAAATATTTCTGCCGTTACTACCACTCATCTTAAATCATTTATCACATGAAAAAAATCATCTGCCTATGCGCGGCATTTTTTTGCGCTTATCAAATTACAAATGCTCAAACGCAAAAAGGTAACCAGACATTAGGGCTTACCTTAGATTACTCCCATTCGTCTAACACTTCCAGTATTATAAACGAACTTTCCGGGGTGAGTACGCAGGGCAATAATAAGTACAGCAGTTTTAATGTTGGGCCCAGTTACGGCTATTTTATTGCTAATGGATCAGAGTTAGGCGGCGGGTTATCTTACTTTAACGCAAAGCAAAGCTACGGGACAATCCCTTACAGCGGCGATCAGTCAAATAGCCAAAACAGTAATGGTTATGGTGTAAATGTTTTTTTTAGAAAGTATGTGTTATACAACAATAAATTTGGCTTTAGAGTAGGTCCTAATGTAGGTTATAACCGTACCAAAACCACCTATACCAATTCATCTTTCTCCGCTTATAACAACGGCAGTAGTACCAGTAATGGTTTAAGCGCGAGTGGGAATTTTGACCTGGTATATTACCCGTCAAACAAGCTGGGCTTTGCAGCAACGCTTGCAAGTTTAAACTACTATCACAACAAAACCAGTGGAGACATAAACACCGGTTCAAATGAAAATTTTGGATTGCATTTTATAAACAGCGGATTAACGCTAACTGCATTTTTGGTTTTTGGTGGTAAATAGCATCTCAAATAATAGCCTTACAAAGTTTGCTAAACTTTGTAAGGCTATTATTTTATAATTACCTCAATATCTCCCTACTGATAACGATCTTCTGAATTTCGGAAGTACCTTCACCAATAGTACAAAGCTTCGCGTCGCGGTAATATTTCTCTACCGGAAAATCTTTGGTATAGCCATAGCCGCCGAAGATCTGTACCGCCTCGGTAGCGCATTTTACTGCTACTTCTGATGCGAAGTATTTCGCCATGGCCGATTGTTTAGTTACCGGCTTATGCCTGTTCTTCAAATCAGCAGCCTGCATAATTAATAGCTCGGCAGCTTCAATTTCGGTAGCCATATCTGCCAGTTTAAACGATATCCCCTGGAAATTTGCAATAGCCTGCCCAAACTGGCGGCGTTGCTTGGCATAAGTAACCGCGGCCTCAAAAGCGCCTTTAGCAATACCTAATGATAGCGCGGCGATAGATATACGCCCACCGTCTAACACCTTCATGGCTTGTTTAAAGCCCTCTCCCTCTATGCCTAATAAATTTTCTTTAGGTACACGGCAATTATCAAATACCAGCTCTGTGGTTTCTGATGCGCGCATGCCCAGTTTGTTTTCTTTTTTACCGTGGGTAAAACCGGGCGTTCCTTTTTCTATAACCAGCGCGGATATGCCGTTGGAGTCTCCTTTATTACCGGTGCGTACCATAACAACGGCCACATCGCCAGATTTGCCATGGGTTATCCAGTTTTTAGATCCGTTAACCAAATAATGGTCGCCCTTTAAAACTGCGGTGGTTTCCATGCCTAAAGCATCCGACCCAGTATTGGCTTCGGTTAATCCCCAGGCGCCAATCCATTCGGCCGATGCCAGTTTGGGCAACCATTTATGTTTTTGCTCTTCGTTACCAAATGCCAGGATATGCCCGGTACAAAGTGAGTTATGTGCCGCTACCGATAAACCTATCGATCCGCATACTTTTGCTATCTCTACAATAACCGTAACATACTCAAAATAGCTGAAGCCCGAACCGCCATATTCTTCGGGAACCAGCACACCCATCATGCCTTGTTGGCCCAATTTCTTAAACAGCTCAACCGGGAAGGTCTGCGCTTCGTCCCATTCCATTACAAAGGGGCGTATATTTTTTTCGGCAAAATCTTTGGCCATCCGGCCCACCAATGCCTGGTTATCTGTAGTAGAAAAATTGTATCCTGAAGGTATATCTGCTAGTAAAGTATCCATGTTTTCTAATTGATTTATAGCAAAGTAACGCTAAAAAAAACGGATTAGTTTCATTCCAAACCACCGTAAAAAGGGACCAAATTGGTATACGGTTCAAATAATAGGTTTAGTTGATTTAAACCTATTTTATTATGCATGCATAGTATTAAAAAAAATTAATTTTATCACCCATAAAATCATGAGTTTCTTCGAGCAAACGTTGGATGCGCGCCAGTTTGTACATGTATACCGCTCATACATATGCACTGCCCACTCAGCGCGCGTCATCCTATGTTTGTATAGGATGACGAGGAAAAGAAGAGATAATTATATCCAAATTCTGATTCGTTTGTGCACCTGCTCGCTTTCGCAAAGCGACCCGCCTTACTAATACTCGGCCAGCACTACTATCTTATCACTAATTGGTGTAATCTTCTTTCTGCCTTTTAAAAAACCTAAACCCACCACAAATGAAAAGCCGCATACTATGCCGCCCATTTCCTGTATCAGTTCGCTGGCTGCGGTTACGGTGCCGCCGGTTGCCAGCAGGTCATCATGCAATAGTATATGATCGCCGGGTGCAAAAGCATCGGTATGCATTTCAATAACTGCCGAGCCATATTCCAGGTCGTACTTTTTTTGTTTGATAGTATAAGGCAGCTTACCCGCCTTGCGCACCGGTATAAATGGCACACGCAGCTTAGTTGCCAGCGTTAGCCCGAATAAAAACCCGCGGCTCTCTACCCCGGCTATGGCATCAATACGGATGCCCTGCAGTTTCTCAACAAAGGCATCAACAATACCCTCGCACAATACGGGATCTTTTAATATGGTGGTAATATCTTTAAATATAATGCCCGGCTTAGGGAAATCCGGTATATCGCGTACGGCTGATTTTATTTGCTGCTCTATCATTTAAAAACTAAATATGGTTCAATTTTACGCAAAATTCCGTCATCAAGTATCACTATATTCTTCATATCAGCAACAGACTGGTAATTACCATGCTGATTGCGGTATTGAATAACCGCGTTGGTTTGTTTATTGGTGAGGTAGGGGAACTTTCTTAACCCGTCAAAGTCAACCTCGTTGATCTTTATTTTGGTGATACGTGATGGATTAATACTTACCTGGCTTTTAATTTCGGCATACTTGATGGTATCAATACCGTAAACTTCTTTTAGCTGCTCTTTACTTAAAAACCCGCCCAGCCGTTGACGATAGGCCACTATCCGCGCAGCAAAAGCAGGGCCGATGCCACGTATACGGGTTAGTTTGGCAGAGTCGGCACTGTTAATTTCAATAGTCTCGCCGGGAGTTAATTTATCAGCTGTGTATTCCGCCCCGGGGATATTAATATAGGGCGCTAACCTTTTATAATCATCTGCAGTAATGCCATATATTTTCTGCACATCTTCCTTCTTATTAAAATGGCCGCCTTTGGCCTCGTAATGTTTTATTATGCTGATTTGCCGCCCGCTCAGGCCCAGTTGCTTCCATTGTTCGGCAGGCAGGTTGTTTGGGTTAAAAACAAATAGCACAGGGTTGGCTACCTTCTCATCAGATAATGGCTCGCCGCTATCACTATAATCAGATGCATCACTTCCTTTGGCTTGATTAAGCAGGGCCACATCCTTGTCAAAATCTTTAAAATTTATAACATTATCTTTGCGGAAGTATTGATAAACATAAGGCGCTGCCAAAACCACCGCAATTATAATAAGTAATACTACCATTCCGTTCCATTCTTTTTTGGTTATGGATAAGTAACTTTTTATGCGTGACCTCATTGATTAGGTTTAAATCTGCCATTAAAGTAATAAATTTAGAGATATTTACCCTCACATCCCCTACTAATATTTAAATGAAAATTATAACCACCGAAGAGTTTGCCAAGGCCACCAAGCTGGATAAGTTGAAAATGCCCGGACTTGCATCTTTCCTGATGGAGCTGATGAAAATAAACCAAGTGAACGCCCTGTTTGAAGCAGCACAGCCAAAACAAGGCATTGAGTTTATAGATGCTATTTTAAAAGGTTGCGGCGTTGAAATTGAGTTTGACGAAAAAGAGTTAAGAAATATACCATCCACCGGTAGCTTTATTGCCATCGCCAACCACCCTTACGGCGGCATTGAGGGCCTGGTACTTTTAAAAATACTGTTAATGGCCCGGCCAGATGCCAAACTGATGGCTAACTTCCTGCTGAAAAAAATACCTAACCTGAGCGATTATTTTATCGCTGTAAACCCGTTTGAAAATATTGACCATTCATCAAGCATTAGTGGCTTAAAAAACACCTTGCAGCTACTGGCCGATGGCACACCGATAGGTATTTTTCCGGCTGGTGAGGTATCAACTTTTAAATTAGATAAGCAAGAAGTTACAGACCGCATGTGGCACCCGGTTGTAGGCAAGATCATTGCCAAGGCAAAGGTGCCCGTGGTGCCTATCTACTTTCATGGCAACAACGGTTTGCTGTTTAATTTGTTGAGCATGATACATCCTGCTTTAAGAACAGCAAAGCTACCATCAGAGTTGTTTAACAAACAAGGGCAAACCATAAGGTTACGCATTGGCAAGCCTATTAAAGTTGAAGATATTCCTGATAATAACAACAGCACCAAACTGCTTAATTATTTAAGGGCCCGTACGTATGCTTTGGGTACCGGCCTGGAAGAGGAAAAAAGGATATTCAATCCGCGTAATCTTTTCAAAATAAAAAAAACAGAACAGGAAATAGTTAAGGCCATTAATCCTGCTCTACTTGAAAAAGAAGTAGCATCCTTAAGGGATGACTATACGGTTTGGGTTGAAAAAAATTACGAAGTGTTTATTGTACCAACATCTGCCATTCCGTATACCATACGCGAGATTGGCCGCTTGCGCGAAGTAACTTTCAGGGAAATTGGTGAAGGCACCAACAAAGCTACCGATCTTGATGAGTATGATATTTACTATCATCACCTGTTTATTTGGGATACGGAAGCAAAAATGGTGGTAGGCGCTTACCGCATAGGTATGGGAGATGAGATATTTTACAGCCTGGGCAAAGATGGTTTTTACATTACCGAGCTGTTTAAAATAATGGAGCAGTTTACCCCCATCCTTAGAAAAAGTATGGAGCTGGGCCGCTCATGGATACGAAAGGAATATCAGTTAAAGCCCCTGCCCCTGTTTTTACTTTGGAAAGGCATATTAAAGTATTTGATAGACAACCCGCGTTACCGGTATTTAATTGGGCCGGTAAGTATCAGCAATACGTTCTCTAAATTCTCCAAATCTTTAATTGTTGATTACATTAACCGTAATCACTTTGATCATGACCTGGCGCAGTATGTTAAGCCGCGCAAAAAATTCAAGGTTGATTTTTCAAGTATTGATACTGATATATTGATGGAGGGCGAGGATACTTTTAAAACCCTTGACAATTTAATATCGCAAATAGAAACGGATCATATTAAGGTACCGGTACTGCTTCGGCAATATATCGCGCTAAATGCAAAGATCATCAGCTTTAATATCGACCCTAAGTTTGCCGATTGTTTGGATGGATTCCTGGTGCTTGATTTGGAGCAGGTACCGCAGGATATTTTGGAGAAATTGGGGAAGAATTTGTAGCCCTCTCTATTTAAGCGTCATCCTATGTTTGTATAGGATGACGTGTAGGAGTAGAAGGGCTGATTAATACTTTACCCCAAACCGCTTTAAAACCAAACTCAATAACCAAATCGGTTCTATTCCCAAAAACTTAAAATTTTCTACAAAAATTGGTTTTTTACCTTCTATCCTATAGCCTATAAACTGAATAATGTTGGCAGTTACAAATACAACCACACACATTTGGGGTAAGATGGGGCCGCCGGTTTTTTGCCAGCCTTCTAATTGTATAATGCAAAAAGTAAACACAAACAACACAATCAACATAATATACGATATGATTGGCGACAGCTTCATATAGAAATAAATAACCAGCGCTATTAAAAACGAGGCCCAGTTTAAATAACCATTATAGCTGCCTAAAAAATTAAGATGCGGAAAAGGAATTGACCATACAAACCCCAATATGCTAAACGATATAAGCGGAATGCAGATATAGTTAATATACCGGTTTGCAGGCTTTTTATGAAATTCGGCATAGCGGTCAATCAAAACATCAACCGGGCGCTTTTCTATCTTTTGATTTTTCATATTCACTAAAAAAGCGATGGGTTAATCATCGCTTTTATTATCTGAGTTATTTAAAATTACTTAGCAAATGCTACCGACCGGGTTTCTCTGATAACGGTAACCTTGATCTGGCCCGGATAGGTCATTTCTGTTTGTATGCGGTTTGATATGTCGGCGGCTAATATTTCTGATTCCGCGTCGCTTATTTTTTCGCTTTCTACTACAACACGAAGTTCACGGCCAGCCTGTATAGCGAAGGTTTTCTCAACACCCGGGTATGACATCGCCAGTTCTTCCAGCTCTTTTAATCGCTTGATATAGCTTTCAACCACCTCTCGGCGTGCGCCGGGGCGTGCGCCCGATATGGCATCACAAACCTGAATGATAGGCGATAACATGGAAGTCATTTCAACCTCATCATGGTGAGCACCGATAGCGTTGCAAACCTCAGGATGCTCCTTATATTTTTCGGCTAACTGCATACCCAAAATAGCGTGAGGCAGCTCAGGGTTATCATCAGGTACTTTACCAATATCATGCAGTAAGCCTGCACGTTTGGCAAGCTTAACGTTAAGCCCTAATTCGGCAGCCATAGTGGCGCAGAAGTTAGCAACCTCGCGCGAGTGCTGCAGCAGGTTTTGCCCGTATGATGACCGGTAGCGCATACGGCCAACCATGCGTATCAGTTCGGGATGTAAGCCGGTAATACCCAAATCAATTACAGTACGCTCGCCTATCTCTACAATTTCTTCTTCTATCTGCTTTTTGGTTTTAGCAACAATCTCCTCTATACGCGCCGGGTGTATACGCCCGTCGGTTACCAAGCGGTGCATGGCTAAGCGGGCAATTTCGCGCCGTACCGGATCAAATCCGGAAAGAATAATTGCTTCCGGTGTGTCATCAACAATAATTTCAATTCCGGTAGCTGCTTCCAGCGCGCGGATATTACGTCCCTCGCGCCCAATGATACGGCCCTTTATTTCATCGTTTTCAATATTGAAAATAGAAACCGTATTCTCTATAGCGCTTTCGGTAGCGGTACGTTGTATGGTTTGGATAACAATTTTCTTAGCCTCTTTGGTAGCGGTAAGCTTGGCTTCGTCAACAATGTCTTTTATCTGGATCATCGCTTTTGAACGCGCGTCTTCCAACAGGTTTTCTATCAACTGACTCTTCGCATCTTCGGCAGACAGACCGGCAATGTTTTCTAATTGCTCAACATGCTGATTTTTTAACGCTTCTACATCCTCTTGTTTTTTAACAACAATTTCTGTTTGGCGCTCCAGGTTTTTGCGGGTATTATCCAGATCTGTTTCCTTGCGGGTAATGTTTTCTAAACGAGAATTATAAGATTGCTCCTTTTGTTTAACCTCATTTACACGCTGATTAATGTCGTTATTTTTGCTGTTTATTTCTTGCTCGTGCTCGGCCTTCATTTGTAAAAAGCGTTCTTTTGCTTCAAGCAATTTATTTTTTCTTAGTATCTCGGCATCGTTCTCTGCATCCTTAAGTATTTTCTTTACTTTATGTTGTGCTGATGTTTCCTGATCCTTAAATAGTTTTCTGAGCAGGAACCGCCCTACGACGATACCCGACGGAATGCCTATCAGCAGCCCGATTATGATGTATAATATGTTATTCATTTTTAAAGGTTTATTGTTAGTATATAAATAAAAAAACCGCGACTAAACTTTACGTGTCATGTATATAAAAACTTCATTACAGATATTTAGAATCATGGGTTACCGTTAAACTTGATGAGTAACGCACGCCTTCCTGATCCGTAGATATTGAAGTGTTAAGTTTTTAATAGTGAAACATAGAATTCAACCGCGGTTAAATCTTAATTGGCTCTGTTATATGTTAAAGAACGTTATTGTTTAGAAAAAAAATCAGACAATAAATGATCTAACTGATAAACCTTTTCTGCTACTTCCGAATCCTCGACCGTAACTTTTTTCTCTGCTTTTAATGATGATGTTGCATAGTGCAACACACTCATTGCAAGCAAATCTTGCTTATCCCTAACCGCATAATTTTCCTGGTATTCTTTTATGCGGTCGTTTATCAACTTAGCTGCCCTACGTATTATTTCTTCCTCTTCCATGTTCACCTTTAAGGGGTAAACTCTGTCAGCAATATTTATTTTTATTGAGATTTCTCCCATCTGAGCTTGTTCACTTTATGTATTACTTTTTAAGTAATACAATGCACTTATCTATTTCTTGCACAAATTCGTTAATTTTTTGCTTTATGTCAAGACTTTTTTCATTTGTTTCTGAAAAAGATTTTGCAAACTTCACCGCGCGCATCTTTTCGTCGAGATCTTTGATCTTATTTTTGCCGGCATTTAGTGCCGATGTTAAGCTGTCGTTCTCTAATTTCAACAGGTCATTCTCCTCCTGCAAAGCAGCACAAAGCTCGATCAAGCGCTGGGTCTTGTCGATTACTGTGTTGAGTTGATTTGCTGTGCTCATTGGAGATTGGTGATTGAAGATTAAAGATTGGTATTGTCTGGTTAATTAATTTTTTGTTGGTTGTTGATTTCTTAAATAGTTGATGTATCCGTTTAACATTCTTAAACACACTTCGCAATCGGCCTTAAATTTATTAAAAATCTCGTCTGTTATATATTTTTCATCTAACGCAATTATTAAATGATCTACTGTTTCGGTTAGTGACCCACGAGCCGTTATCAGAAATCTTGAAGAATCGACATAATGAAATCTGCCATGACCTTCAGCAATATTATTTCCTATTGATCTCGATGAACGAATGATTTGGTCTGCTAATCTATATTTTTTCATCAGACGGAAATGATTTAGTTAATTCGGAAATCTTGATCCTTAACTCTCTCGATTTTTGCCAACTTCCAAATCAATAAATGCCTTCATGCTAAGCCTAATCTTTAATCTTCAATCACCAATCTTTATTTCCTAATACTCGCTCCCGCTTCCTTCTCTAAGTTATAAATTAATTTTTGCATGATAGCATCTATTGCTTTATCGGTTAGCGTTTTTTCGCTGTCCTGCAAAATAAAACTTAGCGCGTATGATTTTTTTCCTGCCGGAAGCTTATCGCCTTCGTACACATCAAATACGTTGATCTCTTTTAACAACTTACGTTCTGTACGCTGAGCGATTTGTTTTAACTGCCCAAACGAAACGCTTTTATCAATAAGCATAGAAAGATCGCGTTTTACGGCCGGGAACTTAGAAATATCCTGGTAAACTATTTTGTTCTTTTTAACGATATTTAATAACTGGTCGAGACTAAAATCAGCATAAAAAACATCTTTATCAACATCGGCTTTTTTAAGGGCAGTTGTTGCTACCTGGCCAAATTTAACCAGCGTTTTATTGTTGTGGTTATAGTTTAGTCCGTAAGCCAATTTTTTGCAGGTGCTATCTTCAACCACCACATCGGCAATATTTAGTTTTTGCAGGATACCATCTACAATAGCTTTCAAATTATAAAAAGTAGCTGATGTTGCCTTTTGGTTCCATTGAGCAGATGCTGTAGCGCCACTCATAAAAATAGCAAAACGCTGGCTCTCATTATATTTATCATCCTTAACGCTGTATACTTTACCAAACTCATAAAATTTAATATCAGCATTTTGGCGGTTTTGGTTATAAGCTATCGCTTCTAACCCCGAGTACAGCATAGTTTGGCGCATCACATCCAGATCAGAACTTAGCGGGTTCAATATCTTAACTGCATTATCTAAATTATCAGCGTAAGCTGATTTTGTTAACGAGTTAGATATGATCTCGTTAAAGCCATTAGCAGTTAACAGGTCTGATAAAAGATTTTGCACGGTATCTTTCTCCGGCCTTGGCGACGTGCTAAGCGACGCGCGCACCTGTGTTGGTATATAGATATTATTATAGCCGTAAATGCGTAGTATCTCTTCTATCACGTCCACATCGCGGGTTACATCAACACGGTAAGGGGGCACTTTTAATATTAAGCCTTCGGCAGATTCGCTTACAATTTCAATATCTAAAGCTTTAATGATATTCTTTATCTCTTCGTGCGGAATAACCTGGCCTATTAAACGGTGAACGTGGCTGTATAACAGGTCTACATCAAACGGTGCCACCGGGTTAGGATACAGATCAACAATGTTTGATGATATCGATCCGCCGGCAATTTCTTTAATTAAAAGCGCGGCACGCTTTAAAGCGAAGATTACCATATCAGGATCGGTACCACGCTCAAAGCGGAAAGACGCATCGGTTTTTAAGCCATGTCTTTTAGCTGTTTTACGAATAGAAACCGCGTTAAAATAAGCGCTTTCTAAGAATATACTGGTTGTGGTTGCTTTAACACCCGATTCGGCGCCGCCAAATACCCCGGCTATACACATAGGCGTTTCCGCGTTGCAGATCATCAGGTCATCGACAGAGAGTTTGCGCTCTACGTCATCCAGTGTTTTAAACAAAGTTCCTTCAGGGCAATTCTTAACAATAACCTTATTGCCTTTAATTGCATCCGCATCAAAAGCATGCAGCGGCTGCCCAAGGTCATGCAAAACATAATTGGTAGCATCAACCACATTATTGATAGAACGCACGCCTATAACCGCCAAACGCTCTTTTAACCATTGCGGTGATTCTTTAACCGTGATACCCGAAATGGTTACACCCGCATACCGCGGACTTGCCGTCTCATTCTCTACCACTACCTCAATAATACCATCAGTATTATCAACTTTAAAGGCAGAAATATCTGGTTTGGTAATACCAATTTTTAAGAAAGCGGCGATATCACGCGCCGTACCTAAATGCGAAACCGCGTCGGCACGGTTGGGGGTTAAACCAATCTCGTACATATAATCGTCATTCAGCTTGAAATAGTTTTTAGCCGGGCTGCCAACAACGGCATCATCAGCCAGAACCATTATACCGGCATGGTCTGTACCCAGGCTTATCTCGTCCTCGGCGCATATCATCCCTTCGGACACTTCACCACGAATTTTTGATTTATTGATAGGGAATGGCTCACCGCTTGTTGGATGTACTGTTGTACCAACTGTAGCCACCACCACTTTTTGTCCGGCAGCAACATTAGCCGCGCCGCAAACAATTTGCAGGTCCTCGCCGGTACCAACATCAACTTTGGTAACTTTTAACCTGTCGGCATTAGGGTGTTGGGTAGTTTCTTTAACATAGCCAATTACCAGCCCCTCTAAACCGCCGGGTATGGCTTGTACTTTCTCCACGCTCTCTACCTCTAAACCGGTACCGGTTAATATGGTCGAAATTTCTCCCGGAGTTTTATCAGTATGAACAAATTCTTTGAGCCAATTATAGGATATCTTCATTATAACGAAACGATAATCGGCAAAGATAGGATTTGGAGCGGAAAGCAGAAAGGTAAAAGCTTAAAGCTAAGGTTAAAAAAGCTTTCGGCTTTATGCTTTCGGCTTTTACCTCATAAACTATTCGTCATCATCCGGATCGTCATCGTCAAAATCAAGCGTATATGATGGCTCTGAAGCATCGTAAGCCTGCTCAAGTGCATCAGATTCATCTTCGGTATTATCGCCGATCAGTTCGTCGTCGTCAAATCCGTTGCTGTGTATATCATTCTGACTTTGTTGATCTTCCGCATCCTGATCTTCCGAATCATCAAACGGTATTTTGTTGCCTGGAGTTATCATGATCGTAGTTTTAATTAATTATAAAACGCTGTTTAACACCCGTTATTTCAATTATTAAAAGGTAAATCTTATTAAACAAAAAGAGACGATTAAAAAATTAATCGCCTCTTTTATTAATGTAATTCAACTATTAAAATCTGCTGAAACCTCCGTCAAGCACCAGGTCGCCGCCTACCATAAATTTTGAATCATCAGAAGCTAAATACAAAAAGCCTTCGGCAATTTCTTCTACATTACCCAAGCGTTTTATAGGAGTTATATCGGCCATATAGGCTTTCATGCCATCAATTTGCTCAACACTTGCGCCGCCCCTGCCAAATATTGGTGTTTCAATAGGGCCCGGAGAAAGTACATTAACTCTTATGTTCCTATCCAGCAGCTCAGCCGAAAACCCTCTTGCCAGCGAAGTTACCGCCGCCTTTGTGGCCGCGTAAGCTGATGCTGTTGCCATAGCTTTATTACTCACACCTGATGAGGTTAATATAACAGATGCACCATTATTTAAATAAGGCAATGCTTTTTGTACCGAGAAGAAAGCGCCTTTAAAATTAATGTCGCTGGTTTGGTCAAACATTTCTTCGGTATAATCGGCCAGTGGGGCAGCAATAAATACGCCTGCGTTAACTACCAATACATCAATTTTGCCAAAGGTTTCGCTTACTTTTTCATATACCTGGTTAATATTGTTCAGGTCAGACACATCGCTTACCAGGCCTATCGAGCCACCGCCTATTTCTGCAACCGCGGCATCCAATGTGGTTTGGTTACGGCCGGTTATAGTAACTTTAGCACCCTGCGCGGCAAATAATTTTGCAGCAGCTAAACCAATTCCGCTGTTACCACCTGTAACTACCGCTACTTTATTTTCTAACTTTTTCATTTGTTGTTTTATTTATTTATATATTTAAATTTTTCGATGTATTCTATTATAATATTTCCTTTTCTTCTAATTACTCATAAACAACAAATCGACATATTTAAAATAATCGATTATTTATTTAATTTTTTTTATCCCTTTAATTGATTTAAAAAATTAACGTATGCGGTAACCACTTCTTTATTAACCATGTATTTTGCATTGCGCCCATCTTTTTCGGCAATAAGCAAATCGGCATCAACCAATTGGTTTATATGATGCGAAATGGTAGACTGCGCCAGGTCAATATTATCAGCAATGCAGGCACATTGCATCCAATTATCATTTTGCTTTTTGATCATTTCCATTATTTTTAAACGGTATGGATCGCCAAGGGCTTTAGAGATTCTTTCAACTTTTTTTATATCCAAAATCATGACGCAAATATATCGACGTTTTTCGATTTAATTGTAATTTGTTTGTATTTTTATTTATTAATTAATTCCGCGATCAAATAATCCCCTCATCAGCAAAGCTATAAAAGCCTTCGTTGGTCACAATCAAATGATCGAGCACATTTATATCCAGCATCCTGCCGGCATTGGCTATTTTTTTGGTAAGGTCAATATCAAGCTGGCTCGGCTTTAATTGTCCCGACGGATGGTTATGCGCCAGCATTATAGATGCCGCGCTATGCTGTAACGCTATATTGAAAATAATTTTCGGGTCGGCTACCGTACCTGCTAGTCCGCCTTTACTTATCAGTTCTTTAGCTATTACTTTCCCGCCCCGGTTAAGCAGCAATATCCAAAACTCTTCGTGGTTAAGGTCTACCAGAAAGCGTTTTAAAATATTGTAGGCATCTTTGCTTCCTTTAATTTCATCCAATACTTTTGCTTCGGTATCGTTCCGCCTGCGGCCAATTTCAAGCGCGGCTATAATGGAAATAGCTTTGGCTTCGCCGATACCTTTAAAGCGGGAAAGTTCGCTTATAGATGCTTTGCTTAAGTTATTCAAATCATTATCGTAATGGTGCAGCATACGTTTGCTCAGTTCCACTGCCGATTCTGTACGGCTTCCCGATCCGATCAATATAGCTATCAGCTCTGCATCAGTTAAGGCGCGCCTGCCCTGGCTGCTCAGCTTTTCACGCGGACGGTCCTCTTCGGCCCATGATTTGATACTGATCTTGTTCTCGTAGTGCACTATAATTTACAGGATTAAAAGATTATAAAATGTAATAATGAGCTAAATATAGCTATACGGCTGTATTAATGAAAATGATAATAATCTTAAAATCCTATAGTCCTATAAATCTTAGTCGGTGATGGTTTGGCGGCGATTACTCACCCCGACATCGCTACGCTTGTCGACCCTCTCTTCCGCAAGCGGGAAAGAGGGTTGGGATAATTCAAAAAAAATAAAATAACCCTCTTTCCGCCGAAGGCGAAGAGAGGGTGATCGAGCGACTTAGCGATGATCGGGTGAGTACTAACAAAGCGACATTACCGCCAATGCACACCGTTTACTCACCCCTACATCGCTACGCTTGGGATAATTCAAAAAAAATAAAATAACCCTCTTTCCGCCGAAGGCGAAGAGAGGGTGATCGAGCGACTT
>NZ_JAQBOW010000065.1 GCF_028287845.1 Mucilaginibacter sp.
TGCTGCTGGTTGCGTTTATTGTAAACAGTAGTATCGGGCTTAAAAGTGATATTATAAAAAATTAGTTTTCCTTCCAGCACCTTTAGTTCAGCATCAGAAAAATCAACCGTATATAAACCACCGGTGCCGTTTAACACGCCGTCTTTTAATTTATCGGCTAAAATTGGCGACCAGTACCTATTAACCAGAAAGGCTAAAAATAAAATCGCTACAGTAAGTGATGCAAAAACAATAAGTGTAACTCTGTGCCGCTTTTGCTTTAATAATTTAAACGCCATAATTTATAAGCTCTGCTTTTGTTTAATACGGTTTATCGAGTCTTTTTTTGCCTGTCGCCTTGTCTGTCGTTCCACTTTTCGTTGTTTACGGTCGGCTTTAAATTTATTGAACTTGTCTACCACCGTACTTACTTTAGCAACTATTTTGTTAACCTTATTTTCTGTTTTTTTGTCAAAACCAACACTGGGTTTTAACCCGTCAAGCAAGCCTTTGTAAAGAAAACTAAAAAACGATGCCGTTGGCTCGCGTTTCAAATTAATTGGCCCCGGCCTAAAAACGCCTTTTTTATCGGGGTTATCTTTTTCAATAATAAGCGTGTTTGCAACTTTTGATATAAAGCCCTGTGTTTGCAATTCGGCACGGCCGTTTACCTTTTTAAGCAATTGTACTTTAAGGTTTTTATAGTAAAATTCTAAGTGCCCTTTACCATTATAATTATTAGCATCAACATTAAAATCTAACCGTTCCACATCGGCAGATTGTACCTGTACTAATGCTAAGGGTTTTACCAGCTTATTTAATATACGGCCATCAAATTTACCTAACGTACCCGAATAGTTAAATGCTCCGTTTTTAGCGTTCAGATTAAATTTAAAATTTACCTGTAATGGCGCCGTTTTCATAAAATGAGTTTTTATGCGGGCCACCATAAAAGGATTTTTCTTTTTAGCCCGGGCATCATTGGTAACATTTACAATAGCGCCGCTGGTATTATTAAAAGTAATTACGCCGGTTTGCCCTGTGGTGGCATCGGTTTCAGAATATATAATATCCGTATGCGCGATATTTAAACGGCTCAGCTTCATATCCAGCGCAACCCGTTGTAATGATTGGTGCGGGTCGTGCCCGGTTTTAATTGATTTTTTGCCTTTATAAGCATTATTGCTATATATCTGCACATTAGCGTTAGAGACATTCATTATACCTGCATATAGCTTCTGGTCGCGCAGAAAACGTTGCAGGTCAATATCAACTATAGTTATCTTCTTAAACTTCAAGGTGAATATATCACCTGATGTACCCATCCGGCGATAAAACTCGTTACGGTTATATCTTGGCAAAAAGGTTACCTGATCCAATATGATCTCGCGTTTAGCGGTCGAAAAATAGATTTGCTTTAACTCAGCATTGTATAGGCTATCCGGCGTAGCTATTTTATAATTATGTAGTATAACTTCAACGCTTTTGGTATAGTAAAACCGGGTACTGTCCAGGGCCGACAAGGAATCAATCATCACATTAGATATATTAATATCCAAATGCTTTAGCGCGGTTTGTTTGGTTACCGGGTTACTTTGGTTAATGTAATTTACGCTGATGTCTTTCAGCGAAACAGAGTCTATACGCAACTGCTTGAATATTTTTTTAATTAACTGGTAAGGCGTTTTGGGCTTACCAACCTTTACGGTATCGTTAAAATCATAACGCTTATTTATAATAGTAAGACTGGGGTTATCAATAGAAATATTGTTGATGTTTAATATTTTTTCTTGGTAAGCCTTGCGGGCGCCAACGTTTTTAATGCTTAATTTTTTTACGCTGAGGATAAAAAGATTATCGGGCGCTTTTTTAGCGGCCACCAGTTTTTGATAAACAAGTGTATCAGGCACCAGTTTAAAATCAGAAAGTGTAGCATTGCCCGAGGTAATATTCAGGTCGAAATCAGAATACTCAATATGGTACAAGCTATCGCTCGATCTGAGTACTAGCTCCTTTAACTGCGCCTGTAACAGGGGTTTCCAGCGGTTATCAGCCAAATAATGCCTGTAAAAATACCATACTGCTAATGATAACAACAAAATCATTGTTAATACAACAATAGGCCACGTGCGGATAGTTTTTTTTGTAGCAGTTTCGTGTTGTGTCATCAATTCTTTGATCCTGAGTTAATATAACAACAAAACATTCATTTTGTTAATTCTGCCAATCTGTCATCTAATATTTAAATTTTATGTATTTTTGCTGTTCAATTTTTATAACAATGATGGATTTGGTTATATCGGATAAAGTACATGACGAGAGCAGGCAGGGCGAGGCTTTATTATTAGAACCGGTTGCCGGCAAAAATAACGGGCGCAAGCTATATATTGAAAGCTATGGCTGTGCCATGAATTTTTCAGACAGCGAGATCGTTGCTTCTATTTTATCAGAGAAAGGATTTGAAACAACAACAGATTACACCAATGCTGATGTTATTTTTATCAATACCTGCTCAATCCGTGAAAATGCCGAAACACGCGTTCGTAACCGTTTGAAAGAATTTAAGGTTGCAAAATCTAAAAACCCCGGAATGGTGGTTGGCGTATTGGGCTGCATGGCCGAGCGTTTAAAAGCAAAATTTTTAGAAGAAGAAAAACTGGTTGATGTAGTAGTTGGTCCGGATGCTTACCGCGATCTGCCTAACTTGATAGATCAGGTTGATAGCGGACAAAAAGCAGTTAATGTATTGTTATCCCGCGAAGAAACTTATGCGGATATTAGCCCGGTACGTTTAAACAGCAATGGCATTAATGCTTTTGTATCTATTATGCGGGGCTGCGATAATATGTGCTCTTTCTGCGTAGTGCCTTTTACCCGTGGCCGCGAGCGTAGCCGCGATCCGTTCTCTATTGTTAATGAATGTACCGATTTGTTTGATAGGGGGTATCGCGAGGTTACTTTATTAGGGCAGAATGTTGATAGTTATAAATGGACAGCGTCAGAGGAGGCTGAAGGGGCTATTGTCAATTTTGCAAACTTGTTAGAGTTGGTCTCACAAATTAACCCTGATCTGCGCGTACGTTTTTCAACTTCGCACCCAAAAGATATTACAGACGAGGTTTTATATACCATTGCCAAATACGATAACATTTGTAACTATATACACCTTCCGGTACAATCTGGTAACAGCCGTGTGCTGGAACTGATGAACCGTACTTATGACCGCGAATGGTACATTAACCGCATAGACGCTATACGCCGTATTATACCGGAGTGTGCCATATCAACAGATGTAATTACCGGCTTTTGTACAGAAACCGACGAGGAGCATAAAGAAACAGTAAGCATGATGGAGTATGTGCAATATGATTTTGCCTATATGTTCATGTACTCTGAGCGCCCGGGAACATTAGCCGCCAAGCGTTATGCCGATGACATACCCGAAGCCACTAAAGCTGCAAGGTTAACAGAGATTGTAGCGTTACAGCAAAAATATTCGCTTGTGCGCTTGCAGGCTCAAATTGGTAAAGTACAAAGAGTGTTGATAGAAGGTTTTTCAAAAAAATCAAAAAACGATTACTGCGGCCGTACCGATCAAAATGCGATGATGGTTTTCCCGGTAGATGAAAGGTATAAACCCGGAATGTATGTAAATGTGATAGCCGAACGGTGTACTACGGCAACTTTGATGGGGACGATAGTAGGTTAGAGTCAAGAGTCAAGAATCAAGAGCCAAGAATTAAGATTTTAGCATGAAGCATAATTTTAAGAACTTAAAGATATGGCAACGGTCAATGGATCTTACAGATTTGGTTTTTGATTATATTAAGGATTTACCGGATAGTGAGCGGTATAATTTAATTAATCAGCTTAATAGATGTTCTTGTTCAATTCCTTCAAATATTGCAGAAGGTTCAGGAAAAAGAACTAATATTCACTTTGCCGAGTTTTTGTCCACGGCTCTAACATCAACATTTGAATTAGAAACTCAGTTGTTGATATGTGAAAGAAGAAAATATGGCAATGCTAATAAACTAAACGAGTGTTTATCTCTTGCTTCGGAAATGGAGAAAATGATTTTCTCGTTTAGAGATTATATAATAAATGATAAAACAACATCTTGAATCTTGATTCTTAACTCTTGATTCTAATAACATGGAAATACAAGAAATTAAACAACGCTACGGCATAATAGGCAATTCGCCATTATTGAACCGGGCTATAAATATTGCCAACCAGGTATCGCCTACTGATATTTCTGTTTTAATTACAGGAGAAAGCGGTAGCGGTAAAGAAGTATTCTCGCACATTATACACCAAATGAGCCCGCGCAAGCATGGGCCGTTTATTGCGGTTAACTGCGGCGCCATACCAGAGGGCACTATTGATTCTGAATTATTTGGTCACGAAAAAGGTGCCTACACGGGTGCCGTTGGCGAGCGTAAAGGGTATTTTGAAACCGTAAACGGCGGCACCATATTTTTAGATGAAATTGCCGAAATGCCCTTAGGTACACAAGCACGTTTGCTGCGTGTGCTGGAGTCTGGTCAGTATATAAAGGTAGGCTCATCAAAAGTAGAGAAAACCAACGTGCGGGTTATTGCCGCAACAAATGTTGATGTGTATGACGCGGTTAAGAATGGCAAATTCAGAGAAGATCTTTATTATCGTTTAAATACAGTGCCGTTGCGCATACCACCCCTGCGCGACAGGAAAGAAGATATTTACCTACTTTTTAGAAAGTTCACATCAGATTTTACTGATAAATACCGAACGCCGCCCATACAGTTAGATGAAGAGGCGCAGCAGGTATTAATAAACTATTCGTGGCCGGGTAACGTGCGACAGCTAAAAAATATGGCCGAGCAATTGGCTGTATTAGAGCGCGACCATGTAATTACGGCCCAAACTTTATTAACCTACATTCCGCAGGAAGCAAATGGTAAAAATTTACCAATGCGCATAGATAACCAGGGTAAAGAAGATTTTTCTGAACGCGATATTTTGTACAAAGTATTATTTGATATGAAGCGTGATATGGTTGAGTTAAAAAAATTGGTTGCCGAAATAATAGAACATGGAGGCGTTACACCAAATTTTGCAAATCAATCGCAAGCTATAAATCAATTATACCGCGATATTGAACTGCCGGGCAATTCCGACTCGCAATTTACCATACAACAACCCGTTAATAACAATGATGGTTATAATATAACCCACGAGGCTGAAGAAGTGGAAGAATCATTGTCGCTGATAGAAAAAGAATCAGACCTGATACGTAAGGCGTTGAAAAAGCACAAAGGCAAACGTAAGCTGGCTGCAAACGAGCTGGGAATATCAGAAAGAACATTGTACAGGAAAATAAAGGAATTAAATTTATAAGGTTGATGAGAAAGTTATTAGGAATTTTTTTAACTATAAGTTCTTTGGCGTTTATTTCTTCGGGCTGCTACACGCTTAAAAGCACGGCAATTCCTCTTGAGATGAAAACAATAAATATTGGTTTCTTTGAAAATAATGCCCAACTGGTGGTAGGCAATTTGAGCCAAACCTTTACAGAGGCTTTAAAAGAGAGGGTACGTTCAACCACGCGCCTTAGTATAGTTTCAGGCGAAGGTAATGCTAATATGACCGGTACTATAACAGGTTATCATTTTGAGCCTATCTCTATACAGGCAACCAATAATAATACTGCGCCAATTGCCGGCGCCCAACGCTTATCAATAACTGTTCATGTTAAGTTTGTTTATGATGCCGAAAAAAAGTATAATTTTGAACAAGACTTTACCAGGTATGCAGACTATACTGGCGACATTACTACACAAGAACAAACCCTGATATTAACAATAGAGAAACAGTTAATTGATGATATTTTTAACAAAGCCTTTAATAATTGGTAAGTATTTCATAGTTTCAACATCGTGAATCAACAAGTGGATAATATAAAATACGAGTTTTTATGGAAATTATTGGCAAACCCTGCCGATAATAATCATTCGCATATATTCAATTTACAATCGTTAGTTAATGATTATCCGCAAAGTGGAATATTGCATGCCATGCTTATGCCTAACGGCGATAAGCAAAATTTAATGCATGCGGCAGCCTATTTTAATCCGGGTACATTATATAAATTGGCTACGGCACCTAATAGTTTGCCGGTAGTTGCAGACGAACAGATTGTACAAAGTGATGTTTATTTTACGGTTCCAAAGCCTTTTGCTGAATATGACGGAGAGGAAGACGCAGTTGTAATAGAAGGTACTACACCGGCTGAGGCCCGGGCAGAAGCAATGGCAGCAGACAATACTTTTGCCGAGTGGAAACCTACTCCGGCTTTTACGCCGCATGATGAACAGTATAATACTTTTGCTGAATACGAAACTGTAAATAACGCATACCAGGAAAATGTAACGGAGAATTATCCTGAACAAGAAAATGCAGTTGCTGTTGAAGAAGAAAACTCGCTTGCTAAAGAGTATAACGACTACCAGGCTAAAAATAATATTGAATCAACAGAACCGGTTTATAGTTTTAATGATAAGGTTGAATATTTTCAACAGGATATTGATGATGAAATTTACGACGAGATAGTAAGTATTGAAGATATAGGCCTTGAGCAGTTAGCTATTTTAAATAAGGAAGCCGGTGAAAGATCAAAAAAAGAACCTGTAACCGAAGAAGCGCAGAAAAATAACTTTTTTGTTTTTGAACCTGCTTTAACCGAAAAGATCAAGACCACGTGGCAGGGAGGGGCAAATAGTGACCTATCAAGGTACCATGACGAAAAGATGCCTTATACCTTTATGTGGTGGTTGGATAAAACCCGTAAAGAACATGCCGGCATATACCAGCCTTACATCAGTAATACAACACCTGCAGCTCCTAAAAAGAGGGGAGTAGCTGACGAATTGCAGCAACAGTATTACGAAAATATTGTAAGCCTAAGCTCAATTAATGAACTGGATCAGGCGTCTTCAAAAACAATGGCAAACCCATGGCGTAAAGAAGACAAGATAATAGAGCGTTTTATACAAGAGGAGCCGCATATTAAACATCCAAGCGGTATTAAGCTGGATAATGAAAATAAAGCGAAGAAAAGCTCTGAAGATAAAGACGAGATGGTAACCGAAACACTGGCCCGTATTTATACCGAGCAAATGCTTTATCATAAAGCTATATTAACGTATAGAAAATTGATGTTGAAATTCCCGGAAAAAAGCCTTTACTTTGCAAGCCAAATTGAACAGTTAGAAAGTAAAATAAATTAATATAAAGAAATGTATTTAGTATTAGTGATCTTAGTGGTTATAGTGTGCACGCTTTTGGGCCTTATTGTATTGATACAAAACCCTAAAGGTGGTGGTTTATCATCAAATTTTTCAAGCTCATCACAGTTAATGGGCGTACAAAAAACCGGCGATTTTTTAGAAAAAGGTACCTGGGTATTGGCAATAACCTTAATGGTTTTAGCACTGGCAATTAACATTGCAACAAAAGGTGGTATAACAAAAGTCGATTCACAATATAATGAGCAAATTCAAAAATCATTAAAAGCACCGGCTAATGCACCTGCTGCATTCCCAACTGCTCCGGCTACTGCGCCAGGACAGGCTCCGGCACCTGCAAAAAAATAATTTATAAAAATATAAATGGAAAAGCTCCCGATACATTGGGGGCTTTTTTTATGAAAATGCTACTGTCATCATGGCATTGATAAGTAGAGTAATATAAACACACAAATCAGGCATTTACTTAAATCTGACAATACAACAGTAAATACATGCCAATTAGGAAATTTTGTTTGCTTGGCATAATTGATGTGCAAGTGCAATCAACAGATAACTTTTTATAACCAAAAAATAAATATAGTATGTCATTAAACATTAAACCTATCGGAGACAGGGTAGTAGTTGAAGCTGCTCCGGCCGAAACAAAAACCGCTTCAGGTATTTATATCCCTGAAACTGCGCAGGAAAAACCACAACACGGAAAAGTTGTAGCTGTTGGTCCGGGCAAATTTGCTGAGCAAACAGGTAACTTGATTCCCTTATCAGTAAAAACCGGCGATAAAGTTTTGTATGGAAAATTTGCTGGTCAGGAAGTTACAATTGAAGGTAAAGATTACCTGATCATGAGAGAATCTGATATTTATATAGTATTATAATTATTGAATTATTGTGGGAGTGAATTATTGAATTTACATCCCAATCAATAACAATCGATAATTCAACAAATCATTAATTCTAAAATTAAACAAATGGCAAAGCAAGTTAAATACAATGTTGAAGCAAGAGACGCTCTTAAAAGAGGCGTTGATACTTTAGCCAACGCGGTTAAAGTAACGTTAGGTCCAAAAGGTCGCCACGTAATTATTGATAAAAAATTCGGTTCGCCTGTTATAACTAAAGATGGTGTTACCGTAGCAAAAGAAATAGAATTAAAAGATCCTATTGAAAACATGGGTGCCCAAATGTTGAAAGAAGTTGCATCAAAAACTGCTGATATAGCAGGTGATGGTACTACTACTGCAACCGTTTTAGCACAAGCTATTGTTACTGCGGGTATTAAAAACGTGGCTGCCGGTGCAAACCCAATGGATTTGAAACGCGGTATTGATAAAGCGGTTAAAGTTGTTGTAGAGAACTTAAAAACTCAAAAACAAGATGTTGGTGATGATTTCAGCAAGATTAAACAAGTAGCTTCTATATCAGCAAATAATGATGATGTAATTGGCGAAATGATTGCTGATGCGATGCAAAAAGTTGGTACAGGTGGCGTTATCACTGTTGAAGAAGCAAAAGGTACAGAAACAGAAGTTAAAACTGTTGAAGGTATGCAGTTTGACCGTGGTTACCTTTCTGCCTATTTTGTTACCAATACTGATAAAATGGAAGCAGAGTTGGAGAATCCATATATCCTGATCTACGACAAGAAGATATCTTCAATGAAAGAATTGTTGCCGATATTGGAAAAACAAGTACAAACAGGCAAACCATTATTAATTATTGCTGAGGATCTGGATGGCGAAGCGTTATCAACTTTGGTAGTAAATAAAATTCGCGGTTCACTAAAAGTTGCTGCTGTTAAGGCGCCAGGCTTTGGCGATCGTCGTAAAGCTATTTTAGAAGATATTGCTATCTTAACAGGTGGTACTGTAATATCCGAAGAAAGAGGCTATAAATTAGAGAACGCAGAGCTTTCTCATTTAGGTATTGCCGAAAAGATCACTATTGATAAAGACAATACTACTATCATTAATGGTAATGGTGAAAAAACTGCCATAGAGGGACGTGTTAATGAGATCAAAACTCAAATGGAAGCAACTACGTCTGATTATGATAAAGAAAAATTGCAAGAGCGTTTAGCTAAATTATCAGGTGGTGTAGCGGTATTATATATTGGTGCAGCTTCTGAAATTGAAATGAAAGAAAAGAAAGATCGTGTTGACGATGCTTTACATGCAACCCGTGCGGCTGTTGAAGAAGGTATAGTTGCAGGTGGTGGTGTAGCTTTCATTCGCGCGGTTGGTGCTTTAGCCAACCTGAAAGGTGATAACGAAGATGAGAACACTGGTATCCAGATCATCCGTCGTGCTATTGAAGAACCATTACGTCAAATTTGCGAAAACGCAGGTATTGAAGGTTCAATCGTCGTACAAAAAGTAAAAGAAGGTAAAGGTGATTTTGGTTACAATGCCCGTACAGATAAGTTTGAAAACTTAATTGGCGCAGGTGTTATTGATCCAACTAAAGTAAGCCGTGTAGCTTTAGAGAACGCTGCATCAATTGCATCCATGTTGTTAACAACAGAATGTGTGTTGGCTGATGATCCTGAAGAAGCATCTGCAGGCGGCCCGCCAATGGGCGGCGGCGGCATGGGTGGCATGATGTAAGCAGCACCCTAAATAAATTTACAAAAACCCCTGTATGCTTTTGCATACAGGGGTTTTGTGTTTCATACACTATCCAAAGTCATTAAAAAGTAAACGGACGGTCATTTGTTAATCAAATGATTGATTAAGTAATATTGCAGCTACAATTAAACTTAAATTTGTACTCAAAGTCAGTTAAATAAATATCAGGCACAACAATTGAATACAACAACCTATGAAACATCTAACAGAAGCCACCATCTACATTCGCACAACAATAGTTGAGTGGGTATTTTACAAAGGCCCTACGCTTTTTGTATCTATTTACGGAAGATAAATAATTATTAACTTCGTAACTTTATTATGAAGTTACAAGATTCTAATTTACACGCGTTTTACAACACAGCCTATTCCTGGCTTTTATTACATGGGTTAACTCTGGTAGTATCAATAATAGTACTATTAATAGGGTTAAGGGTAATAAAATTTATCGGCATACGATTACGTGGCCGCATGAGTAAAAGAAAAGTCCACTCATCGTTACAACCATTTTTTCTCAGTCTTACTTTAACTGCTTTATACATATTCCTTATTATTGGCGTAGCCGCCATAAATGATATTAATGTTACCGCATTCAGCGCTGTGTTAGGCGGTTTTTCGGTAGCCGTTGGTTTGGCGCTATCGGGCACGTTCCAAAACTTTGCAGGTGGTGTACTTATACTTTTATTAAAGCCATTTGAACTTGACGATAATATTATAGCCCAAGGCCAGGATGGTATAGTAGTATCCATACAAATATTTTATACCGTATTACGCACCCCCGATAATAAAACCATCATTATCCCCAATGGTAAATTATTTAACGAGGTAATTGTAAACGTTACCCGCGAAGGTAAACGCCGCCTTGATTTTGAGGTTAGGCTTGGTTACTATGTAGATGTTGACCAGGCAAAAAAAATAATGATAGATGCTATTAACACTGTTCCGGGCGTTATAAAAGATCCGGCAATAAGGGTAGGCATTATTGGGTTTGAGATCGAACATATACGATATACCGTAAATGTGTGGGTAAGCCCTTCCGATTTTTTGAATGTTAAAATAGCGCTACAGGAAAAAATAATTAAAGATCTAAAAGCCGCGGGTGTTAAATTACTGGGGACCTAAATTTGCCGTAAAAGTTTAGTAATATAATTTGATGCGCTGTATAATATACGGCGCATTAGCTGTAATTTAGCTAAAATGCAACGCGAACAACTTTCTGTATTTGACATGTTTAAGATAGGCATTGGCCCATCAAGCTCACATACACTTGGTCCGTGGCGCGCTGCCCAGCAATTTGTGCAGGTATTAGAACAGGGCGGGGCATTAACATTAGTAACCGAAATAAAAATATTGCTTTATGGCTCGCTGGCTAAAACGGGCAGTGGCCACGGTACAGACATAGCCATACTATTGGGCTTAAGCGGCGATGACCCGGTTACATTTGCGGTTGATGAAGTAGTGCCTAAAACACATCAGATCAAAATCTCTCATAAATTAATATTAAATGGCAAGCAAGAAATTGAGTTTGATACCGACGATGATTTACTGTTCCTATTTAACGAAAGTCTGCCTTATCATCCCAATGCGGTAACCTTCCAGGCGTTTTTAAATAATGGCAAAGCCATATCAGAAACCTATTATTCAATAGGCGGCGGGTTTGTGGTGAAAGAGGGGGGACAAAGCCGGGGTAAAGCCGAGGTTGATCTGCCTTTCCCAATTGATACCGCCGGAGACCTGCTGCATTGGTGCATTAAAACCGGGCTCAAAATATCCGAAGTGGTAATGGAAAACGAGCACGCGTGGCGCGGCGAGCAGGAAACCCGCAGCGGCGTACTAAATATTTTTAATGCGATGGCAGCTTGTATGTACCGCGGCAGTCATACCAGTGGCAAATTACCTGGGGGATTGAATGTAGAACGGCGGGCAGCAAATTTAAACAAAAGGCTCATCGGTAATAACACCTATACTAATTTTGATGAATGGGTTGTCGCCATAAGGCAAACTGGCAACAGCTTTTCAAATATATTAGATTGGGTAAGCTGCTTCGCGCTGGCTGTAAATGAGGAAAATGCCTCTTTTGGCAGGGTAGTTACCGCACCAACCAATGGCGCGGCGGGAGTTATACCCGCGGTATTGCAATACTATCTGGTTTTTTGTGATGGATATAGTGAAAAGCGCATTATCCAATTTTTGCTAACAGCATCAGAGATTGGGTGTATCTTCAAAAAAGGTGCTACCATTTCGGCAGCTATGGGTGGTTGCCAGGCAGAAATAGGTGTATCATCAGCCATGGCTGCAGCAGCACTTACCGAGTGTTTGGGCGGCTCGCAACGACAAGTAATGATGGCGGCAGAGATTGCTATGGAACATCACCTGGGCCTAACCTGCGACCCGATAGGGGGCCTGGTGCAGGTGCCCTGTATTGAGCGTAATACCATGGGCGCTATTAAAGCTATTACAGCCTCACAACTGGCACTGCAAACTAACCCTGATAACGCCAAAGTAAGTTTAGATGCAGTAGTTAGAACCATGTGGCAAACCGCGCAGGATATGAATTCAAAATATAAAGAAACAGCTGATGGTGGCCTTGCTATCAATATCCCGCTAAGCTTGCCGGAGTGTTAGTATAGACTTATTTTCGCTGTCTGTGTGTACACGTGTCCTTACTTACACGATCTCCATTTCAAATAATGCAGCAATGTAGTGCTGCAGGATTTTTTGTACTTGTTTTATATCAATTTCTCGGCCCAGTTCTTTTTGCATAGAGGTTACGGCTTTATCATCAATACCGCAGGGAATTATGTTTTTAAAATAACTAAGATCATTGTTTACGTTAAATGCCAGGCCATGCATGGTAACCCAGCGGCTGCAACGTACACCCATCGCGCTTATTTTTCGAGCGCGCTCATTATCGGCATCCAGCCAAACACCGGTGTAGCCCGGGTAACGGCTGGCTTTTATACCATAATCTGCAAGGGTAAGTATTACGGCCTCTTCAAGGGTGCGCAGATATAAATGTATATCAGTAAAAAAATTATCAAGGTCAAGAATAGGATAGCTTACCAATTGCCCGGGGCCATGATAGGTAATATCGCCGCCACGGTTAATATGATAATAAACAGCATCGTTTTCTTCCAGGCCTTTTTCGTCAAGCAATAAATGTTCGGGCTTGCCGCTATTGCCCAAAGTATAAACATGTGGATGCTCGCAAAAAATAAGGTAATTAGGAGTTAATATATCGTCGGGTTGGTTATCCCCGGCAACTGCCAGCAGCCTGTTACGTATCTCCATTTTTAATTGGATAGTATCGGCAAACAGCGCTTCCTGTTTGGCCCAGGCCTCTTTATAATCAACTAACCCCCAATCTTGTACTGTTACTTTTTTATTCTTCATCATTACCCCTTACATAACCTATCATATAATCTTCATACTGCAAATATCCCACGGTATAATCTATATTAATGTCGCCCTTGTTTAAAATGGCATTAACCTGACCCTGCTCTGTGAAACTGAATGGTTTTATCAAAATATCATCCATAAATGATACTTCTTTTTGGCCATGACATTTATATACCGCTTCTTTAACACACCAACAGGCATATAATTGCTGTATTTTATGTTCATTATTAATAAAAGCTAGTTCCACGGGGCGTAAAAATCTGGAGGCAATACGTTCTACCTTTTGTTTTATTTGCTCAATATCAATTCCTACCGGGTTTTTTTTACTGATCATTACCGCGGCATAATCAAACGAGTGGCTTAAAGAAATATGATAGGGCAGGGATACAAGATATGGTTTACCATGCCCGTCAACCCGGCAGTCAATATATTCTTCGGTACGCAACATTTTGCGTAGCAAAACACGCGTACCCAACCAATGCAGGTGTCGTTTGCCGTTGCTTATGTTTTCAACAAAGGCCTTTTCTTCATCGTTTAGCTGTAATTGTTTGTACAGATCTTCAGCCTGTTCTTCTATTTTCCAGAGCGCAAATTCTGTATCCTCATCAATCCGTTGCCTGTAAGCTATAGCCATAAAGTAAAATTGCAAAAAGCATAGCAAACTTAGGGCAATTAATTCTATTTTTAGCCAAATAAACATTCCTGTCTAATGATATTATCAGATAAGCGCATACTTGAAGAAATTGATAAGGGCCATATTATTATTGAGCCGTTTAACCGTGAATGTTTAGGAACAAACTCGTACGATGTGCATTTAAGTAAACACCTTGCTACTTATCGCGACAGGGTACTGGATGCCAAACTGCACAATGAAATAGATAGTTTTGAAATACCCAAAGAAGGATTTGTTTTACAACCCGGTACGCTTTACCTGGGCGTAACTGTAGAATATACCGAAACGCATAAACACGTTCCATTTTTAGAAGGAAAATCAAGCACCGGGCGGTTAGGTATTGATATACATGCAACAGCAGGCAAAGGCGATGTTGGTTTTTGCAATACCTGGACTTTGGAGATATCATGTGCGCAACCGGTAAAAATTTACCCGGGCATGCCTATAGGCCAGCTAATATATTTTGCTGTTGAAGGTGATATAGAAACCCTATATAACACAAAGGGCGATGCCAAGTATAATAACCCGACAACTCGCCCTGTTGAAAGTATGATGTGGAAGAATAAATTTTAGCGTTATTTTGCTAAAGTAAATTTACCCCAAAAATCAGCTTCATCTGTTAAATCTATCAGGCCAATATTGGCACTTTTAGAAAACTCATCGCGGCCCGCATCTTTGCCGGCGCTTTTGTCAGTTGGTTTTGCAGTGTTGGCAACTTTGGTAAGTTTGGGCCCTGCTTTTTCATGGCCTTGTACAGGATTTAATTTAATGTTGAATGCCCATTCTTTGGTTGCCAGGTCGCCTGCATGAAAAAGTGCTAATGGTATAGCCTCTTCATAAGTTAAGTAACCACTAGCCGCATCATAACTCATAGCAATTAAAATATTGTATGGGTTTACTACTAATAGTTCCTCTTCACTTATATCTTTAAAGCCTTCAACGTGTATTTTGCCAAATTTGGCCGACATTTCAGTATTTCCCTGTATCCTTTGCGGCGGCATATCTATGTACCTCGATTGGTCACGGTCTGCCGGGCTTGAGGGAAAAGTAACAATATATGAAGACTTCTTTTTGCCTTTTGTATCAATACTTAAAGTAATGCCCGCACCTAAAATACTGCTTTGTTGTGTAGCGTCTTTTGTTCTTACAACCAGGTAAAGATTATCCTTATCATTAGTAAGCGTATAGTCAATTTTTGTTTTAACATCGGTATAAGTCATTTTATCGCCCCATTCTTTACTGTTGCCATCAATAGCTACACCGGCAGGTGCAGTATTTAAAGCCAGTGTTTGGGCATTGCATATACTTATTGTGAATAATTGCACCGCTGTAGCGCAAAGAAGGTAAGAGCAAGTGGTTTTCATTGCTTAGTGATTAGGTTTAATAAATTGGTTTAATTAAGCCAGATATGCTTATGTTAGGTAAATATACATTTTTTAAATTATTAAAAAATGTATATCTATTTATCACATAAATTATGCGGCTTAAAGTGTTTTTGCCAAATTAAATTTACCCCAAAAATCTGCAGATTTAAATGCAGGATTATTAGCAGTGTCATCGTTAGCAGCCCCGCGACCATGGCCGCCCCGGCCGCCGCCACCACCACCGTCGCCATCACCACCTGCACCACCCCGGCCACCGCCACCGCCACCTGCACCACCCCGGCCACCGCCACCACCACCATGGCCGCCACGACCGCCGCCGCCCATTGATGAGTTATTGGCCTGATCGTCACCATCCTTTTTTTCAGGTTTCTGAAAACCGTTTATTTTAATATTAAACATCCATTCATTCTTTTTTAATTCATCGGCATGAAAAAGCGATAACGGGATAGCTTCTTCATATATCAAAGCTCCATGTTCATCATAATTAATCGCTATTTTAAAGCCGTAAGTGTTTTCAAGAGTTATAAAATCGTATTCAACATCTTTAAAACCATCAGCCTTTATTTTTTTCAACTTGGCTAAACCGGCTTCCAGCTTTTTTTCCTGTAGGGTGTTACCGGTAACAGAAGGTGGGATTATTCCCTCCTGCACAGGAAACGTAACGCTATAGGTTGATTTCTTTTTACCTTTTGTATCAATACTTAAAGTAATACCTGAGGTCAAAATTTTGCCTTGTTCTACCGGGTCACTGGTTTTTAAAACCAGGTACAGGTTGTCTTTATCATTGGCAAGCGCATAGTTAAGCCCTGTTTCGCTATTATAATAGCTAAGGCTGTCTCCCCATTCATTTAAACTGCCATCAATAGTAATATTTGCAGGTGCGGGTTTTAAATTGATGGTTGTAATTTGAGCGTTACAAAGGTTTGCATGTAATAACTGAATAGCAAAAACAAGGGTAAGGAAAGCGATTTTTTTTTTCATTTGAGTGGGTCGTAGGTTATTGTATGTTAACAACTATTGTGAAAGATTACCTTTAAAACAATATTTTGGTTTATTTATTATTGTTTTTGAGTAATTTTGTCATTATACATGTCAACAGAAACACAAGAACAAACCTTCACACTCGAAGAAGTACTGGCAGGATTTAAAGAGATGCATCGCCTTATTTTATGGAATGATGACCATAACACTTTTGACCACGTAATTCATTGCATGATAAAATACCTTGATTATACCGAAAGTCAGGCCGAAAGAATAGCCTGGAAAGTACATAACGAGGGTAAATGCGCCGTACTGGAAGGATCATTCACCGAAGTAGAAGTATACCGCAAAATTTTACAACAAGAAGGCTTGACCGTTAGTGTGGATTAGCTTTTTAAAGGTTGGTTATTGAAGATAGGTTATTGAAGATTAAAGATTAGTGATTAAAGATTAGTTGGATAGTTCAACAAAAAAGGTTCCTGCAAATTTACAGGAACCTTTTTTGTATTTATTTAATTGACAGGCCTAATCTTTAATCTTCAATAACCTATCTTTAACCAAACAGGCCTAATCTCTAATCTTCAACCTCCAATCTCTATACATAATCTCTATACAAAATAATTCCACCCGTGTGTATCAGGCGCGTTTCCGTACCGTATAGCATCAAGGGTTTTTAATACTTTCTGAGAGAATTCTCTTTCTTTAGCGTCTATCAATGTATATTCTTCGCCGTTATAATTTATTGAACCAACCGGGGCAATAGTAGCCGCGGTGCCTGCGCCAAATGCATCAGTAAGTTTACCGGTTTTAGCACCTTCAATAATTTCGGCAACGGCAACCTTGCGCTCTTCAACCGGGAAACCCCAGTCGCGGGCCAGTGTAATAACTGTATCACGGGTTACGCCATCTAAAATGGTATCCTGTGCTATTGGAGTTATCAGTTTGCCATCCAGCACAAACATAGCGTTGGCGGCACCCATTTCTTCAACATATTTATGCTCTTTGGCATCGGTCCATATTAATTGATCAAAACCTTCTTCGGTAGCTTTACGGGCAGGCAGCATAGAACCACCGTAGTTACCTGATGATTTTGCATAACCCATGCCACCTTCGGCAGAGCGGGTATAATAGGTTTCTATTTTAACCCTTAATGGTTTTGTAAAGTATGGGCCAACCGGGCAAAGTAAAACCATGTATTTATAGGTTTGTGATGGTGTAACACCCAAAAACTGGTCGGTAGCAAACATAAACGGCCTGATGTATAAAGAATGACCGGGAGCGGTTGGTATCCAATCGCGGTCAATATCTACAACAGCGGCAAGGCTTTGTAAAAATACATCTTCGGGCAAGGTAGGCATACATAAACGTTCGGCCGATTTATTAAAACGGACCGCGTTTTTATCCGGGCGAAATATAGATACTTTGCCATTGGCATGCTTATAGGCTTTTATTCCTTCAAAAAATGATTGACCATAATGCAGTGATGAAATAGCCGGGCTGACCAAAATATTACCGTAAGGAAGAATTTCGAAATTTTTCCACTCGCCGTCTTCATAATCGGCCACAAGCATGTGGTCGGTAAAGGTACGGCCGAAAACTAAGTTGCTAAAATCCGTTTCTGCTAAACGGGATTTGCTTGATTTGGTGATTTTGATGTCCAGCGTCTCTGTCATGGCTTTTTCTTATTTGTAATTCAGGAAGTGCAATTTACCTAATTTACAGCGTGTTTAACAAAAAAACCGCAGGAATTTACTTTTATTTGATGGTTGCAAAATATTATTTTGCTTAGTTGTATGCCCGGATAATCAAACTAAACGATCTGTTTTGTTTACCAAATTAATATTTTGATAATACGAGCTACCCACCGGCAGCACCGCGCCATTTATTTGCAGTTGGTGCCGCTCTATCTTATCAATTTTGTTTTTAGCAGCAATAAATGAGCGATGAATGCGGATAAATTGGTCTGTTGGTAACAATGCTTCAGCCTCGGTTATGGTTAAGCGGGACAGGATGGTTTTATCCCTCAAAACAAAATTAACATAATTGCCCGTAGCCTCCAGGTAGTGAATATCGGCAAAGCTTACCCTTATTTGCTCATAGCCTGTTTTTAAAAAAAGGTAATCCTTTTTGTCGGTCGTGCTGCCTCGTAAAGTATAAATTTCGTTAGCCTTATTGCAGGCTTTAATAAAACGCGCCAGGGCAAAGGGCTTTAACAGGTAATCAATAGCATCCAGTTCAAAGCTTTCAACCGCGTGTTCAGAGTAGGCGGTAGTAAAAATTACCAGCGGCTTTTTGCTGAGGCAGGTTAACAGGTCGATGCCACTGATATCGGGCATTTTAATATCCAGGAACAACAGGTCGACCGGCTCATGCTGTAAAAACTCCATCGCTTTAAAAGCATCGGTAAACCCGGCCCTTAAATTTAAAAACGGCACCTTGGCAGCATGCGATCGCACAACTTCTAAAGCTAAGGGTTCATCGTCAATGGCTATGGCGGTAAGCATATGGGTAAATGTATAAATAATACCTTAGTTAATGTTTTTTGACATACGGGCTTACAACACCAAATCAATCACCTCATCAACATTAGCCATTAATTGTGCTTTTTGTTGCGGTGGCAGGTCTTTAAGAATGATCTCCAAAGCTTCAATTATTTTTACGCCTGTAAATTCTGCCATAGCCTCCTTTATGTTATTTGCAGTTAGGTTGGTTCTGGTTGATAAGGGCATATCGGGTTTTACTTTTAATGCCATAGTGTTTCATTTAATCTTTTTGACTTTCTCATCCAATATTAAGCAGTAACAATAAGATAATCAATATCATAGAAAGTTACAAATTTACTGTAAGATGTATAAAAAATTCTTTAGCGCTTTCGCGGATAACTAATTCATGCCGTTTGGGGTATAACAATTGCAGCCGTTGCTTTACATTTTCAAGCCCTATGCCGCTTTTATTTTTTTCGGGGTCGTTATCCGGTTTTTGGTGTATGCTGTTATAAACATCAAAAAGCAATTGTGTGCCACGGGTTTGCAGGGTAATTTTTATGTGCGATGGTTCGCGCAGGCTGATGCCGTGTTTAAAGGCGTTCTCTACAAACGGTATCAACAACATCGGGGCTATTTGCAGGCCGTTTATTGATTCCTCAATCTCTGCATTTATCACAATGTCCGGCGACGTTTGTGTGCGCAGCTTTTGCAGGTCGATGTAGTTATTCAGGTAATCAATCTCGCGCATTAATGATATATGTTCCTGCACGTTTTCCTGTAGCATAAAGCGCATCATGTCGCCCAGTTTTTGTATACCACCTCCGGTACGGTCGGCATTTTCTTGTAAGGCGGTACCGTAAAGGGTGTTAAGCGCGTTGAACAAAAAGTGCGGGTTAATTTGCGATCGTAAAAAATCCAAATTGGCAGATGAGCGGCCCAGGGCGGTTTTCAGGCCCACCAATTCGATATTTTTACTTAACCGCTGACGGTACAAATACCAGGCTAATGGTGATACTATAAATACACCAACACCTACATTAAAAAGCGTAATAATTATAGGAGCCTCTAACCTGTGGAATATGCCGGACATTAATAATGCAACCGGGAAAAAAGCAATGGCTAATATGGTAAGTATCTTCAGAAAAAAAGCTTTAAACGGTAACCCATCAGCTACTACACGCGGTATAATATTATGAAACGAATACCAGTACAGACCAATAGCAAATAATACCACTTCAGACCAAATAAGGATAGGCTGCCAGCCAGCACCCGTTACCAGCTGGAAAAATACACTGAGCAGCCACATGCCTAATGCGGCAACACACTCACGGGTAAGCCGGTCAGACTCTGATATAACATAGAAGTTTTTAAACGAATATTTGGTTAGGTGCTTAATTATGGTGTAGAACCCTAATATCATAAATGCCCAAACGCACCATATAAACTCTTCTTTAAAAACCCGGCGATATACATAGTTTTCAGAATGCTTATAGAACAAATAGGATTTGCTCCAGGTATCGGCAGTCCCCAATATAATTACCATGAGCGCAAATATCAGCAGCAGCAGGATGATATTAAGCACCACGCGATTATTGCCTACGATAGCTGGTACAATAAAAAAGTTAAGCCCCAGGAAAGCGCAATAATAAACTGTATTATCAATAAATTGCGGAATGAAATAGAATTTTACATGCGAGTAAGGCATATGCATCCCCGAAAAAAGCGCAATATTAGGTGTATGTACATAGCCTGTATTGGTAAGCACCAACATGTTATAGGCCAGGATATATACCGAGAAAACATATACGGCGGTGGCTATCCAAAATTCACCCTTCTCAAAAGTAATAGGCTTTTTTAACAGATCTTTCATGTGTGCCAGGTTTAATTATGCCGCAAGGTAACACGCTGATATCAACCACTAAAATAAATGGGATGAAAGTGGGGTAAATTGGGATGAACGGGCACAAGCGCCTGATATGCCGTGTATTAATCCTACCATTCTTAATAGTCCTAAAAATCATAGTCCGCACTTGTAACAATCAATTTACCGAAAATATATACCTGCGCACCCTATAATTACCTAATATTGAACAACGCATTTATGGGCAACGAGCCCTCGTGCCGTTATTGACCAATTTTAGCTTAATAATACATTTCATGAAAGAGAATCGCAGAGATTTTATCAGAAAAGCCGGCGTATCTGTGGCAGCGGTATCTGTAGGCAGTATTGGTGCCGCTACAGCCGCTACACCTGCTATTGCTCCCCCGGGGAAAAATGTAAGCGGCGACGCCTTGCAGGAGCTGATGGCTAAGTCGACCATTAGGGTAGCCGTACAGGCACCCACAGAAGCTACCGCCCAACAATTAAGCTTTTACAAGCAGATGGGCGTAAAGCACATTATACTTTGGCCCGATGACACCAAGGGACCCGATTACTATGCCGACCGCAAAAAGTATTTTGGCGATGCGGGATTAGAAGTATATGGCCTTAACAACAACTCGCTGCTTAATGATGAGAAGATAGTTTTAAATATGCCTGGCCGTGATGAAAGGATAGAGCTGTATAAGCAACACCTGCGCGCTTTGGGTAAGGCGGGCATCACCTATACTACTTATGCCCACATGGGTAATGGTGTATGGAGCTCGGCCGATGGTGTTGCACGCTCGGGCGCTGTTGCCCGCAGCTATAACCCCGGTGGCGAAAGCTGGGGGCAGTGGGGCGATAAGAAATATACCGGCCCGCTATCGCACGGCAGGGAATATACCCTGAAAGAAATGTGGGCCAACTTTGAGTATTTTATCAAGGCGGTTGCCCCCGTAGCCAAAGAAAGCAATGTAAGGATAGGCATATTGCCGGACGATCCGCCGGTGCCTAAACTGGCTGGTGTACCGCGCCTGTTTAGCAGTTTTGATGGCTATAAACATGCTATCGAACTGGCTAAAAGCCCTAACGTGGGCCTTTGCCTTAGCGTAGGTACCTGGGCCGAAGGCGGCAATAAACTGGGCAAGGATGCCGCAGGCATGATAGATTATTTTGGTAAACAGAATAAACTGTTCAAGGTACGGGTAAGCAATATTGATGGTTCGGCGGTATTTACCAAAACTTTTGTAGACGGCGGAAATATAGATATGTATAAAGTGATGAAGGCCCTGAAGAAGGTAAATTTTGATGGGGTGCTTATTGCCGATAACATTCCGCAGATGATAACACAGGTGGGCGGAAAAGCCAATGAAGCTTACGACCCGAGCCTGGCCTGGACCATTGGCTACACCAAATGCCTGCGCGACAGGGTAGAAGAAGAAGCGGCTATTGCCTAAAGAATTAAATCAAAAGAGAAAAAATTAAAGATCATGAGCGATAACCGCAGAGATTTTATAAAGAAAAGTATCGCGCTGGCAGCAGTGTCGGCAGCCGGACTGGGTACCGCATCAGCCGGCATAAGCGATGCCGAATTTAGAGACAGGATGGAAACCCTACTGGCACAGCCGGGCAAAAAATCAACCATGCGCATAGTGATGCAGCCTAATGCCCGCGCCAATGTAAATACCATGACCTGGTACAAGCAAATGGGACTGGAGGATGTTACCGTATGGACCGATCCGCCAAATGATAATGCTGAATTTTATAAGGGTACCAGGCTGCATTTTGCCGAGCAAGGCATAAACGTGTATGGCTTGGGTAACGGTGCCGTGCATAATCAGGACAAGATAGTATTGAACCTGCCCGGACGTGATGCCAAGGTAGAAGAATATAAAAAACACTTGCGCAACTTAGGCGCGGCGGGCATAACCTACACCACTTATGCCCACATGGGTAACGGTATTTGGGACTCGCCGAGCGAGACCACGCGCGGCGGTGCTTCGGCGCGTGCGTTTGACCAGTTTGGCGTAAACAGCGGGCGGTGGAACAAAAATAAATATTATCCGCCGCTATCACACGGCAGGGAGTATAGCGAAGAAGAATTATGGGATAACTGGACCTACTTTATCAAACAGGTGGCCCCTGTTGCCGAGGAAAATAATGTCCGGATAGGTGTGCACCCAGACGATCCACCGATACCGAAACTGGCCGGTGTACCGCGTATCTTCAGTCATTTTGAGCGATACAAGAAAGCTATGGAAATTGCCAATAGCCCTAATGTGGGTTTATGCTTGTGCGTAGGTTCATGGATGGAAGGCGGTAATACTACAGGTAAATCGCCGGTGGAGATGGTAGAATATTTTGGTGCGCAGAAAAAGATATTCAAGGTTCACTTCCGTAATATTGAGCGCCCTATACCGCATTTTGTGGAGACGTTTGTAGATAGCGGCTACACTAATATGTACACTATCATGAAAGCGCTTAAACGGGTTAATTTTGATGGCGTAGTGTTCCCGGATCACGTACCAGGCATGGCAGGCGGCAACGCCTGGCCATTTAGTGTAGGTTATGTTAAGGCCCTGCGTGACAGGGTAGAGGCCGAGGCGTTGGTATAAATTAAGATCAGAGTTATATTTAAAGAGGCTGTTAAAGGACAGTCTCTTTTTGTTTGTATTTGCCCATTAAAACAGTCTTAAACGATAAGAAGCTTAACCATATTTTTAACCTAAACATTAAACAAAATGAAATTTTCAGGGTTTATCAATTTATCTGTTGGCGTTCTTTTTTTTGTTACCTGTGCATCGGCACAAACAAAAAAAGCGCCTGCACAAGCCAAAAAAGCGTCTGCGCAAACCAAACAGAAAACAGCATTAGATTATGTGGATCCTAATATCGGGGGCATTGGTCAACTGTTGGTAGCAACAGATCCTAGTGTTCAACTACCCAGCGCGGGTTCGCTTAAAATATGCTCAAACCCCTGGCCCGAAATTTACGACAGGTACCTGGCCGATAAGGTATTTAGCTTCTCGCTTAGAGATGAGGTAAGGTATGGAACAAAAACAATTTCTTCATGGATCATGGCAACTACCGGAAATATTGAAGTAACTCCAGCTAAAATGGCATCAAACTATGATCATGATTTTGAAAAGGTAACACCATACTATGCTTCGTTGTTATTGGAAGATTATAATATAAATGTTGAATATACAGTTGCCGAGCAGGCATCATACTTTAAGTTCACCTTCCCTCAAAGTTCAGATTCGCATATTTTGCTGGGCAGTAATGCTAAATTTAAGGTAGTAGATGAAACTACCATCCAATGGCAGGAAGGGAGCGGAAACCGTGCTTATTATTTTTATGCAAAATTCAGCAAGCCATTCAAGTCATTCGGTTCATGGAGTGGCGATAAGGCGTTTCCCGGTACAAATATGCAAGACGGTACTAACGTAGGCGCTTATGCAAACTATGCCACATCAAAAGGCGAACAAATAGAGGTAAAGGTCGGCGTATCTAATGAAAGCAACGAACAGGCGAAGCAAAACCTTGAAAAAGGTATCCCTGCATGGAACTTTGAAGCGGTAAAAAACAATGCAAAAAGCAAATGGGCGGCATCGCTTGATCTGTTTAAAGTTGAAGGCGGTACAGAAGCTCAGCGTAAAATATTTTACACAGGTATATATTTTAACAATGGCGGCGAAAGCCTTGAGGGCCGGATGAAACTCAGGGATGATAAAATAGCTGAAAGATCACAAAGATATGCCTCATTAGAAAAAAGCCAACTATATCCGGCTGTTATCGGGCAAGGTGGTATGTTTCAGCATACCAGTTTGGTTAACGTGGCAGATCTGTATCTGCATGGTATCCGGAATTTTGATGTGGAAAGGGCTTACGCCAATATGAAGGAAGATTTTTTGGGATCGACCAAATTGCCGTGGCGGAAAGGGCCTGCTACACACCTGGATAGCTTTTATGTTAAAAACGGATTTTTCCCGTCATTGGCACCCGGCCAACAAGAGTGGATCAAGGAAGTTCACCCGTCTGAAAAACGACAGTCAGTTACTGTTACGTTACAGGCTTCGTACGAGGCCTGGTGCATTGCACAGGTTGCAAAAGGCTTAGGCAAGACTGACGATTATGAGTACTTTATGAAACACGCTCATGATTACCAGAACGTATTTAATAAAGAAACTGGTTTTATGTCGCCTAAAACAGAGGATGGTAAATGGGTAACTCCTTTTGATCCTAAATTAGGAGGCGGGCAAGGTGGAAGGGACTATTTTGCTGAAATGAATAGCTGGATATATACTTTTTACGTTAGCCATGATGTACAGGGCCTGATGAATTTAATTGGGGGAAAAGATAATTTTAACAATAAGCTCGACGCACTTTTTGTAGAACAATATAAAACATCAAAGTATAAGTTCCTTGACCTGTTCCCTGATATGACAGGTTTAATTGGAAATTATGCACACGGCAATGAATTCTCACGGAATATACCTTACCTGTACAACTACTCGGGCGAACCATGGAAAACGCAAAAACGTGTGCGCGAAATTATGGATGTATGGTATAGTGCAAATCCGTTGGGCATGTGCGGGGATGAAGACACCGGCTTGCTGTCTCACTTTTATGTAAACAGTGCAATGGGCATTTACTCCGACCCAATGATTCCAAGTTACCCTATATGGCTTATCGGTAGCCCGATATTTTCAAAATCGACCATTACTTTGGGCAATAAAAAGACTTTTGTGATTGAAGCAAAAAATGTATCGGCACAAAACAAATACGTTCAATCGGCCACTTTAAACGGTGAGCCTCTTAATAAACCGTGGTTCGATCATGCAACCCTGATGAAGGGCGGAACACTTGTACTAAATATGGGCCCAAGGCCTAATAAGCAATGGGGCAGTTCGCCGGATGCAGTACCTCCGTCAATGTCTAAGCCGGAGTAACTTTTGTTTCACCATAAGTGTGAAACAAAATCCATTTTTATCATTGGCAGCCTGTCGAACCATGAGTGCAAGGCCCTCGCGCATATTCGACAGGCTGATAACGATTTTTATTTTATATAAAAGTCCAGCAACTTCTGATCTTCCAAATAGCCTTCCAGCCTATCGCCAACGTTTACTTTTGCAACACCCTGCGGGGTACCGGTAAATATCAGGTCGCCTTTTTTTAGGGTGATATACCTGGAAACAAAGGCAATTATATATTCAAAAGAGAAGAGCAAATTTTTCGTGTTGCCAATTTGCCTGCTTTCGCCGTTAACATCCAAGTGGAAATTAAGATCGTAAATGTTTTTGAATTGGGCTTTTGGCAGAAAATTACTTATAGGGGCAGAGTTATCAAAGGCTTTAGCCAGCTCCCAAGGCAAGCCCTTTTCTTTGTGTCGTGATTGAATATCGCGTGCGGTAAAATCTACACCCAGTGCAACTTCGTCATAATATCCTGCAGCAAATTTTTCGTCGATGTGCTTGCCTTCTTTACTTATCTTTAATACAACCTCTATTTCGTGGTGTACATCTTCAGAAAAATCAGGATGGTAAAATGGCTTATTATCTTTTAATAAGGCGGTATCAGGTTTCATAAATATTACCGGGATGGTAGGTACCGGGTTATTTAGTTCTTTGGCGTGTTCGGCATAGTTGCGGCCAATGGCAATAATTTTCATGTGAATAATGAGTGAATTAGTGATTGAATGAATATTTTTTGAATATGCAAATAAATGGATTAAAATAAAAATTTAGTAATTGAAAATTATGCGTTAAGAGCATATTTATTTACTAATTCAATCCCTCATTCACTAATTGCCTTATAACACAGATATCCGCTTAATTATCGATTCGGTACCGGCAATAACGCGAATAAAATAAAATCCCCTGTTTAGCTTATTGTTTAATTGGCGGCTCAAAATTTGCTCGCCCGGATCAACTCTTTGAGAAAACAACGTTATAACATCATTACCTAATACATCAACCATTTTTATGGTTACATTAGTATTTCTGGATATCATATATTTTAAGTTGATCTGATCTGTTATAGGGTTAGGATAAACCTCAACATTGCTTATAAGTTTGTCATCCAGTCTGGGCACATTCACCTTTGTAGTCGAATAAATTCCCGGCTTTATAGGTGGAATAGATAACGACAGAATGCCTTTTTTAGTTTTTTTCTTGCTAAAAAAATAGGTGGTAGTATCGTGTTGGGGTAATATAGCAGCTGCAGCAAAGGCATAGTTCATGAATATTGCCATCGCAATTATTATTATCCATGAATTAGTGTAAGTAAAAATTCGCCGCATGTTTTAGTTATCTGTACAAAAGTATGAATAAAGCAGGCATCAATAGCAAAATTGATGCTTTTGTTACTTGTTTTAACAAAATTTAACAAACCGTGTTCTAAGTTAACGATTTGTTTAGTTATACGCTTGCGTGATTTTTAAGTTACAAACCAAAAATTTTAATATTTTTGTGCGTTTTAAATAAATATTAGTGTCAAATCACAAAGATCTGCAGAAACTGACGGGCGCAGGCCTTCTCATCAGTTTAGGAATAATTTATGGGGATATAGGTACATCTCCATTATATGTTTTCAAAGCAATAGTTGGTACCCAACGTATTTCTGATATTTTAATTCTTGGAGGGGTTTCCTGTATTTTTTGGACACTTACCCTGCAAACTACCTTAAAATATGTAGTAATAACCTTGCGTGCCGATAATAAAGGCGAAGGTGGTATTTTCTCCCTCTTTTCTTTAGTACGCCGTAAGGCAAAGTGGCTTATAGTACCGGCCGTGGTTGGTGGCTGCGCTTTGCTTGCCGACGGTATTATTACACCACCTATTACAATATCAGCAGCTATTGAAGGTTTACACACCTATTATCCGCATTTACACACTGTGCCGATAGTTATTATAATTATAGCTGCACTATTCATTATACAGCAGTTTGGCACATCATTAGTAGGCAAGGCTTTTGGGCCAATAATGTTTATATGGTTTACCATGATGGGACTATTAGGCGTGTTTTTTGTAGCTCAGGCTCCGTCTGTGATAAGGGCTTTAAATCCATATTATGCTTATGAACTTTTAAGCAGTAACCCCAATGCTTTCGCTATTTTAGGTGCTGTGTTTTTATGTACTACAGGAGCCGAAGCGTTATATTCAGACCTGGGGCATTGCGGCCGTTTAAATATTCAAATGAGCTGGATATATGTTAAAACCTGCTTAGTTATTAATTACCTGGGCCAGGCAGTTTGGTTATTACAACGTAACGGGCAAATAGTTAACCTTAACCTGCAAAACCCCTTTTATAAAATAATGCCAGAGTGGTTTTTGATGTATGGTATAGGTATAGCAACTGTGGCTGCTATTATTGCCAGCCAGGCGCTTATATCGGGTTCATTTACACTAATTGCCGAAGCAGTAAGATTAAATTTATGGCCCAAGGTTAGAATAAATTATCCAACCGAGCAAAAGGGTCAGCTATATGTGCCAAGCGTTAACTGGCTGCTATGTGCCGGCTGTATTGGCGTAGTGTTATTATTTAAACATTCTGATAAGATGGAGGCGGCTTACGGCTTAAGTATTACCGTAGCCATGCTAATGACAACCATATTAGTATCTAAATTCCTGAAACGTAAAAAACTGCCGGATTATATTGTAAATACCTTCCTTATAATGTACCTGTTAATTGAAGGTACTTTCTTGTGGGGTAACCTTGGTAAATTTGTTGATGGCGGCTGGTTCACCTTATCAATAGGCTCATTCCTGTTCTCTATTATGTGGAGCTGGCATACAGCCCGAAAAATCAGGAACCGTTATGTTAAATTTATTGAGATAGAAGATTATTACGGCATAATTAAAGAACTAAGCGATGATGAAACGGTGCCCAAATACGCATCGCAGCTTGTTTATTTAACCAGCGCTAACTTTAATTCGGAAGTTGAATCTAAAATTGTTTACTCTATTTTACAGAAGCAGCCAAAGCGCGCCGATGTTTACTGGTTGGTACATGTTGATGTTATGGATGAGCCTTATAAAAAGGAATATGAAGTAGATGTATTGGTACCCAATAAGCTGATAAGAATAGATTTTAAACTGGGTTTCCGTATTGAGCAGCAAATAAATTTATTGTTTAGAAGAGTAGTTGAGGATCTGGTTAAAAATGGCGAAGTTGATATTACCAGCAGTTATAAATCATTAAATAAGCATAAAATTGTAGGCGATTTTAGGTTTGTTGTTATTGAAAAAGTGCTTTCCCGCTCACATAACCTGTCGTTTTATGAGAGTTTTATCATGGCTTTTTATGTATATCTTAAAAAGATAAGTTTATCGGAAGAACGTGGTTTCGGGCTTGACTTGAGCTTTGTTACCGTAGAGAAAGTGCCGCTGATGCTGGCCGCCCCGGAAACAGTTGAAATTACCCGTATTAAATAATTATTAAAAACAATTTAAAGTAATATTACTTCAATATTAATACAGATTGTAAAAATAGGTTTGTAATCTACACCGGTTATAATATGAAGAAGATATTAGTTGCATTGTTTTTTATTATTTCGTATCAGGCCAATGCGCAAAAAATTGGAGATACTATTAAAAAGGATCTTTTAACTGCTCCTGATACCGTAAAACATTTACACAGTAAAACATGGGCGCTTATACCTCCGGCAGGCTTGGTGGCCTACGGCGCTCTATCATTTGTATTTCATCCTATTCGCCAATTAGATTACTCCATTCATACTGAGATTGCAAAAACTGATCCTAATTTCCACACAGTGGCAGAAAGCTATTTCCAGTTTGCTCCTATCATAATAGTTTATGGCTTAAATCTCGCAGGTGTTTCTGGTAAAAATACTTTTATTGACCGTACCGCTTTACTTGGCCTATCAGCCGGAATATTAGGTGTAACAGGCTATGCCACCAAACATCTAACCCATCGCTTACGACCTAATAATGAGGATTATTTATCTTTCCCATCCGGGCATACGGCCACCGCGTTTATGGCGGCTGAATTTATGGCGCAGGAGTACTCCGGTAAATCATCTGTATATGGAATCATTGGCTATACTTTTGCCGCTACTACTGGCGTATTTAGGCTCTATAACCGCGATCATTGGTTTAGTGATGTTGTTGCCGGCGCCGGTTATGGTATCCTTTCAACTAAATTGTCTTATCTGGTATATCCCTATATCCGCAACTGGCTAACACATACCGACGGTAAAACCGGCAAAAAAGTTATGGTTATGCCTACCTACCAGGATGGTACAGGGGCATTATCATTTGCTATGGATTTATAAAACGCCCTTTTGAGTAACCATATTAGTGTGTGCAAATAACCGCATTGAAAAAGGTACTAAATTAGCTGTTTGGTAATCATTCTTAACGCAAGCTTTCGTGTGTTGTAAACTTCAGGCATCTGATATAATGTTGGCATTATATAGTCAGTGATTTTGTTTCATCTTGTTTCAAATACTTTGTTTCACCACTCTTAAATTAGCAATTTGTTTGATTATCAATGAGCAAACTTAAGATCATGCCTAAAAATACCGACGAATAAGTTGTTACATTTTGTTTCATTACTTTTTAGCAATTGCCTCATAAACAATTAATTAACTAAAAACTTTGTTTCATTTGTTTCATACTCGCGTGAAACAAAATTCGTTTTTGTCATTGGCAGATTTTACCCTATACAATTGCTTGTTTAGTTATAACGGCCCTTGCGTTGCTGGTCTTCCAAAAACCAGGATACAAATATTTTTTGTTCAGTTCTTACTGAATATATGCCGGGGATATTTTTTAAATAGCGGTCATCATAATATATAAAGTGTTCAAAACCAAGGCTTATGTTTTTTGCTATTTCTACTGTAATTCTGGGCTTCAAAATACTTATGTTATTATTGCCGGGAGTACCTACATACGTATGAAGGAAGAAATAATAATATATAAAAGATGCGCTTAAGGCTTTTCCTACATTAAGCGTAGTTTCAAATTTAGCTTCCAGTCCATTATTATATGTATAATCTCTAACCTGTGATGTATCTGGGCCAAAGCGTGTGCTATTGCCGGCCAAAGGCACTAAAGCAAAATGTGCATTTGTATAAAGATTTACAGTTTTACTAATTGGATATTTTGTAAATACACCGCCACCAACACCAAGTGCTCCTAATTCGAAGGTTTTATTATCCCAGTAATCATCATATTGGAAAAGGCCATATAATACAGAGAATTTACCATAATCAGTTTTAACACTTGTATTATCGCCCAATAAAATTCCGTAACCGGTAAGGTTATCCAGAAGCTTTCTTCCGGATCCGAAACTAAATTCTGTACGCAGTCTGAAAAAATCAAAAGGTTTGCGGTAACGCTCTTCAAACGGGTTTCCATAATCAAACTGCACATTTATTAAGGCCTCGGTAGGGCCTTTGCCAAATATTGTGCTATTATCGTCGTTTATTTTATGTAAACCGGCAAATATGGTAATATTAAGAGGTTCTTTTTGGTATACCTCTTTTGTAGTTCGCCTAAAAGATTTTCCCTGTAAAAGTCTGTTTAGTCCGCGGACAGGATCAACCAAGCCGGCCGCTATTTCACGAAAAACCCTTTCACTTCCCCTGGTACGGTCGTCTAAAATATTTGAACTTAAGCGGTAAAATATTTCCCCAAGAAATGCTCCGTTAAGGGGTGTGTTGATAACATCATTATAGGATGGGCGTGAATTTTCACCAAAATATTCCCACATTACACTACCTACAACAGCAAAGGGAATAGATTGAGCATAACTATATCCCTGCGAACGTGCTGCATTAAAATACATTGAACCTGTATAAGGATGGCCTATAAAGTTTATACCGAACCTGTCGGCGTCCCATTCCCAGCCTTTTTGTATATTATATTTCCAGGTTGTTGGGCCTATGTGCGAAAAATCTTCGTTAAGCACAAATCTGTCTAATGACCATGTAAATACATTAATACCCACAACCTGTACAAGAGGTTTCCACAACGGATATTTTTTATTAAAGTTTATATCATCATTTAAAAGATCGCCATACTTATTTTTAATAGTGGTATCAATAAGCGGGTTTTTTTTGGGTTCATTACCTATGGAGTCGGTAATTGTTTTTTTTGCTGCCTTAATATCTTTCAGCTGTTCTTTGACAGGGCCATTGCCGGGTTTAATTGTATCTATGGGTGTAGCGCTTTGTGCAAATACACAGGATGACGAAATTATTAATAAACTAAAAAGGATTAAAATTTTTAGTTGCTTAGCTATATTAAAATTAAAGGATAAAAATAAAACAGATAATGCTACGGAAAAAAGAAAGTATAAACTTGTCATAAATAAGGTGTTAAAAGTTATAAACTACAACTGATAATACACCTAAGTGTTTTAATTATTATGTAATATATAGCTATTTTAAAATTGCTATTTATACCTGATCTTATAGATCAAAATTATCCCTGCAAATAAAAAGGTTACCGCATTGGCCAGCGCCACAGGCAGGCTGGGGCTAAGAATGCCATATATTAACCACAAAAAAGTGCCAGTAGTAAATACCGCGTACATTGATAATGATATACCCGAGGTATCTTTAGTGCGAATAGTTTTAATAGCCTGCGGCAGAAAAGAAACTGTAGTGCTAAACGCGGCCGTTAAACCAATAGTTTCGATATAGTTCATGCGGTTTTAACTATGTGCTTCCTTGCCCAGTTTGCTGTTGTTGTAACTGTAAGTAAAGTAAACAATCAAGCCTATAATTAGCCATATTATAAAGCGCAGCCAGTTAGTTGTACCTAACTCTGTCATTAAGTAAAAGCAGGATATTAACCCAAGTACCGGTATTAAAGAATAGTTTTTAATAAAGCCTGCTACAGTAATAGCTAAAACAAGCAAAGTGAAGGCAAAATAAGGTATCCTTTCATGCAACACTGCCGCTTTTGATAAGTTTGGCTGGCCCGCATCTATAAGCCCAAAGAAATTTTTAAAGAAATAAGGAAATTGTATTTGTACAAATATAACAGCAGCTACCAAAATTAATGGAACAAGGTATTTTCCGTTGATGTAAGGTACTCTGAATTTGCCTGAATGCTTATCTGTGCGTGGCAGTATTAAAATGCCCCCGCATACCAATACAAACGCAAACAGGGTGCCAATACTGCATAAGTCGGTTACTATTGCCGAGTCGAGAAAAAGAGATGGAATGCCTACTACCAAACCGGTAATTATTGTTGCAAATGATGGTGTATGATATTTGGGGTGTAATCTGGAAAATCGTGGTGGTAATAAGCCGTCGCGGCTCATGCTCATCCAAATACGCGGCTGCCCTATCTGGAACACCAGCAGCACCGATGTAGTTGCCACAACCGCGCTTAACGCTATAATACCGCCAAATATATTTAAGCCGCGTTCGTTAAAAGCGTTAGCCAAAAAATCGCTGGTATTAAGTTTTGAATAGTTAACCATGCCGGTAAGCACAAGCGCTATTAAAATATATAATATGGTACAAATTATCAGGGAGTAAAACATGCCTCGCGGTAAATCTCTTTGTGGGTTTTTACACTCTTCGGCAGTGGTTGATATGGCATCAAAACCAATATAGGCAAAGAATACCGCCGAAACCCCTTTCATTACCCCGGCAAATTTATTAGGCAAAAACGGCACCCAGTTTGCTGGGTTTACATAATAAAAACCTACTGCAATTACAGCAACAACTACTAATAGTTTAAACAATACCATGAGGTTGCTGGCTCGCCTTGATTCTTTAATGCCAACATAAACCAGGTAGGTAATAAAAACAGTAATAGCTAAGGCAGGAATATTTATAATAAAAGGGACCGAACCAATGTGTGGCGCATTAATCCAGATATTGTGCAGGTTTAAAAAATCTGCCGCGCCAGCCATATCATGCCCGGCTATTTTTTCTAAATACTGGGTATTCCCGTTTTTTACTTCGAAAAAGCTGGTGCATAAAAAGTCTGGAATATGCAGGCCAATATTATGTAAAAAGCTGGTAAGGTTACCAGACCATGAAATAGCTACGGTTATATTACCTACCGCATATTCCATCACCAGGTCCCAGCCAATTATCCAGGCAATGATCTCGCCAAATGCGGCGTATGAATAGGTATATGCACTGCCCGACATGGGGATACGTGAAGCAAATTCTGCATAGCAAAGTGCCGAAAAAGCGCAAGCTACGGCGCATATCATAAATAAAAAAATAACACCCGGGCCGCCATCAAAACAGGCTTTGCCTACCGTGCTAAAAATACCGGCGCCTATAACTGCGGCAATACCCAGGGCGGTAAGGTCTCGCACGCCCAAAACTTTATTTAATGATACTCCGTGGCCATCATCAAGGCCGGCGGCAGCATCTGCAACTATTTTTTCAATTGATTTTTTGCGGAATAGATTTCTTGCCATTTAAATTTATTGTCCTGAAACCAAACATAGCCATTTTTTTGCAGTGATATAAGTATATGCTTACTTTGCACCCATGAATATCGGAATAAAGGCTATTTTATACAAACTAAGATTTTTTTTTATACCCTATCTAATCCTGATAGCTATTTGTTTAATTATTAAGCTCACTTATAGCCGGGAAGAAATTTATTATGCCGTAAATACAAAATTTAGTGATTTTGGCGATTGGGTGGCCCCCTACGTTACTGATCTGGGGAATGGTTGGACAACAATTTTATTGGTCGCTATTTTGCTTTTTTTTAGCTACCGGAAAGCTTTTTTACTGGCAGGCGCTTATGCCATTACATCCATATCGGCCCAAATAATTAAACATATTGTTAATGCCCCCAGACCTAAACTGTATTTTCACGATCAGCTTTTGCGTATACATTTTGTTAAAGGTATTGATCAGTTAAGTTTAGGGAGTTTCCCATCCGGCCATACGGTAACGGCTTTTTCAACAGCCTTGCTACTGGCTTACTGGTGTAAAAATAAGCTATGGGGATTGCCGCTTTTATTAATTGCCATATTGGTTGGCTATTCGCGAATGTACCTGAGTCAGCATTTTTTTGAAGATGTAACCGCCGGTTCGGCAATAGGGGTGGTACTTACCATTTTCTGGATATACTGGGCCGAAAATAGGAAATTTTTAAAGTCCCCTAAATGGAATAGGGGACTTTTATAGCGTTCAAAAACTTCTAAGGCTTAAAATATTTTACAATTTCTCTATTTCTGCCTTAACAAAGGCGGCCAATTCTTTTACATAAGCGGCACTAAAATCAAACTTGATTCCGGCGGTTTCATATATCTCTTTGATAGTTTTGGTGTATCCTAATTTTAGTGCGTCAAGGTATTGTTGTAAGGCTTTTTCGGGGTTTTCTTTATAGTTTTTCCAAACGGCAATTGCGCCTAACTGTGCCATGCCGTATTCAATGTAATAAAACGGAATTTCGAATATATGCAGCTGCTTTTGCCATAAGTTAGCCTCGGCTTCTTCTAATCCGTTCCAGCTGGCAAAGCCCGCGCCAAATGGCTCATAAATCTTTAACCAGGCTTCAGCTCGTTCTGATGCTAAATGGTCGGGGTTGGTATATATCCAGTGCTGGAACTGATCGACCACCGCTACCCATGGCAGTGTTTTCAATACATCAATCAGCTGATCGCGTTTGGCGCGTTTTAAATCTTCCTCGTTATCAAAAAATACGTCCCAGTTATCCATGGATATTAACTCCATCGACATGGAAGCCAGCTCTGCAACTTCTGAAGGGCAATGTTTAAAATCG
>NZ_JAQBOW010000067.1 GCF_028287845.1 Mucilaginibacter sp.
ATCGATTAGGCCTGTTGAATGAACAAATACATCCTGACCACCATTGCTTGGTGTAATAAATCCGAATCCTTTTGTTTCATTAAAAAATTTTACTGTTCCTTCTTTTTGCATTATTTTAAATATTAAAGTGCAAAGGTAAGCATAATTATCTAAATCGTATGCAATGGTTATGGAATTATCCGGCTGAATGGGGCGGAGAGGCTCCCTGGGAGCCGGATATCAGCTAACGTTTTACTGTAATCAGGTAGCTTCTACAAAACAATTACAGTGTACACAATTGGGCTGCATAGGAGCCATCTGGTAGCTTGTAGTTTTAATAATATAATTAGAGTGTAATTATTGGGCTAACAAAACGCTATAATTTGTACTTTTGTAAACAATAACTTCATACACAAAATGAAAAGATTCGTCCTGTTTATTGCCCTGTTTGTAGCTATTACCGGTGTAAAAGCAATTGGTCAAACCACTATTACCGCAAAAGAAGCGGCAAAACATTTAAACGAAAAAGTAATAGTTTGCGACCAGATTTTTGGTGGCAAGTTTTTAAGCGGATCAAACATTACCTTAATTGATGTTGGTGGTAGTCACCCAAATGAAGTGCTTACCTTAATTATTAAAGGCGATGACCGTAAAAAGTTTAAAATAGCCCCTGAGGAAGATCTGAAAGGTAAAAAAGTATGTGTTACCGGACAGGTTATCGACTATAAAGGAAAACCTGAAATTGTAATTATCGATCCGGATCAAATTAAATTACAATAGAGAGTAATGGGTAAGTTTTGACTGATAGTTATACTCAAAACTTATTACTTACAATAGCCAAATGGTTATCAAGAGTAGTTTCAGAATCTGTTTAACAATCTCATTTAGTATTCAAAGTAGCAGTACAAGTTTTGTTTTTATAGCTATTAATTAAAGCTATAAACAAAGCTGTTATTTTAAATTACTTTGACATGAGCCAAAAAGGTTGCCTTTAAAGCTATTTTAAAATACTTTTGCGGCACGATGAGCAACTCACCCCGAGCCGTTTACGCACGACCTTCACTTCGTTTTTGGTGTAAATAGGTTGTTTTGCGATCTTAAACCCTCTTTACGGCTTGCCAAAGATAGGGTGATCGAGCGTAGCGATGATCGGGTGAGTAATCGCCGCTAAACTATTAACTAACTAATATTATATAATTTAATGAAAGCTTTTATTTTCGACCTGAACGGTACCATGATTAATGATATGGAACATCATACCCGGGCATGGATGCAACTGTTAAATGATGAATTGGGTGGGAACTTTACGTGGGACGAGGTAAAACACCAGATGTATGGCAAAAATCCTGAAGTGCTGGTACGTATGTTTGGCCCGGATAGGTTTACTATGGATGAAATGAACAGCTTGTCGTTGGAGAAAGAAAAGCAATACCAGCAAGTATTTTTACCACACCTTAAACTATTACCCGGCCTGTCCGAATTTTTAGAAAAGGCTTACCAGGAAAATATACCCATGGCCATTGGGTCGGCAGCAATACCGTTCAATATTGATTTTGTGTTGGATAACCTTAATATACGTCACTACTTTAAAACCATTGTAAGCGCGGATGATGTAGTGTTGAGTAAGCCACATCCCGAAACTTATTTAAAGGTGGCAGAGCGCTTGCAGGTCCCCGCCACAGATTGTATAGTGTTTGAAGATGTACCCAAAGGTGCAGAAGCAGCAGCAAATGCCGGTATGAAAACAGTGGTAATTACTACAACACATGAGCAACATGAGTTTGCCCATCTAAAAAATGTGCTGCATTTTTCTGATGATTTTACCGGTGAGTTTTTTGATAATTTGATTGAACGAGCATAAAATTTTTTAGACAACTTCGGCCAACCTGACCTGAGCCGGGTGAACCTGGTCCCACCTGGTCCTACCTGGTCTGGTCTCTCATAAAATCGTTTTCTTAGTTAGGTATGGTAAAAATTTGATAAACACCATTTGTAATAAATTGTACATTTGATACATATAACCTACTATGAAATTAAAAACTTTTACTCCCTTAGCCTGCTTATTATTACTAAGTGCCTGCGCACATGTTTATTCGCCGGCGCTTTATCATCAGGATATTGCCTATCAGCCAAAGCCAGCATCGTTTGATACAGAAAAAGTAGCCAGCTATGTTTCGGCAGGACTAAATACCTATACCAACACCAATTTAAATGATGCGGTTGTGAGTGGCCAGCTTAATTTAAGCCGTGGTTATGTTTTTGATAATTTCAATGTTGCTTATGGTGCTTTTGGCGTTTTAGGCGATTATCAGAATGGATCATCTGATCAATCGAAAGCAAATTATTTTAATGACAAGTTTTTTGGCGCTGTTGGAGGCAGGGCATCTATTAATGCTTATGTTCATAACGACCGGGCAGATTTCAGGTTTATTGGTTTAGAAGCAGCCTACAGTCATGAATTTGGCGATTACGCCACCTATAGACAAATGCTGCAAAATCAAGGCGGCTATTACGTAGATCCGCGTACAGACCTGTTCACCATAGGCTTAACTACCGAGGTAATATTTCATAACCGAAATAATAATGATTTTGAGCACGGTATACGCGGTTTTTTAGGAACAACCGTTGGTCATAATGATTTAAACGACACCTATTATAAAGACGAAATGGCAACAACCAGGATGTTTCGCAGCCTGTTCCCCAAAGCCAGTTATTTTATCAAATACAAAGATTATTTTGGTACAATAGAAGCCGGAAATGCTATTTTTTTACGGGTAGGGTATAAGTTTTAACTATGATTTATGGGATAAAAGGATTTTAGGATTATGATATTAAAGATTATAGAATCATTTAATAACTAAGATGTTATAAGCTTAAATATTAAAAAATTATGATTTTAAGAAATCATAAAATCCTTTTATCCCATAAATCATAGTGCAGAATATACACTCTGCACCCTATCGCGCAGGTTATAGCCTGATGCCATTACTTCGCCATAAGCACCTGCGGTACGCACCGCTATCACATCGCCGCGAAATGATAGCGGCAGATCAACATCTTTTCTAAAACAGTCTGTACTCTCACATATCGGTCCAACCACATCATACTTTAAGTCTTGATTCCTGGCTCCTGATTCTTGACTCAAATTTTCTATAACATGATAAGCCTGGTATAGCATTGGTCGTATCAGTTCGGTCATACCGGCATCTAATATCAGGAAATTCTTTTTTTGTCCGTTTTTAACATACAGCACTCTTGATATGAGTGAAGCGCTTTGGGCAACCAGCGCGCGGCCCAGCTCAAAATGTACTTCCTGGCCCGGTTTTACATTTAAAAAATCTTTAAATACTTTAAAGTAGCTTTCAAAATCGCTTATGGTATTGGTATCCGGGTTATGATAATCAACACCTAAGCCACCACCTGCATTTAATACTTTTACCTGGAAACCATGATCCTCGAACCAATCCTGCATCTCGTTTATTCGGGTACAGAGGCTTTTATAAACTTCCATATCGGTTATCTGTGAGCCTATATGAAAATGGATGCCTAAAAATTGCAGGTTAGGGCAGGCGCGCAGGGCTTCGGCAACATCATGTAACTGCCAGGTGTTGATGCCGAATTTATTTTCGTCAAGCCCGGTAGTTATAAAATGGTGCGTATGCGCATCAACATTAGGGTTAATGCGAATAGCTACTTTAGCTGTTTTATTTTTGGCTTTCGCCAGATCATTTATAATGTGCAGCTCTTGTACAGACTCTACATTAAAGCAAAATATATCGGCATCAAGTGCAAGGTTTATTTCCTTGTCTGATTTACCTACACCTGCAAAAACAACATTTTGTTTACCGAAGCCATGTTCAATGGCTGCCTTTACCTCGTTGCCACTCACACAATCGGCACCAAAACCAAATGATTGGATAATATCCAGCACTTTAGGGTTAAAGTTAGCTTTCATGGCATAATGTACATGGAAACCATATTTAGCCGAAGCGGCCTGGCAAGCTTCCAATGTTTGGCGAAGCACCCCCATATCATAATAATAAAAGGGTGTTTCTATAGATTGAAAACGGGTAACGGTATCTGGATTGAACATTTTTTTAAATCAAAAATCAAAATTAAAAAGTCAAAAATCTGACATTAAAATAATCGGCTATGCAAACTTCTTAAAGCTTCCACCTTATCCACTGTTTTAACTAAAACAGATAAATTATGGTCACTGCCGCCGTAGGATATCATCCGTAGTGGTAAATGCTTTAAAGAATCTAACACACGCGAGCCAAAACCATGCTTATCGGCCGCAAAATCACCAACTACACAAACAATGGTAAGTTCTGTATCTGCTTCAACATCCCCAAAAGCTTTAAGCTCACTTAATATATCGTCTAAATGTGTAGTATCATCAATAGTTAATGATACGGCAACTTCTGATGTAGTGATCATATCAATTGATGTTTTATAACGCTCAAACACCTCAAACACACGGCGCAAAAATCCATAAGCTAACAGCATGCGGCTTGAGTTTATTTTAATGGCAGTTATACCATCCTTTGCAGCTATTGATTTGATCTGATTTTTTTCGCTTTCGTTAGTTATTAAGGTGCCTTTAGCCTGTGGGTCCATAGTATTTAACAGGCGCACCGGTATTTTATACTTTTGCGCCGGGAACACACTTTGCGGATGTAATATCTTAGCACCAAAATAAGCAAGCTCGGCAGCTTCATCAAATGATAGTTGGGCAATTGGCTTGGTCCCTTTAACAATCCGCGGATCATTGTTATGCATGCCATCAATATCAGTCCATATCTGCACTTCTTCGCTACGTATACCTGCACCAATTAATGATGCAGTATAATCACTTCCGCCACGGCGCAGGTTATCAACTTCGCCATAGGCGTTGCGGCAAATATATCCCTGGGTAATAAACAAGTTATTATTGGGTGCTTTTTCCAGCAAAGGTGTAAGGTGCGAGGTGATATAATCAACCTCGGGCTCATTGTCTTCATCGGTTTTCATAAATTCCAATGCAGGCAATAAAACAGATGGTACACCAATTTCTTTTAAATATACATGGTATAGGGTGGTTGACAATAATTCGCCTTGTGCTAAAATCACTTTCTCTTCAATAGAGGAAAAAAAATCATTAGCTAAACCGCTTAATAACGAAAAATGATAATCTATTACTTCTTTACCCTGTGCTAAAAACTCGGGTTTGGCAAACAGCTCATTTATAAAAACCTCGTACTTGTTTTTTAAAACAGTAATTAATTGGGCCGCCTTATCCTTATCGCCGGCCAGGTAAGCCTGGCCAATTTCTACTAAACTGTTTGTTGTGCCCGATACGGCCGATAATACTACGATCTGTCTTTCACGAGCATCAATAATGTCCAGCAAATTCTTCATTCGCTCAGGGCTGCCTACTGATGTTCCTCCAAATTTTAAAACTTTCATGTTTTGTTTCCGTTTACCACAAATGATTGATATTCTTGTATCAAGTTTGAGGCGCCTAAATTAGGATTTTAACTACTATATATCATATACAAAAATGACAAAAATAAAATTTGGTACTGATGGCTGGAGAGCTATCATCGCGGATGATTTTACGGTTGAAAACGTAAAACGTGTTTCGTATGCCACCGCATTATGGCTAAAAGAAAATTTTAAAGATCCTTCGGCAGTGGTTGGTTGCGATCCGCGTTTTGCCGGTCCGTTATTTGCCGACACCACCGCAAGGGTATTGGCATCGCAAGGTGTGAAGGTATTCCGTGCCGAAAACTCGTTCGTTTCTACCCCGATGATATCATTAGGAACAGTACGCAAACATGCATCAGCAGGTATAATCATTACCGCGAGCCATAATCCGCCATCATATAATGGTTTTAAAATAAAAGCCGATTTTGGTGGCCCCGCTGTACCGTCTGATATAGAAAAGGTAGAGGCCAGGATACCAGATACACTTGAACTCAGCTTAAAATCATTGATCGAGTATCAAAAAGATGGCTTAATAGAATATATAAACCTGGAAGACATGTATGTTGCCCATGTTGAAAATAATTTCGACCTGGAAACTATACGTACCTGCGGATTGGGCTGGGCCTATGATGGTATGTACGGTGCTGGGCAAAATGTAATGCGCCGCCTGTTCCCTGACATTACTTTTTTACATTGCGATGCCAACCCGGGCTTCGATGGGCAGGCGCCAGAGCCTATACAACGTAATTTAACCGAATTTGAGGATATTATTAAGCTATCAGAAGGCGAGATCGCTTCGGGCCTGATTACTGATGGTGATGCCGACCGTATTGGTTTGTATGACCAGGACGGTACGTTTGTAGATTCGCACCATATTTTGTTGCTGCTTATTCACTACCTGTATAAAGTTAAAAAAGAAACCGGCGAAGTTTACTCAACCTTCTCTTGTACCAGCAAAATACAAAAGCTTTGCGATGTTTATGGTTTAAACAATACAGTAACCAAAATTGGTTTTAAATATATTTGCGATTTGATAGTAAACTCGGGCAAACCATTTTTGGTTGGTGGCGAAGAATCAGGCGGCATAGCCGCAGTGGGCCATATACCTGAACGGGACGGTATCTGGATAGGGTTAATTATATGGGAGTTTATGGCCAAAACAGGCCGCAGCTTAAGTGACCTGGTACAGGAAATTTATGACATTGTAGGCAAATTTGCAGTTGAGCGTTATGACTTGCATGTTACCGAAGAATTAAAGCAACAGATTATTAACAAGAGTAAAACCGGCGTATATAGCAGCTTTGGCAATTTAAAAGTTGTAAAAACTGATGATATGGACGGCTTCAAATTCTTTTTTGAAGATGAAACATGGGTAATGATACGCCCATCAGGAACAGAACCGGTACTGCGTGTTTATGCCGAAGCGCCAACCTCTGCCGACTCATTTAAAATACTTGATATGGTTAAAGCTGTTTTATTAGGATAAAAATTATTTCACTGAAATTTAAAAATGCTTGCCAATTGGCAAGCATTTTTTGTTATTGTTAATTTTTCTTAAAAAGAAAGTAAGATTTTTTACTCGTAATGCCATAAAAACATACTTATAAGTATGTTTTTGATAATAGTTGAAGCATTGATTTGGTAGGTATTGAAATATTCTTTTACTTTACCTCAGGTTATTTTAATAGGGGTATTAAATAGCTATAACGAGCCACTTGCTTATGCAAGTGGCTTAATTTTTTTAATGAAGATTCCTGCCTAAGACAACCTAACCAGGTTTAAAAATATAACAATTAATACATTTTATATGTTGCTATTTATAGTAAATATATAAGGTAACTTTGCCTCTTTAACGCTATTGCTGTATATGAAATATAAATTAGGTGACTTTGTAAGGTTTGTTGACGAAAAGATGGAAGGCTTTATTACCCGCATTATTGATGAGGGTATGATAGGGGTAACCGGCGAAGATGATTTTGAAATACAGGTACTGGCAAGCAAAGTAACCATGGTGCATGGATATGAGCCTGCGGGTACCAAAACAACTATAACCGAAGAAGTACAGATACAGCAGGGCGAATTTAAAAAAAAAGGCATTTATATAGGCGTAACAGCTGATACTAAAGCAAATTCGGTAGTGCATTTTAATTTAATAAATGATACATCTTATCAATTACTGGCAAGTTTAACTACCGAAAAGCAGATTTTTAGAGGAGAATACGCCGGTATAGTTGCGTCTAAGTCTGCTGTTAAAGTTTATTCTGCCCAATTGGCCGATCTGCAACTATGGCCAAAGTTTATTTTTAATATCCTGTTCTATACTACGCAAAATGTTGAGCTGCCTGCCTCGTTATCTGTAAAAGAAAAGTTTAAAGCCAAAGATTTTTCTGGAAGTAAAAAACTGCTTCCGGTTTTAAACGAACAAGGCTGGCTGATACAATTAGACGAGCCTGATCTTGTAATAAATGCCCAACAACTAAAAGAAAGCTTTTATAAACCTGCCGAAGAAAAGGTAGTACTTGAAAAACCCGTCCGCGAAACAGACCTGCACATTGAAAAGCTGCGTGATGATCATCAATTTTTAAACAGTGCCGAAATATTGAAAATTCAGCTTGACTATTTCAATAAAGCGCTTGATTCGGCCATTGTGCACCAGTTGCATGATGTTGTTTTTATACATGGCGCGGGCAATGGGGTGTTAAGGCACGAAATACAAAAAACACTAAGCAAGCATCCTAAAGTGCAAACCTTTATGGATGCGCTTAAAGAAAAGTTTGGTTATGGGGCTACAAGAGTGGTTTTGAAGTAGAAAAATAAACTGTCATTCTGAGCGATAGCGAAGAATCTTATACGCCTGGATAAGTATTGCGCCTTGCCGCTTTTATAAGATCCTTCGCTATCGCTCAGGATGACAAACAACGCTTATAAAACTATTGCCCTCCTGCCATTTGTGCAGGTTACTACGGCGCTATTAAACTGGTTTTAAAATAACTCGTTTCTGCACATTGTTCAAAAAGCAAATCAAGTACGTGCTGCGTGTTATCAGGGTAGTTAACTTTAATTGGCTGGCCGTTATTTATCCAATCCAATATTTTTTCGTCATGCTTTGGTTTAAGGCTTTTTATAACGGGTACGCCCATATCTTTTAAAGCAGCTGCATTTAGTTGCTGTTCATATTGGTTCTTCATAGGTATTACCAATAATTTTTTCTTCATGAACAGGGCCTCGGCAGGGGTTTCAAAACCACCACCGCAAAGCACACCGGCGCTTTGGGCCATGCTTTTTATAAAGCCTTTATTATCAATAGGCTGTATAGCAACGTTTTTATGCTTAAATACCTTTTTGTTGTGTTTTGAGAAAACATCCCATTGCACCTCTTTAAATTCTGATAGCCTTTTTATTAATCGCTTATCATCATAAGCCGGCAGGTATACAGTGTAATGGCCTTTGTTCTCAATTTCCTGCTCGCGCACCTGCTGGCGTATTACAGGGGTAAATATATTTTTATCAAATGATTTAAAGTGAAAACCGTATTGCGCTGTAACCGGAGCATAGTTTTTAAGAATGAGCCTTCCTATCATGTCGGTTTCATCGGTTTTTGGGGCCTTCTCATTTAGTACAGCAGCCTGGTGACTCAAACTAATGCAAGGCTTATTTTTCAGGTAACATGCCCACGCCGATACCGGCTCAAAATCATTGATCACCAGGTCATATTTATCAATAGGCAAGGTATTGATCTCTTTAATGAATTTGCGGAACCTCGATCTTAAAAAAGACTTCCATAAATCCACCCCGCCTGATTTACCAAATACAAAACCAAAGCCATGCAGTTTATATTTTATGGCAAAGGGTAGGTTCAAATCGCCTTGCGTACCGCTTACCAGTACATCAACATCGCCCATTTTTTTAAGCAAGGGCATAATATCCATCGAGCGGCTTAAATGCCCGTTGCCGGTGCCTTGTATGGCATATAATATCTTCATATATAAAGGGTAAGGTATTTGAAAGGAAATAGTTTTAAATAAATAAAGAGAGCCCGGGAACTCTCTTTATTATTAACTGATCTTATTAGTTCAATGAAAAAAGAACAATGTGGTAATACATCAAATGAATAATACACAAAAGTAAAAGCTACATGTTAACGCTTAATTAAGTTTGTGTTAGTTGTGGTTACATTACCTAACTTGTTTTATACATAATTATATTACTTTTAAACACACATGCAGTTATAAAACATTTCTTATTAAATGACCACCGCCAAATCGCAAAACTTTGAATGGATAAACAGTTTAAGACTTATTGCCCTATTAGCTGTAATTGTATTACATGCCGCTGCTATTCCGCTGGGGCAATATGGCCATATACCTATCAATATCTGGCTTACTGCCGATTTTTACAATAGTTTGGTGCGTTTTGCTGTACCCGTATTTGTAATGATAACCGGCGCACTTTTACTGCACCGGGATTATGAGCTGGGCAATTTTCTTAAAAAACGTTTAAGCAGGGTAGTAGCACCCTTTTTATTTTGGAGCCTGGTTTATATAGGTTACTCCTGGTATAATGAGGAATTGGCTTTTGAAGGGGGTACCCTGGCAAATGTTAAACAGGTTTTACATCAGCTAAAATATGGCAGCTCTTACCATTTATGGTATGTATATATGCTGATAGGGCTTTACTTTTTTGTACCTATAATAAGCAAGTTTGTACGTAATGCCACAAAAAGAGAGATTGAATATTTCTTAATAATGTGGTTGATAATAATGATAATTAGTCAGCCATATATCGTAAGATTTAATCCGCAGATTGATCTGCATTATTTTGCAGGCTATGCAGGATATTTGGTTTTGGGGCATTATCTTACTTTTAATTTTGATAGAAGGCAGAACATCGTATTGGTGATGTTTATTTTATTTGTGTCTGTTGTATGCGTCATATTCTGGGGCACTTACCTTATTTACAAATACAACGGCTTTATTACTTTACTGTATGAACCACTTGGCCCCGCAATTGTATTATTAGCATCGGCAGTGTTTTTAATGGCTCGGTTTACTAAGATAAAATTACCGGCATTTGTTAAACAAGCCCAGAATTTTGCTTGTAAATTTAATTTTGGCATTTATTTGAGCCACGCGCTGGTTTTATATTTTTTGGATGATTTGTTTGGTATAAGTTATAAGCTTTGTGCGCGGTTGATTAGTATACCGGTAACAGCAATTATATGCTTTTTACTATCATTATTATTGGTATGGCTGTTAAGTAAACTGCCATATATAGGTAAGTGGGTAGCAGGGATATAAGGGGACATATTATTAAAGTTTCGACTGTTGATGCACCGTCGGTGGCAGGTTTGGTACCCGAAAAAGATAATATTTTCAGGATACCTGAGTCAAAAGGTAAATGGGTAATTTTACCGGTCGGCAATGACCGGGTTAAGGTTACTTATTTTTCTACAAATAGATCCATGCGGTGCAGCACCGGCATGGTTAATTAATATATTTATTTCCGAAGGGCCGTTACAAAGCTTTAAGAAATTAAAACTACAGGTGCAAAAGCTTGCTTATAAAAATATTTCGTTTCCATTTATTCATAATTAACATGAAAAAACATTTTCTTTTACTCATTTGTTTAATTACTGTTATGAACAGTAATGCACAAAAACCCGACCCTAAATTTGAATTGTATATTCTTGCCGGGCAATCAAACATGGCAGGCCGGGGATATATAACCGATGACGTTAAGAACGAGGGTAACGATAAAGTATATATGCTTACTAAGGATAGTACATGGGTATTAGCCAAACACCCGGTTCATTTTGATAAACTTACTGCGGGCGTTGGCCCGGGATTGAGTTTTGGGATAGCAATGACCAATGCCAACCCCAATATTAAAATAGGTTTAATACCTTGCGCGGTGGGCGGCACACCAATTGAGCATTGGTTACCCGGCGCTTATGATGCTGCAACAAAAACCCATCCTTATGATGATGCCGAAAAGCGCATAAAGTTCGCTATGCAATTTGGCGTTATTAAAGGCATCATTTGGCACCAGGGCGAATCAAATGCTACGCCCGAAAATGCAAAGGTTTACTTAGCGCAATTAACAGAATTGATAGGTCGTTTGCGCTCGCTGGCGAATAATCCGAGGTTGCCGTTTGTGGCAGGCGAGTTGGGCAGATACCGCCCTGAATATGTATATATTAATACAGAACTGGCAAAACTGCCCGCAACGGTACCTTTTACAGCTTTGGTAACATCGGAAGATTTGGTGCATCGTGGTGATACTTTGCACTTTAATAGCCCATCAGCACAAATATTAGGCAGGCGTTATGCGGTGAAGATGCTACAATTACAGGAGGGAAAGAAGTAATACTTTTTACTCATTTTAGAATATCCCTATAAACAACAAAAGCGGAACCGGATAAAATCCGGCCCCGCCTTGTCATCAAACAAACAACTTATTTAAACACTATTTTTCTATCAATTTCACATCAACATGCGATGGATATTGAGGCGTAAAATATACTTTGTTGGTAGCCTTCTGAAAATCAGATTCATTGGCTTTATAAATATTTACAAACTTTTGCGGGTTCCTGTCATTCAACGGGAACCAGGTGCTTTGTATCTGGAACATTATTTTATGGCCCTTCAGGAAGGTATGGTTAATATCTTCCACGTCCCACTTAACCTCGGTTACCTTGCCCGGTACCATTGCTTCGGGCTTACCAAAGTCATTTCTAAATTTTGCGCGCATTATCTCACCTCTTACCAGCATTTCAAAACCACCCATTTTTACGGCCGGATTTAATGCAGCGTTATCAGGAGCATCGCCAGGATATACGTCAATTACCTTTACTACAAAATCAGCGTCAGTACCGGTTGTTGAAACAAATAGATCAGCAGTTACATTGCCTGCAACGGTAACATCTTTATCCAATACCTCAGTTTCATAAACTAATACATCGGGCCTGTTGCCTGCAAAACGTTGATCTTCTACCATAAATTCGCTTCCTCTAATGGTGCGTATTTCGGCACTATAAGGCACCGGTTTAGCCGGGTCGCTTACGTAGGCATCAAACATTTTTGTATTTGCCTGTGGTGCGGTAAATGCAAGCTTATTATCCGGTTGCAGATATATAGCGCCTTGTTTAGCTTCTTCAGGCGGCCATTTGCTATATTTTTTCCACACGTTGGTTCCGGTTTCAAACATATAAGCATTTGGAAGCTGAGGATCAGGCGCATCTTTTAAATAATGCATAAAGAATGGAAATTCAATATTTTCGCGATAAAATACGCCTGTTTTTGATCCTAACTGGATGTTGCCAACCGTTTCGCCATCTCCGCGCGAAAACCCACCGTGGTACCATGGACCCATAACTAAAATGTTCCTGTCTTTATGGCCGCCTTTTTCTATACTGGCGTTTACCTTTAATGGTCCGTATGGATCTTCCTGGTCAAAGAAACCGCCTACAGTCAGCATTGCCGGAACTATGTTTTTTAAATGTGGTTCGGGTGTACGGCTTTTCCAATATTCATCATAAGTATCATGCTCCATCATGTCATCCCAAAGCTTATTGGTATGATGAAGAATTTTGTCATCAAAATTCTTTAATGGCCCCATGTTCAGGTAAAAGTCATAACCATCAGGCGTACCGTATGCAGAAAATGCAGGTGCGCTTATCGGTGTAGGTACAGGCCTTGGCGCACCAAAGCTCGAAAGGAAGGCAAATGTTCCCATCTCCTGGAAAGCGCCATTGTGATGACGGTCATCGCCCATAAACCAGTTGGTAACCGGCGCCTGCGGCGAAACTGCTTTTAAGGCAGGGTGAGCCTCAATAGCCGTCATGGTAGTATAGAAGCCCGGCGCCGAGATACCCCATGTACCCACTTTACCATTGTTGTGCGGAAGATTTTTTATCATCCAGTCGATGGTATCATAAGTATCAGAGCTTTCATCAATATCCTTATTGGTTTTTTTAACCACATAGGGCCTGGTTGCAACAAAATCTCCCTCAGACATGTAACGTCCGCGAGCGTCCTGGTAAGCAAAAATAAAACCCTCTTTTGCAAATATCATAGATGGGCCCAACGATGTTTTATAAATATCCGCTCCATAAGGGCCAGAGCCATACGGCGACCGGCTCAACATAATAGGATAGCTTTTAGTTTCGTCTTTAGGTACATATACTGCGGTATAAAGCTTAACACCATCCCTCATCGGGATCATGATCTCCATCTTTTTATAATTGTTCCTGATATAGGCAGAGTCTTCTTTATTAACCATTCTTGCCGGTGCAGCAGTACTTGCGCTTCTGCCGCCGCGTTGTGCCATTAATGGCGAGGTAGTTAAACCTGATATTGCTGTTAGCAATACCAGGTTTAGTTTAATTAAACTCATTTTTGGTGAGCCATTAAAGTTCTTCTTCATAATCAAATTTTAATATGAATAATGTAAACTTATTTATAAGCCGGATGCATCTTTTTTAAATGCGCGTCCATAACTTTAATCAACTCGCCGCTGGTGTAGTTGCGGTAACTATGTCCGCCTCTGTCACCATAAGTGATGGTACCGCCATAGTAAGGATCTTTTGTTTTTACCAAAAAGTCTTCCATGTGATAAACACCAAAGTTCAGGAAAAAGTCGTCCGTACGGCCGGCAATAACATTTAGTTTTCCCACCAGTTTTGGTCCAACAGTTGCCCAGTTTTTTTCAAGGTAAACACGCATATCCCAATTGTCTATCCAGTATTTGGCTACTGAAGGGTCCATATCGCCGGTTGTTTTATCGAACAATGGTTTAAAATAACCATCCGTACCGATAGGGCCGAATACAGAACTCCAGATATCCAATTGCCCACCCGAACGGCCAAGCGTGCCATTTACCACTTCCATGGTATTGCGCTGCTCTGATGTTAAACGAACATCGCCGGTTAGCGGGTAACGGGTATTAGCGGTAGGAACCTTGTAATATTCATGAATTTTGTAAAACGCGTTTTTATCCTCATAAACATTGATACCTTCTACGTTATGAAAGTCTAGCGGATCTGGCGAATAAGACCAGGTACCGCCATAAAACTCAGGATAAAGACATTGTAGCGCGAACGATTCCCAGCCACCGGTTGAGCCGCCTGTTAGTAAGCGGGCCCATCCTTCTTTGATACAACGAAATTGTTTTTCAATTTCGGGTATCAGTTCTTCATGTATCGCATCGCCGTAAGGGCCATTGTTAGGTGTATTTACCGCATACGAATCATCAAAATAAGGTGATGGGTGCTGAATAGTTATCGCTATAAATTCAGGAAAACCGGCAGATGTCCAATCCTGATAAAACTGATTATCAGCGGCTTCTTTAAACCTAAACGGCGCTCCTATAGAAAAGTGACCCTGCTCATAAACAGTAGGGTAATGCTTTTCCGGATGGTCTTCATAACCTTTAGGCAAAAGTATGGTGGCACCTATAAAAATAGGATGCCCCCAAAAAGCCGTAAGCTTTGCACTTTGTATTTTAATATGCTTAACCCATTTTGTATCCGGCGGAACAGCGATAGGCGGAATGATCTGGTCGACAGTTAATTTTACAACCTGGTTAGGGGTTTTGTTAACCGTTATTTTCATCACCTTGCTGTAAATATTGCCCGGAGACCGCGCCCAGTTTTGCCCTTCCCATTGATCCATGTGCATCCAAAGGGTATGACCGTCTGACCGTTTAAACTGGGTGTACTTACTTAATACCGCCTGTACATAATAGGTTCCCTGAGGGATGTCCTTCATCAGGCTGGGATAACCCAATACCTTATTATCTACCGTTACCGGTTGTGATGACTTAAGGTTTGTTACATCTACCCCAAACAAATACGGACCATACCGCCCCACTTGTAGGCGCGGTTCAATGGTATCGCTATTTGCTATTATTAAAAACATGCGCCCGGTTATGGCTTCTTTACTTGCAATTGAAGAAAACGCCAGTTTAAAATCCGTTTTGTTGCTAACAGCTTTATGCTGCGCGTTAACGCTTGATAATCCTCCGATTAAAAATAGCCATGCTATTAAAAACTTGTTTTTCATTTCTTTATGTTAAAATTAATTAACTATTGCGGATGCTTAAGATCCCATTGCACTTCGGCAAAAGGCCTGATCATCTGTACATAAACTTTTGCAGTAGGCAAATCATTTGGTAAAGTATTTAACAGGTTATACCTGCGCATATCAAACCATCTGTGGCCTTCAAAAAACAAAGAGTACCTGCGTTGATTAAGCATTTCTGTTATTAAAGCAGCCTGGTTACCTAATACAGCCGGTTTCGCTATAGCCAGGGGTTGTAAACCCGACGCTGTACGTACAACATCAAGCGCAGCAGCTCCTTGACCCAATTGGCCCAGTTGTATTTGTGCCTCGGCATACATCAACACCAGTTCTTCATTACGCATGATAGATATGGATGAAGTATTGGTAGGGTACATAAAAACATCATAATTCCCAACAATGCCGTTATACGAACGCGGGGTAGTCCTTAGTGCCACTTTAGATGTTACCCTTGTATCACCAGCCTCAGCCTCTGTAATAAAAAGATTTTGCGCTACAAGTGGAGCAGATATGGTATTTTTTAACTGATACATAGGGTTTGTAATATCACCCGATACAGTTGAGAAAGTAAATACCGGCCCTGTACTCAGTGGTGCCGTTAAAGAGAAGAAAGGGGCGGCTGCGTTCAATGCTGTTAGTACGCCGTTCCAGTCACTTTGATACATGGCCACTTCGGCAGCTATTCCCCGGTTAAATGTTGCAAAGGTAGCAGGGGTTGAAAACCCGGCCCAGCCTGTGGTCATAGGGAAGGCAAAAGTAGTGCCTCCTATTGCTAACTGGGTAGCTCCAAGATCAAGCAGTCGTTTAATTTCGGTTAATGCCGCGGTGTATGATACAAATGGACCAGGGTTAAGCATATCTCCCGGCGAGTTCAGATCGGTAAAGGTGATGCGTATACCATTTTGGTATTGCATTTCAAGATTGAAAAGCATTGACCAAGCTTCGATAGTATTACAAAACCCCCTGATGCTGTTTCTTTGCGTCTCATTAAGGGCGGAGCTGTTATTGGCTGCGGCCATAAAAAGTGCAGCCTCTCTGCGGGTTGCCGAAAAATTATCATAAGAAGCGTTAAAACCGGTTGTTGCGCTAAGCCCACCGTTTGTAGTGCCTAAAAGTTCTGTTGTATAGGTTGTCTCAACCGAACTCAGGTCATAAGCTTCACGGCCAATTGAACCGGTTGTTACCCTGAAGCTGAACATACCGCTTCGCATTGAAGACTCCAGGCCAATACCCAACTCATTAATCTGTACCGCTGTTGCATTGGTTACTACTGATGCTTGGGATGGTAAATTTGGGTCAACCACTTGTTTTGTTTGGAATACGCTGCATGCCGGAAGCATAAACATCACCCCAATCAGTAAAGTATATGGTTTTATTTTTAAGTATTTCATGTTTCTAAGTTTTAAGAATTAAGTTTAAAAACCCATTGATAAATGCATAAATATTCTTTTGCTGCTTGGGAATGGTGAGTTGTCAACACTTGAACCAACTGATTGGTTACCAAAGTTTGATACTTCCGGGTCATATCCCTGGTATTGTGTAAGGGTAAACAGGTTAGTTGCCGATACACCTAATTTTATGCTTTTAATTGTATTTTTATAATGCGTAGTAAGGAAAGTTTTTGGAACATTATAAGATAGCCCAATTTCCCTTAAGCGTAAATAACTGGCATCTTGTATAAACTGTCTTGCTGTTACATTAGGGTTACTTGGATTACGTGCCTTTCCGTTAGGTACACCTGTAGTTCCATTTAAGTTATCTTCATTGCTCCAGTCTATTGAGGTACCGCCCAAATCTTTTTGTTTTTGAGTAAGATTGGAGTTGTAGTTACCATAACTTCTGTGTAACATGAATGAAAAATCAAAGTCTTTTAAGAATGTAAAAGTGTTTGACCATGATACCTGGTATATAGGTTGCGCGTCTTCATACTGTGTAGGTGTTGTAACACCATTTACAACAGTATTAGGCGATCCGTACCATGCGCTTGGCGATGATCCTAATACTAACTCATTACGGCCATATATACTAAATCCGCTACCAACAACGGTAGTAGGTATAGTTAGGCGGGTTACTTTAGTTCTGTTATTCCAGAATTGTACGTTGGTGGTCCATGAAAAATTTGGAGTTTTTACCGGGCTGGCACCTAAGGCTAACTCAATACCTTTATTTTGCATATCGCCAACCGGGTAAGCTATGTATGAAAGAACACCTGTACCGTCTGAAAGTGTATAAGGGTTTAACAAGTTATATACTTTTTTCACATAGTAAGATGCTTCAAAAGTTATACGGTTATTTAAGAAAGACATATCCACACCGGTTTCTATTTCCTGTGCTGTTTCTGGCGCAATATTAGGGTTACCTACAGAAGTAGGCGTTACAGTACCCAGTAAACCGCCGTAGCTTGTAGTGCTTAATGATGTATAGGTATTGCCAAATGCTGGCTCGCCACCTGTACGGCCATAAGCTACCCTTAATTTAAGTTCATCAACTGACTGTTCTTTCCAAAAATCAAATTTGGTTAAGTTTACAGCAAGTGATGCCCTTGGGAACGGATATAATTTATTGTTGTCGCCATTTAAGGTTGATTTATCAAGCCTTATGCCTCCTGTGGCAATAACTTTATCATCCCAGTTCATTTCTTGCTGAGCAACATAACCAACGTCTGTCCAGCGTTGAAAGGTTTCGCTTGAAGTTCTTACAGTAGCATTGTTAGGGTTTATCTGGCCCGGTAATAAGCCTTCGCCTTGTATCCAGCTAAAATCATTGTTTGTTGAAAGCTTTACTGTACCCACTTGCGAGGTCATGTCTACTTTTTTAAACAATTTCCAGTTATCGATCAAAAATCCCTGAAAGTTGGTATTAAAGCTTCTGTTGTTTGAAAAACGAGATGCACCCGGACCATTAGGCCTTGTTAATTGCGATTGCATATCATCCGGAAAATAGACTTCATCCTCTGTTAAAACAAAATCCACCCCACCCGAGAACGCGAACTTTAGCGTGTGGTTTGGTTTTTGTATTAAAAACAGGTTCGAGCTAAATGATTGTATAAGGCGATTGGTGTTCTCTGTATTAACGGCCCTTGCTGAAATAGCTAACGGGTTATCGCCGGTATAAGGAGAATTTGGATAGATACCGTTTACTGGCAGCAACTGTGCATAATCAGGGGTATAAGCTAAGGTATAAGGTACAGATACACCTCTGTTATCATTACCGCTAAAACCACGCTGGTTGCCTGTGTTCAGGTAGTTTGTACCGATGGTGAAACTCCAAAAATTGGTTAGCTTTTCATCAAGGTTCAATTTTACCGAACGGCGCTGAAAGCCGGTACGTTTTTCGATACCTGTTTCATTGTCTAAACCACTTGATAAATAAAATTTAGTCTTATCAGTACCACCCGAAACACTTACTGCGGTGTTTGATATTTTACCAATGTTACCGTAAATCATTTTTTCATAATCATAGATTTTACCGGCTGCAGTGGCTGCTTTCCAGGCATTAATTTCGGTTAAGCTTCCGCTACCGGGAGCACCGGTACCAAATACATAATCAAATTTATTTTGCCCCTGTGGCCCTATCGGGTCAAGGCTCCAGGTTGAAGAACCCAATAATTTTTCGGCCGAAGCGAAACCAACATCCTGGCTAATATTTACATTTGTTTGCCCGGCCTTGCCTCTTTTGGTAGTAATAATAACTACACCTGCATTTGCACGTGTACCATAAATAGCACCGGCACTTGGCCCTTTTAATACTTCAATTGATTCAATATCAGCAGGGTTTATATCAGATAAGCGGTTGGTGGCCTGATCCTGGTTGGCACCGGCGCTGGTAAATGCGGCTGCACTTGCACCAGTACTAAACTGAGAGTTGTTTACAAATACACCATCAACTACATATAGAGGCTCAGAGCTTCCGTTAATTGATGATAAACCACGTAGCTTAATGGATATACCACCACCCGGGGCACCACCGTTTTGATTGATACTTGCGCCAACTATTTTTCCGCTCATGGCTCCATCAATAGTAGCAGGCGGTGTAGTGCCTGTTAATTGCTGGGCCGAAAGATGAGAAATTGAACTGGCCGCATCACTTCTTTTTATGCTGGTTGCCAAACCGGTAACCACAACTTCATTTAAAGAAGATTGATCCAGATCTAACGCAATAGTCATAACTGATGAAATGTTTTTAACTGAAACTTCTTTGGTTTTGTAGCCGATGAATGAAACAGTTAATATAGCCGCATCCGGAACATTGTTAAGTTCAAATTCGCCATCAATATTGGTAACTGCACCAATTTTGGTTCCTTTGATCATAACCGATGAGCCCGGTAACGGTTGTCCTTTTTCATCAATAACCTTTCCTTTTATACTTTTAGGTACAGGTTGAACATTTTCGGATGCTTCGTTTTTTGGAGCTACAACAATAGTTTTATTTTCTATTGTATAAGTAAACGGTTGCCCTTTTAAACATTGATTTAAGGCATCGGTAACAGATTTGTTTTCAAAATGAACCGAAACAGGCTTAGCCTTTTGGATCTCATTATATTTATAAAGAAAGAAATAGCCGCTTTGTTGTTCAATTGTTTTAAGGGCTTTTTCCAAAGTAATATTCTCGCCCGATAAGGTGATTTTTTGAGAATACACTTTAGCGCTTAATTGCATACATGAAACTGTTATAATAAGTACAGTTAATTTCATAATAATAAACACTTTGGAGGATAAGAGCCGTAACTTTTTACGGTCTTTACTGAGAAAATTTAATTGCATATCTTTGCAAGGTTTGAGTGAAATAATTGTGATTCTGTCAGGGATCTTTTAGCTAACTCATATCGGTAAGCCGGAGGTGTTGGTAGCACTTCCGGTTTTTTTTTGTGATTAGCTCTAATGTGTGTTTTCATAGCCGTTTTTTCATATTTTGTTTTTTAGGGGTTAAACATTTTGTTAATTATGGTAATACAATTATCTTTTTATCTTCAATTTTAAAATGCACGTTGTCTAATTCTAAGATGTGCAACACCTGCATTATATTTTCGCCCCGGCCTATCGTTCCAACAAACTCGTCATCCTTTATATTGCCCTCACATAAAACATCAACATCATACCATCTGGCCAGTTGCCTCATTATATATTTAATATTAACCCGGTTAAATTTAAAATATCCATTTTTCCAGGCTAAAGCTTCATCAACTAACGCGGGGCCAATTTTTAAGCTGCCATTTTTATCAAAAACTGCCTGTTCGCCGGGCTTTAATATACTTGCCTCATTGTTATTCTTTACTATTTTTACCGAGCCTTCAAGCAAGGTTGTTTTAATAGCATCCTCATCAGCATAAGCCATCACATTAAAATGCGTACCTAATACTTCTATAGTTTGATTACTGGATCTTACACGAAAAGGCTTCTCTTTATCTTTTGCTACTTCAAAGTACGCTTCGCCTGTTATACTTACATTACGCTCTTTACCTACAAAAGCCGTAGGATAAGTGATAGACGAGGCCGAATTAAGCCAAACCTCTGTGCCATCCGGTAAGGTTAATTTGTATTGGCCACCCCGGGGGGTAGTCATGGTGTTATACATTACTTTTTCGGGCTCGGCATTTGTTTTATTATATACTAACTGCCCGTTAGCCAATTTAACTACATTGGCATTGCCTTGTTGGGCAAGTGTACCATCCTTCGCATCATTCAAAACTATTTTAGAACCATCCTGCAACGTTAGTATAGCTTTGTTGCTGCCAGGGGAAATATTTATTTTAATCCCTTTGTTTTTTACAACTTTGTTAAATTCTGTTTTATTAACGGATTTATAATAAGTGTATATACCTTGAAATATTAATAGCGCAATGGCGGTAGTTGCCATTAATTTCAAAATTAACGGGCGGATGGAGATTGATTCAGATTCTCCTTCTTTGTCCTTTATCTTAATGGTATCTATTTTTTGTAATATGCTGTTAAATGTTTCATCAAATGTCCTGCTCATTTCGGGCATTGCAACAAAGTCATCTAACGCGTATTCATTTAACTTATCGACTATAATTTGCCTTAAAGTACTTTCGTTGTTATCTGTTTTAAAATGCTCGAGTAAGAACTTGATTTCTTGTTCGGTGCATTCATTATTAATATAACGCTGAAAGATTTCTTTTAGCAGATGTTGATCTTCCAATTTCCTTGTTTTATATGCTAATACGGACGGGAGAGAAATTACATCTGCTCTGTTTGGAAAAAAATATCATTTAATTTTTACTGTACTAACTGGTAAAGATTTATACAGGCGATGAAAGATTGATTTTTCAATGTGTATGAAAATTTATAGGGATAAGCTTTGCTAGCTTATATTGGTTGATAGTAAAAAATATTTTTTTACCACACTGGAAGCTTTAACAATATGCTCGTTAACTGTTGATACGGATACACCAAGTAGCCGGCTAACTTCTTCGTAACTTTTTCCCTCTATTTTGCATAATATATAAACCTGCTTACGCTTAGGGGGCAATTGTTCAATTGCTTTTGCTAATGCGTAATTACCTTCTTTATAATATATATGTTGTTCGATAGGAGATGTTGCAGGTATAGAAACAGATATTAAATAATTTTCAAGTTTCTTATTAAGTGCTGCTTTGCGGAAAAAATCATAAACTAAATTTTCGGCAATTTTAAATAAATAAGAACGAAATGATTTTTCCGCGTCAAATTTTTCTCTGCTTGTCCATACTTTTACAAACAGATCTTGTAATAATTCCTCAGCAATTTCGTCAGATTTTACCAATTTTAATAGATTTCTGTATATTCTGACTTTGTAATTGTGATATAATTGCTCAAAAGCATACTTATCACCAATTTTTAGTGATAATATAAGTTCTTTTTCGGTTAATAGTAAATAATTTTCGCAAATTTTACTCATTTTGGCAATTATCTTTGACTCAAATATATATATTTTGATTTTTATTTCATTATTATCAATAGATTAATTCAATAAATGAAAATAAAATTATAAAAGGTGTATTATTTTGTAATATTTATGATTAATAATGATTAGGGAATTGATAATTATGAAATTTATAATTTTTTAACATTAATTTTTTATAGGTTATCGGGTATAGGTCTGGTTTTTACTTGTTAAAACACGTAATTAGTGTGGTTTGTACGCTAATAACAAGTTTCATTTTCAATATTTTAATAAATATATATAATTATTTTAAAGATCGGCCTCAAAATTATGCTTTCTCAGAAAATGGGGTTAATGCACTGTCTTTTGAGTAGTATGCTTTATATTTACTCATCCATCCATGAAATCATAAACCTTGAAAAAATCTGCATCACAGATAATTAATAAATCTGCTCATATGAGACAACTGCTGTTACCCTTTCTTTTATTTTTTTCTTTAACATCCTTTTCGCAGTCCACCATAGTTAAATATTTGTCTGGAACGGATAAAGATCATACCGTACAATGGGATTTTTACTGTACGGACGGCAGATTGAACGGCAAATGGACAAAAATTGCTGTGCCATCTAACTGGGAACAGCAGGGATTTGGTACTTATAATTATGGGCATGATAAAGTAAAGGCAAATGAGCGAGGAATTTATAAGCATGAATTTTTTGCAGAAAGCTGGAAAGGCAAAAGAGTATATATAGTTTTTGAAGGCTCCATGACTGATACTAAAGTTATGATTAATGGCCAACAAGCCGGCCCCATACACCAGGGGAGCTTTTACCGCTTTAAATATGATATAACTGATCTGGTCAAATACAACTCCCAAAACTTATTGGAGGTTACAGTAGATAAAACATCAGCAAATACTTCTGTAAATGATGCTGAGCGAAAAAATAGTGATTTTTGGGTATTTGGTGGTATTTATCGCCCCGTTTACCTGGAGATTGTACCTGCAACTTTTATTGACCGAACTGCTGTAAATGCAAAAGCTGATGGTTCTTTTCAATTAGATGTATATGCACAAAACCTGCATAATGATGAAGTTGTTGAGGGACAGGTGCAAAAATTGAATGGCGAAAATGTAGGTAAGCCTTTTTCTGTAATTGCTGATACCAGGCAAGATCACCTGGAACTAAAAAGCCCTTTTAACAAACCATTATTATGGAGCGATGAATATCCTAATTTATACCAGGCAGTTGTTACAATAAAAAATAAACAAGGTATTGTACATCGCGTTAAGCAAAAGTTTGGTTTCCGTACGGTTGAAATACGCGCCAACGATGGTTTCTATGTAAACGGAACAAAAATGATATTAAAAGGAAGCAATCGGCATAGCTTTTGGCCCGAGACAGGTCGGACCTTAAGTCATCAGGTACATTTAATGGATGTGAAGTTGATGAAAGAAATGAATATGAATGCGGTACGCATGTCGCATTATCCGCCCGATCAGGATTTTCTTGACGTATGCGACTCGTTAGGTATATATGTATTAGATGAGTTAACCGGCTGGGAAGCAAAGTACGATACTTTAGTTGGCCATAAACTGGTGAAAGAATTAGTGGTGCGCGATGTAAACCACCCATCAATTATTTTTTGGGATAACGGCAACGAGGGTGGCTGGAATACTTTGTTAGATAACGACTATGCCTTATATGATCCGCAAAAACGTACCGTAATACACCCATGGGAGAGATTTAATGGTACCAATACCAAACACTATCCTGATTATAACTATATAGTAAAATCGGTAGCTACAGAAAAGGATGTTTTTTTCCCCACAGAATTTATGCATGGCTTATATGATGGTGGGGCAGGAGCAGCGCTTGATGATTTTTGGAGCCTGATGCTTAAACACCCGCACGGTGCAGGCGGGTTTATCTGGGCATTTTTGGATGAGTCTGTTATACGTACAGATAAAGGTAATATATATGATGGTGATGGTAATCATGCGCCTGACGGGATAGTTGGCCCGCATCGCGAAAAGGAAGCCAGTTTTTATACCATAAAGGAGATATGGTCGCCTATATATATTAACCCCCAGCCAATTGATGAAACGTTCAATGGAAAAATAGAGGTCGAAAACAGATACACCTTTACCAAATTAAGCCAGTGTAAGTTTAAATGGCAGCTGGTTAAATTTCCATTGGCCGAAAGTAAAAGTACAACGCCTGTTACCATAGCTACCGGGGCACCATTACCACTTGAGCTGGCACCGAACGAAAAAGGAATGCTCGATTTGCATTTGCCTGCAACATGGACAAAAAACGACGCGCTGTATTTAACAGCTTACGGGCCGAATAATGAAGAGCTGTTTACCTGGAGCTGGGCCATTAAATTACCGGCTGCTGTAGCCAAATCAATTGTATTGACACCTAAATCTACAATAGCGGGTATTGAAACAGGTAATGAGCTGGTGGTTAAATGCGATGGCATAAAATATTATTTTGATAAAACCACCGGCTACATTGAAAAGGTTAGTAAACCTAAAGCTACCATTTCCCTATCCGGCGGCCCTGTACTGGCGGGCGTTAGCACAACATTGAAAGAATTTACTTACAAATATGTAAACAAACAGTATGTTGTAGAGGCTGATTACCAGGGCGCGGCAACGTTGCATGTTAAATGGACATTCACTACCGGCAGGCCGGTTAAACTTGAATATACCTACACCCAAACCGGCGATGCCGATTATATGGGTATCACCTTTAATTATCCCGAAGAAAAAATTACCGGGATGAAATGGCTTGGCCGTGGTCCGTACCGTG
>NZ_JAQBOW010000076.1 GCF_028287845.1 Mucilaginibacter sp.
TTTTCTATAATAATTAAATGAATTCAGAGCCCATACTCCCATTTAAACACATACAGGCGGCACACTGCGAAAACGGTGTAACCATGAGCCTGTTAAAAAACGCAGGTGTTCAGCAAATTACCGAACCATTGGCTTTTGGTATTGGCGCGGGGTTGTTCTTTGTGTATATTCCATTATTGACGATAAATAACGGACCGGTAATCGCGTTCCGCACTTTACCGGGGTTGATATTTAAAAGAACGTGCAAGGCTTTGAATATCCCGGTTGTGCGCAAAAAATTCAGATCGAAAGAAGCAGCAGAACAATTCCTGAATGAATGTTTGGCAGCAGGGCATCCGGTGGGTTGCCAGGTTGGGGTTTATTATTTACCTTATTTCCCTAAAGAGTATCGCTTTCATTTCAACGCCCATAATTTAATTGTTTACGGTACCGAAGATGGCAACTATATGGTGAGCGACCCCGTAATGGAACATACAAATATTTTAACCGGCTATGAATTGGAGCGTGTACGGTTTGCCAAAGGTGCTTTGGCACCCAACGGTCAGCTATATTACCCCAAAGAAAACACCATAGTTACAGATGACCAGGTAAAGAGAGCCATTAAAAGCGGTATTAAAAAAAACGTGCGTAATATGCTTACCCTGGCCGGGCCCATTACCGGGGTAAATGGCATAAGGTACACAGGCAAAAGAATAAAAAAATGGCGCGATAACTTAGGTTTAAAAAAGGCCGGATTATATTTGGCACAACTGGTGCGTATGCAGGAAGAAATAGGCACAGGCGGTGGCGGATTTAGGTATATTTATGGCGCATTCTTACAGGAGGCGCATGGGTATATCCCCAATGATGATTTGTTGGAGATATCGCAAACGTTTACTGCTTCCGGCGATCTTTGGCGCACGGCTGCTGTACAGGCCGCGGGTATTTACAAGGGCCGTATTGGCAGCCAGGAAGATTTTAATATAATGGGCGATTACCTGTTAGAAATTGCCGAAATAGAAAAGAAAGCTTTTACAGCGTTAAAAAATATAAAATGGCAGTAGCCCAATCCTTTGCAGTAAGTATTGAGAACATGAGCTTCCGTTATCCCGATAACGCCGACCCGTCTTTTACCGATCTTAATTTACAGATACCAAAGGGCACACGCTTTGGTTTATTCGGACCAAACGGCGCGGGTAAAACAACGTTAATGAACTTAATGACCGGCGTACTTACAGCCGATGAGGGTGCCATAAAACTGTTAGGATACACAGCAGGCGGACCAGATAAAGAAGTAAATAAGCTATTTGGCTTTGTTCCGCAAGATTTTTCATTTTACCAGGAGCTGTCTCCTGCCGAAAACCTGGAGTTTTTTGGCGCGTGGGCAGGGTTAACCAAAACTGAAATAGCTAACCGTACTAACGAACTGCTGCATATTTTAGGTTTGGACGATGTGCGGAACAAAGCAGTCGAAAAATTCTCGGGTGGTATGAAGCGCAGGGTAAATTTGGCTATTGGTGTGATACATAACCCTCAGGTATTGGTTTTGGATGAGCCTACCGTAGGGGTTGATGTGCAAACACGGCATGCTATAATCACTTATCTGCATAAGCTGAATAAAAATGGCACTACGCTCATTTATACCTCGCACCAGTTAAGCGAAGCAGAGGACCTTTGCGAACAAATAGCTATGATTGACGAAGGCAAAATAATTACACAGGGCCACATTAATGATCTGTTAAAAGAACACAAGCATGATAGCCTTGAAGAATTGTTCATCAATTTAACTGGTAAAGCCTACAGAAACTAATGTTTAAACTTTGGGTATCCATAAAGAAAGATATACGCATTCTGCTTCGTGATAAGGTAGGCATTTCCCTGATGTTTGTTATGCCAATAATATTGGTAGTGGTGGTTACCAGTATACAAAACAGCACGTTCCAGTTAGTGAACAAAAACAAGCTGCCTATTATAATTTGCAATACTGATACAGGCAAGTCAAGCGTGCAATTAATTGAATCTATTGATAAGATAGGTATGTTCAAGGTATCACAAATACCAAAGGGACATGAAAAAACTATATTAGATGATATGCAAAGCCAGGATGCACTGTTAGGTATAGTTATCCCGGCCAATTTTTCGGCAGAAGTAAATGCTAAAGCAAAAAGCGCGTCGGACAAAGCTATGGCTGCTTTTAGCGGACAAACAGATACTGTTAAAAACACTATAAAAAAAGAAACAAGCGGCATTGGCCCGCTTACCTTATATTATAATCCCGTTTTACAGGAATCGTTACGATTTTCTATCCAGGGAGCTATCCGCAGCGCGTTACAATTGGTACAAACCCGTGAAACTTTAAGAACGCTCTATTACTCATCAAACGAAAAAGAACTGCCTAAAAGCCTGGAAAATGAAATGCTAAATAGCAATACTACTATTAACATGCTTCCTGTATCAAAAGATGGCACACGTATTACGCCCAATGCCAGTCAGCATAATGTACCGGCCTGGACCATCTTTGCCATGTTCTTCGTTATTATGTCGCTTGGTGGCAGTGTGGTGAGAGAAAAGGTGAGCGGCAGCTTTATCCGTTTAAAAACATTGCCGACAAATTATTTGGTTGGCTTACTATCCAAGCAGGTCACTTATTTAGGAGTTACGCTATTACAAGCGGTTGTGATATTCTCAATTGGTATATGGTTGTTTCCGTATATTGGTTTGCCGCCTTTAAATTTACCGCAGGATCTATTCGCATTATTTATTGTTACCCTTGTTTGCGGCTGGTGCGCGGTAAGCTACGCTATATGCGTTGGTGTATTTGCCCAAACACAGGAGCAAGCCAACGGCTTTGGCGCAATATCTATTGTGATACTGGCGTGTATAGGTGGTTTAATGGTACCAAGCTTTGCCATGCAGGGTCTTGCTAAAACATTATCTAACTTTTCGCCGATGCATTGGTGCCTGCAAGCTTATTATAGTTTGTTTTTAGAAGGCGGCAAACTAAAGGATGTGTTAAACAATATTGGTTCTTTATTTATTATTACTGTTATAATTCAATTCATAACTTATTTAGGATTGAAAAGAAAAAATTTGATATAATTACCCTATGGAAAAAGAAGCGCTGAAAGAACAGCTAAAAGTACAGATTATACAATTTTTAAACTTAACAGACCTTACTCCTGCTGATATAAAAGACGATGAGCAATTATTTGGCGATGGCTTAGGCTTGGATTCCATAGATTCGCTGGAACTAATTGTGTTGCTTAAAAAAGAATACGGTATTGATATCAAGGATCCTAAAGAGGGCCGCAAAGCGCTGGTTGATATTAATACAATGGCTGATTATATAGAGGAACACAGGAAGAAGTAAAATAATTTCGGCGGCGCGTGTTATGATTGGGTTGTTTGAAATGTTCCCTGCAATTTCATACACACCACTTCGCCTGCTCTTAAATTGGCGTTGATCTTAATATCATTATCAATTATTTGATAAGCTATATCCAATTGCAGTAAATGATTAACGCCCGGCTCAACTAATGATAAGAACTTAATATTATCTGCTTTAATTAAACGTAATGGCTTATCTAAAGCCTTGGTCACCACCTCTTTCACTATCTGCAGCATACAGGCTCCGGGCACTACCGGATGATCGGGGAAGTGGCCCTGGAAAATTTCATTATATTGATGTATCTCTAAAACGGTATTAACTGAATTTTCTTCATGATTTAATGATATAATATTAAACAATGGTTCTTTAATCATGATGATAGATTAGCAGGCCGAAACCAGCATTAATGAATGGTAGTTATTTTGGTAATGGTTATAGATCAAAACTTTTTTAGGCGATGGGTTTTTGATAGCACTTTCGGCAACAATAGCCGGAACAATACCCTTTTTTATAATATTTGATGCCAGCCACAAAGCAAATGATACCGATGTTGGATATTCGCCGCAAAGGTGTTTATAATTAGCCAACGAACAATTTGCAAATAACAACTGGGTTAAAGCTTCATAAACCGCGTCATTTTTCAGGTCCCCGTTTTTTCCGGTGATCACCAGGTCTATATCTTCAATATTTAGTGAGTTATCAGCTAAAAAGCTATTAATTTTCAATTCAACATCTTTGTTGCTTTTTGGCTTATAAAATGTTTTAACCGCTGTTAACTCTGCCAGGTTATCTGTTGATGGTTTATCAGTTACCAAAACAAACGCGGCACCTTCTCCTCCGATAGTTCCTTTTGATTTGGTTTGAAACAACGATAAATTAGATAGTGGCCAACGCTTATACTGCCCCAACCGGGATAATATAGTAAAACTGGCATCGGTCATTTCATCCGTGCCGCCTACTAAAATATTATCAGCTTCTTTTTCTTTTAAAAGCATAACAGCATCCAGCAAAGCACTTTCAAACGAAAGTCCCTTATGTACAAATGTATTATTGTACTGATGGCATTTTAACATCAATGCTATTTGTGCCGCTACTGTATTATGGGTTGATTGAATAAACGCGGTTGGGGGGAGCATCTCTTCCTCCAATTCAATTATCCGGGTTAAAAAGGTAATCGTATCTTCCAAACAGCCATAAGCGGTACCGGTAATAATTGCTCCCGGCATTTCAATACCAGCCTGGGTTAAGCATTCCCGTGCAGCGGCCACACCCATTTTTATGATATGGCTCATGCGCCGTATTAGTTTGGGGTCGATATAATCCTTATAGTCGGGTTCTATCGTATTCAGGCGAGTTTCCTGGTATTCAACCGGCTCGGTTAAAAACGGAACATTGCCAAACGTTTTTTGGGCTGATATAGTGGCCGCAGATCGTATATATACTTTCATGTTTAAATAGCCGAAAATATTAACGATGTACAATTCCCGCCAAAGCCAAATGAATTTGACAACACATGATTGATCTTTTGGTCTTTTAAATAATGTTTTTCGGGAGTAAAAGGCAATTCTTTCATGGGCGTTTCAAAACGCAGATTGGGATAGATCAATCCATGCTTGATCGCTAAAACAGAAAACACGGCTTCAACCCCGCCGCTTGCCCCCAACGTATGCCCGGTAAATGATTTTGTAGAGCTCATTTTAGGGTAATACGGATCAAACAAACGTTTTATAGCGGTACCTTCAGCACTGTCATTATTAGGCGTACCGGTGCCGTGCAGGTTAATATAATCAATATCCGAAGGCTGTAAACCACTTTTTGCCAATGCGCCCTGCATAGCCAGGTAAGAACCTGTACCATCAGGCGATGAGGCGGTTTGATGATAAGCATCATTACTGTTATTGTAGCCGCTTAATTTGCAGTATAGCGGCTTACTTAACGCTCTGGCAACTTTTTCTGAAACCAGTACAACATAGCCCGCGCCCTCGCCTAAATTCAGTCCTTCGCGGTTATCATCAAACGGCTTGCAAAATTCTTTATCCAATATCATCAGCGTATTAAAGCCGTTCAGCGTAAATTTAGTAAGCGAATCTGTTCCACCGGCTACTACAACATCTAACAGATCATTCTTTATTAACCTCGCGCCATAAAATATGGCGTTTGCCGAGGATGAACAGGCGGTGCTGATGGTGGTCATGTAATCGGTCAGGCCCAATTCGTTTGCAACGGCTTCGGTCATGCTGCCGCATTCATGGTCGAATACATTACGCAGTTTGCCTTTGCTATTATCTTTTGTAAACTCTACAAAAAAATCCTCACTCTTATCCATACCACCTACCGTATTTGCCGAAACAAAACCCGTACGTAATGAAGAAATATCTGCTATTCCAGCATCATTTAAGGCTTCCTTAGCCGCTATCAGGCTTAAAAGCGTAGTACGGCTCAGTTGTGAAGAAACATTCGTTATAGCGGCTAATTCTGTATTGCTAAGTTTCACCTCTGCTACAGGCACTTGCCCATGAAGTTTCGTGTTTATTAAAGTTATTTCAGCCATTCCCGCCTCCTCACACTCAAAAGCGGCCAGATTATCTGCTGCATTATTGCCTATCGCTGTAATAACACCCACACCTGCAACATAAACCGATGAACTCATTTATATTTTATCTATTACTAAATTATCAAATATACCGCCAAGATTCTTTTTGGAAAACGATATAGCATTATCCCTTTCTTCCTTTTCAACCAAAAATAAAACCGCTTTGTAATCGCTCTCAAATACATCAACCCACCCACAAATACAAGCGCTTAAAGTATTGTTATTTAAAAGATTATTTACATATAGCTCAATAAAACCAGCATCAAATTTTTCAAATATAAAAAACGCATCCTCGCCTTTAAAATTATTGCGGATACATATTTCACCGATCATAATATTTGGCAAGGTATATACAAACAACGCCGGACTTGGAATATCACTTACACTTTTAATATACTTCTGGTCGCTGTCCAGACTTGAATTGGCATTAGAGAGAACCAAACCTACATCTTCGGGTTCATAATCTTTTATATAACTGCCTTTTAATAATATTTCAGAAGCTAACCATCCCAACTTACTCAGGTTATCCATTTTGTAAAATTTAGGATAATTCAACCCGAAATACTGGTATGCAGATAACAGGAACGCAGGCAGGTCTGCATCCCGGTTTTCAAATACCGGCACTTCATTCTTATAAACAACATGCTTTACAATAGTGCAATATGATGTTATGTAATTATTCACCTTGTAAGTTTAATTGGTCATTTACTAAATACCACCGCGGCATTACATCCACCAAAACCTGATGCGGTTTTTAAACAAGTTTTTAGCTGTGCCGGTGTTAACTTTGTACAAACGTTAATAGCGTCGCTTACTCCCATCGTCTTAAATCCTAAAGTAGGCAAGATGAGGTTTTGTTTTAATGATTGGATAGAAATAATTGATTCTATCAACCCTGCCGCACCTAAGGTATGACCATAATAGCCTTTTAAGCTGTTTAAAGGCACTTTATCCAATCCCGCTAAGGCTATTGCTTTTGCTTCCATCTCGTCGTTGTAGCTTGTAGCTGTGCCATGGGCGGAGACAAGGTCAATATCTCCGGCTTTTAACCCGGCTATACTTAATGCCTTCTCAATTGCCTGTTTAAGCTCTTTTCCTGTGCGTGAGGGCGCAGAAATATGATTGGCATCATTACTTACCGCTCCGCCTAAAACCTTGATCTTATCACTGTATTCGGCGTTTGACGACAAGACCATGGTTGCCGCGCCCTCGCCCAAAGTTATACCGGTTCTGTTTTTATCAAATGGCCGGCATGGTTCTGTACTTATTGCCTGGAATGATTGAAAGCCCGATAACACAAATTTGGTTATAATGTCGGCCCCCACTATAACAGCGTTTTCATACTGGCCCGACTGCACTAACCGCATTCCGGTTAGTATAGCCATAATGCCGGATATACAAGCGTTTGATACCACTAACGGTTGGTTTACAAAACCAAAATGCGCTGCAACCAACTTAGCCGAAGTATGCATAGCAATACGATTGTTTAACTCCGGGTTATCGGCCTCGGTTTCCAGTAAACTTATATTGCCTTTAGTTGACGATAGGATAAGAACTGTCTTTTTATCGGCGGCTTCTATCCCGCTGTCTTTTAAAGCATCTTCAACAGATGCTATCAATAACCGTTCAAACCTGGTGTAGGTTAATTGTTTATCAATTTTAAAATCGGCGCAATCAAAAAGCGAAGCATATACCGGCTCATCCGCTAACGCGGTATTATGATGTTGTTTAATACCGGAAATACCTTGTTTAACCTGCTCAAAATTTTCGGCAGTTGTGGCCCCTATAGGTGAGTATATATTATCAGCTACTATATAAACCGCGGACATTACTGGTTGATAAATATTTTCATTTCGCATTGCGCCACTACCTCCTCATTACACCAGATTTTTCCGGATACAATACCGGCATCAAAAACCTGGACCTCCATTTTCACCTCTGTAAATAACACATCCCCTATTTGGGGCAAGCTGTATATTTCAAAATTCTTTACCTGACCTATGTAACCATTAGCAACGGGCCTGTTTTCAATTCGGGCCATATTGCCAGAACCAGCAGCAGCGGTTTGCGCCATATTTTCCATCAGGCCGGCTTCGCTAAACTCGCCGTTTATTACTAAAATATTATCTGCGGTGATCTTAAAGCTGCTTTTGGTGATATTATCGTCAGAGAATAATAATTCGTCCACCATAACAAATGGCGGCTTTTGAGGTATTAAGGATAAAATGCTTTCTCCTGCTATCATGAATATAAACCACCGTTAATTGATAATACTTCGGCTGTTATATAGGCTGCTTCTTTTGATGCTAAAAACCCCACAGCATGAGCAACTTCTTCCGGCAAACCAAAACGATTAACGGGTATAGTTCTTCTTAACTCTTTCTCGTCCAGCCCTTCGGTCATATCTGTTTTAATAAACCCGGGAGCTACGGCATTAACCGTAATCCCGCTGCGCCCAACCTCCTGTGCCAGTGCTTTAGTTGCCCCAATTACACCTGCTTTAGCGGCCGAATAATTGGTTTGACCCGGCAAACCTTTAATGCCTGATAGTGAAACTACATTAATGATCCTGCCATAACGGTTAAGCATCATACTATCTAAAACTAAACGTGTTACATAAAAGAAACTGTTTAAGCTTGTGTTTATTACATTGTCCCATTGTTCATCTTTCAACCAAACCATTAAGCTATCATCCCGGATGCCGGCATTGTTTACCAGCACTTCAATATCATTGCCTTCATTTGCGTTTATCCAACCATCCAGCACCTCTTTAATTTGTTCTTTATCAGCTACATCAAATTGTAGCAACTCGCCATCGCTGCCGCTTTCTTTTACCAATTCAAGGGTTTTATTAGCTTCTTCTGTGTTGCTTTTATAGTTGATGAGCACATAATAGCCCATAGCAGCCATTTTAGTACAGATAGCTCTGCCTATTCCTCTTGAACCGCCTGTAACTAATGCACATTTCATGGTGTTATCCTATTGCGGGATTAGTCATTTCTAAAAAGTTCTTTACCCGCTCTATATCCTTATATTTTGGTGAATCTTCCACAAATTTGGGGAATATTGCCCTAACTTTGTTATATAAATCCAAAGTATGCGGTGCCAGTTTGTCCTGACAAGCCAAATAATCAATAGCCTGTAATATGGTCATTAACTGGATAGATAACACCGTAAAAGCATTATCTATAACCCTGCCGGTCATTAAAGCGGCATTACAGCCCATGCTCACAATATCCTGGTTGTCATTGTTATTAGGGATGCTATGTACATACATCGGGAACGACAAAGTCTGGTTTTCGGCTACCGTTGATGTAGCGGTAAACTGTACGCCCTGCATCCCAAAATTCAACCCTAAAACACCCAGGTTTACAAATGGCGGAAATTTCAGATTCAACTTATCGTTCAACAAATAATTCAACTGGCGCTCTGATAGCATAGATAATTTAGTGATTGCAATCTTCAGCTTATCCATTTCTAACGATACATAATCGCCGTGGAAGTTACCACCATGAAATACATTTTGATTGATGTGGTCAATAACCGGATTATCGTTTACCGAGTTCAGCTCATTAACCAGTACATTTTCTGCTTGTGTAATGGTATCATATATCGGACCCAGTACTTGAGTTACGCAACGTAATGAATAGTATTCCTGTACCTTATCTTCAAAAATTTCCTGCTCAATATTATCCGGATGATATAGATGATCTGTACGGCTGCGGATCATTTTACTATCCTTCAAAATATCGCGCAGCATAGCGGCTACTTTGTTTTGCCCCTTATGGTGCTTTACTATATTCAGTTCGTGCGAGTAATGGTCGTCATAAGCCTCAACAATCTCATTGGTCATAGCCGAAAACATGGCCGACCAACCCAAAAGTTTTTGCGCCTGGATAATGTTAACCATTCCAATACCTGTCATGGCTGATGTACCGTTTATAGTAGCCAGTCCTTCGCGTACATGAATAGTTAGTGGCTTTATATTTAGTTTATTAAATACGTCAATAGTTGGCCGGGTTTCGCCATCATATATTACTTCTCCCTCACCAATCAGCACCAAACCCAGGTGGGCCAATTGTACTAAATCGCCACTTGCACCAACTCCGCCATGCTCGTAGATACAAGGGGCTATATCATTGTTTATAAGCTCTTTAAGCAGTTCAACTATATCCGTATGCACACCGGAATAAGCCTGTATTAGGCTATTTAAACGGGCAACCATTAAAGCTTTTGCCAACACGGGAGTAAGCAATGTGCCACTACCCGAACTATGGCTGCGAATTAAATTATATTGCAAATTCAGCAAATTCTCTTCACTTACCCTGTATTGTGCCATGGGGCCAAAACCGGTGTTTATTCCATAAATTAATTTATTGGAGGAAAAGTTTTGCAGGAACTTAAAATTGGTCTCAATTTTATTTAAAGCTGACGGAGATAGAGAAATCGACTTTTTATTAAAAACAATATCGTTAAAGTCAGCTAAAGTAAGGACGCTCTGTCCAACAGTTATCATAGGCAAATATTAATAATCAATCTTTAAACCCAAACGCAGCCTAATAGTTTGCTGCGATGGATGACAAATATATAAAATAGTGATAGTAATTAGAGAGTGTCGATTAGTTGCCATAGAGTATGGTTATACTCGCTTATCAATAAACTTAACCGCCTTACGCACAGATTCAGGGAATTGTATTTTTTGCAGTTGTTCGGCAGTAATATAGGTAACATGCGGACTTACGCGCAACCGGGCCTGTAAATAGGCTCTTATTCGGTTGTCGCAGGCTTTGCTATCATCCAGCGGAAGCAGGTGCAATAAAACTTCATCCATACCTATCTCGTTAGAATATACTTCCACCACATAATCAATCACCTCTTCCATTTCATTCAGCAGATCGAACATCGCAGGTGGGTAAAGTGTAGTACCTTTAAATTTGATCATCTGCTTTTTACGGCCAATTATGGGCGATAACCGCAAACTTGTACGGCCGCAAGCGCAAGGTTCGTCATAATACATGCAAATGTCGCCCGTTTTGTAACGCAGTAGCGGCATGCCCTCTACCCCGAGCGTGGTAATAGTTAACTCGCCGGGGGTATTTGCAGATACCTGGTTATTATCCTCATCCAATAGCTCAGCGATAACTAATTCCGGCTGCAAGTGGCCACCATGGCCTTCATGGCATTCTGTAAACGCGGTTTGCATTTCGGTAGACGCGTAGGTAGAATAGAGTTGTATATCCCATGCCTCGGTTATTTTCTTACCTAATATATTTAGTGAAAAATCGGTATTACGGATATTCTCGCCTATGCAAATTGCTTTTTTTACGGATGTCTTATTCAGGTCGATGTTATAATTCTTTGCAAACTGTATCAGCTTTAAAATAAAGGAGGGCACAGCAACAATAGCAGTTGGGTTTAAACGCTGTATGGTTTCTATCTGCATAGATGGCACCCCGGGCCCCAGGCGAATAATCCCTGCTCCTAATTTACGTAAACCAGCGTAATAGGCTATGCCGGCCATAAACTGCCTGTCGAGCGTTAGCATGAGCTGGTAAATATCTTCGGGTTTTCCGTCCGCACAAACAAAGGAGTTGTATTCGTTATGTGTTAAGCGATTCAGGTCATTTTCAGTTAAAGCAATAGTTACGGGGCTACCTAACGTACCGGATGTTGAAGCGTACTCAATTATCTTATCGCGGCTTACGCATAAAAAGTCGTCATTACGTTTCTGAAGGTCTTCCTTGCCGGTAGTTGGAATTTTGGCCAGGTCCTGTATGGTTTTGATAGAATTGATATCAATTTGATGTTGAGCAAATAATTCTTTATAAAACGGTGAATGCTTGCTTAAATGCAGTAACAATTGTTGCAGCTTTTGCTCCTGATCGGTTTTTACTTTATCTGCTGTAACGGTTATGTTCATATTGTTATGATAATCACAAATAAACCAAAAATACGTGTCATTTTGACGAGGCGTGGGGATAAATCTTAAATAAGCGGCTCAGCATCGTGTGGAACATCTCTCACTATCGCACGATGACAGTAGTTGGTTGATTTTTGAGAAATAATTTATAGGGTTTAAAAAAATTCCATATCTCCTCACAGGCATTCAGATTACGCGTTGTTTTACCTATAATAAATTGAGGGAAATACTGCCAGCCACCGGGCCAGGTATGGCCACCATTGTTAATGGTATAACTAATAACTTTTAATCCGTTTTTAGAATTATCATATTCTTCTTTAAGAATACTGGTACCATCATGCGCTGTATCAAGTATATTGGTAACTAAGGGCACCTTATCGCAATCATTTAAGGCAATCCATTTTTTTATTATCTCTTCATGCGAATAAGCTCCTCTTCCAAACAATTTACCCCCTTTGTAAGAAACAACAGGATCTTTAGTTCCGTGCATGTATAGTGCAGGCATCGGGCTTGTAAGATCATAACCCTGGCCCATATCTAATGTTGCCGCAATAACTGCAATAGCAGCAATCCGGTGATGAAGCTGGCAAGCAAGCCTTGTAGTCATAAATCCGCCATTTGATATACCGGTTATGTATACCCGTTCCGGGTCTGCATGGTAAGTTTGTATAATATAAGTGATCAGATGATCTATAAATTTCACGTCATCAATACTATGAATATCAGCACCATCATGCCAGATATTTTTGGATGCCGGGCATACAACAATAAACTTTTCCCGATCGGCAATAGGCCTGAAATCTGCTAAATGGAACATAGACTTGGGGCTTGCAAAGCCGCCATGTAACGAAATAACTACCGGCATTTTATCTGGCTCATCAGTAAACGGCACATAAGTTAGAAATGAACGCTTGTTGCCATCAATAATCAAATTGCCCTTTACCAGTTGTATAGATGATTGTGCCAAAACTGACATGGATGTGAATATTATTATTAAAAAGGTGAACAGCCTCATATATTCTATTATAAAGTTTATTAACAACCAACTATTATTAAAAACGTTATTTTACCAGTGCTGTTTTATTTAAAACCGTTTAGAATATTTAAAGTTATTAGTATAGCAGAAATATTTGCTTAAAATAAATCAACATCATGAAAATTATTAAAGTATTGCTAATTGCAGTAATTACAGCAGTCACATTTGTACTGGCACAGGGCCAGATAAGGCTACCGCCGCCACCACCACGTCCGCCATTGCCCCGTATACATTTAGGAACTCCACCACCACCTCCTGCGCCTCGCGGAAGGGTAATAATAAGAGGATCGGAAAGACGATCAAGAGGTGCGGTAAGAAGGCATTATTATTACCGTCATGGAGTAAGGCATTATCGTACATATTAAAAAGAAAAGAGCCGCTCATCGTAATTGATGAAGCGGCTTTCTTTCCAACTGTAAACCTAAACCAATAGTATTTTTATGCAGATTTTCTGCGGTTATTTGTAAGTGCCGCTTCATAAACAGCATTAATAATATCATCAGCAATAAATGTGCTTGACAGGTCGCGATCAACATAATCATATACAATATGCCTGTCGGTATCAATAACGTACACAGCCAATAAAGGAACGTTTACATCAATACCCGAGAACCTGTTCCATGTAGGGTCATTTTCTGAATACACTCTGAATTTTTCGGCAATCTCGTTATTAACATCATGATAAAAATTAAGCGATAAGCTATGTTCCCAGGTAATTTTAGCTAATTGGTCATCTCCTGCTTCATTAGTAAGTATCAATAAATTACCACCATTTGCTTTTATTTCACTTTGTAAGGCGTTTAATTGTTTTAATTGATCAACACCACGTTCCTGCCACTGTTTAGAGTAAAAGGCAATAGCCAATGGCTTACCAAACAAATGCTTTAATGATATAGGCCCATGCGTAGGCGCACCATTATAAAAGTTTTTCCAGCGATGATAATCCGTAACCAGATTAATATCCGGTATTAAATTTCCGGTTTTAACGGGTTTTAAAGATTGGTATTTTTTATAGGTAATATCATTCTCCGGAATAATTTCCGAAAGATCAAAAAATGGATATTTATTTATCGTAGTTAGCATTTTAATAAAATTGAAGGTTGATACTGAGTATTGATTGATGGAGAATAGTTGTGTGCAATTAGCAACAACAATAACACATTCGGATACCAAGATCTGATCTGCCTGATAGAATGTATAAGAAAATTATTATTTTACTGTGTACCATTTGATTGTTTCAATAACAATTCAAATATACTACTAAATCTATATACTTTATAGTATTTTATTAAAAATATTTTTATTTCTTTCCTTTTTAACTGTTAATCAAGGTATTTATGTGTTAAAATTGGTGCAATTAATATTAATACCGGTGTATTACTTAACCATGTTTCCCGTTGTGGGAATATTAATTGTAAAGAAAGTTAAATATTAAATCAATTTATCAGCAGTAACTGGCAGATCGCGTACACGTTTCCCTGTCGCGTGATAAATAGCATTATTAATGGCAGCTGTTATACCGGTAATACCAATTTCGCCAATACCTCTTGCACCTATAGGCGAGATGTAAGGATCTGGTTTATCAATAAACCTGATATCAAATTCGGGCATATCCGCATGTACAGGTACAAGGTACTGGGCCAGGTCGCGTGTTACTACCCTGCCATCATTAGGGTCATAGCCGGTACCTTCCATCAGGGCCATGCCTATACCGAATATTATGCCACCCATTATTTGATTTTTAGCAGTTTTTAAATTCAGCACCTTACCAATATCCATTATACTAACTATTTTATCAATATGCACTGTTCCCAATTGTTTATCAACCCGCAGCTTTACAAATTGTGCACCGAATGAATGAAAAGCGTATGGTTTTCTATCTGTTTTTTCGTCATCCTGTACAACTGCATTCGTTTTACTTTCTTTTTCAGCTTCTTCTTCGGCCCCACTTTTTGCTGCCGGATTTGCCTCTTGCTGTCTGGTAGAAACGTTAGTAGTTGCCAGTGCTTCTACCTTCCCACCATTCCGGCTAAGCAATTGTTCATAGCTTTCGCCTGAATTGGTTTTTGCAACATATAAACGACCATTAGCTGCAACTATATCTTCTTCTTTATGGCCATGTAATGGTGAGCCACTATCGGCTATTGCCATTTTTATCAATTTATTCACAGCGCCCAATGCTGCAGCACGGATAGCCGGCCCCACGCTTGCCGATACCTGCGACCCTCCGGAGTTAGCGCCTTTCGGATAAGAACTATCACCCAATTTAACTTTAACTTTTTCCATTGGCAATGCAAAAGCGTCGGCTGCTATTTGCGTCATTATGGTATAGGTTCCTGTACCAATATCCTGTGTACCACACAATATTTCGGCGTGGCCATCAGCAAATAATATAGCTTTAGCGGTAGATGCGCTCCTATTAGCCGGGTAAGTAGCTGTTGCCATACCGTAACCGATAAGATAGTTACCCTCCTGCATCGAGCCGGGTTGTGGATTGCGTTGCTTCCATCCAATAGCGTCAGCACCTTGCCGGTAACATTCCTTTAAATTTTTGGAGGAAAATGGTTTGTTTTTTTGTTCCTCGGTTTCGGCATAATTTAAAAGGCGCAATTCAACCGGATCCATTTTTAGCTTATAAGCCAGTTCGTCCATAGCTGCTTCTATGGCAAAGGTGCCCGGAGCTTCGCCCGGTGCACGTGTTGGGCACGGCGTGCCCTTATTTAATCGCACTAAACTATGACTAATGTCTGCATTAGGACTGCTGTATAGCATTGCAGTTGCAATGCCTGCCGGTTCAACAAACTCATCTACAAATGAGGTTTCAGAAGTTGTTGCGTGTTTTATAGCATTTAGCTTTCCTGCATTATCTGTTCCCAAGCTTATTTTTTGTATAGTTTGTGTGCGCCGCCCGGCATTAGTAAACATTTGCTGCCGGGAAAGCACCAATTTAACAGGACGGCCAACTAATTTTGCTGCCATAGCGGTTAAAACCGTATTAGGCCATGAAAACCCTTTAGAACCAAAACCACCACCTATATATAAAGAGATCAATCGAACTTTTTCTGGTTTGACACCCAGCATATTAGCCATTAAATTTTTACTGCCCATTACGGATTGTGTGGCATCATACATCATCAGTTCATCACCTTTCCATTCGGCAATGGTTGCATGCGGTTCCATAGCGTTATGGTGGTAGACCGGCGTTGTATAAGTTTCTTCAATTGTTACAGCCGCGCTTTGCAATGCGTTGTCTGCATCGCCACGTTTAATCTGCACTTCAGATCCGCCTAAGCCTTGTTTGGGCTTATAGGCCTGGTCTATATTTTTCTCTAAACTAAAAACAGGCTTATCTTTGTCATAATCAGCTTTAATTAGCATTGCGGCGTGTTCTGCCTGTTCAAAGGTTTCGGCTATAACTACAGCTATGGCTTGTCCGCCATAAAATATCCGTTCACTTTGTAATGGCAGCAAATCTTTTTCTGCATATTTTCCGTTACCGGGATCTGACCCTGCAGGAAAATGCAAGCTCATAGAATTTTGCGAAGTCATTATCTTTAAAACACCTGGCGCTTTCTCTGCTACCGAGGTGTCCAAATTTTTTAATCGCCCCTTGGGGATGGCGCTTTCTATAATAACACCGTAAGCTAAATTTCCAGGGTAATATTCAGCAGAATAGGTAGCTGCCCCGGTTACTTTTAGGCGGCCATCAACCCTATCCAAGGGTTTTCCAACTAATTCGTTCATGACATACCTCCTACTGTAGCTAAAGCGCGTACCAAAGTACGTTTGGCCAATTCTATCTTAAATGCATTATGCTGATAAGGCTTTGCCCCGCTTAAGGCAGCTTCGGCAGCGGTGCGGTAGCTTTGTTCATTATTTACAGCCCCCATTAAAACCTTTTCGGCTGCTAATGATCGCCATGGTTTTGTTCCTATCCCCCCTAAAGCAACTCTTGCGGTTAATATCCTACCGTTTTTAATATCAAGGGCCACCGCGGCTGATGACAAAGCAAATTCATAAGATGCTCTGTCGCGCACCTTTAAATAGTGTGATCGTGCTCCGTATGCTATTGCCGGTATATCAACAGCGATAATTAATTCGCCGTGTTTTAATGTGGTTTCAAATTGCGGTGTTTCTCCGGGTAAAAGATGAAATTCATTGAACGGTATCTCTCTAACTCCGCTGTCACTTTGCACATGGATTACAGCGCCTAAAGCTGCTAAGGCCACACACATGTCAGACGGATGCGTAGCAATACATTTATCGCTTGTGCCCAACACAGCGTTATTGCGGTTATAACCATTTAAGGCAGAACAACCCGAGCCAGGCGCGCGTTTATTACAGGGATAGGTAGTATCATAAAAATAGGGGCAACGTGTACGTTGTAATAAATTGCCGCCAACAGTTGCCATATTTCTTAATTGCGCAGATGCTCCTGATAAAAGTGCCTCCGACAATACCGGGTAACTTTTTATAATGGTTGGATGATAAGCCAGGTCGCTATTTTTAACCAATGCGCCTATTCTGATAGTTCCGTTAGAGAAAATTTCTATCTTATCTAACTTTAGTCCGTTAATATCAATAACCTGGGTTGGCTTTTCAATATTTAACTTCATCAGGTCTATCATATTAGTGCCGCCGGCAATAAATTTTGCATTATTGGTCAGGGCAGCGGTTATAGCGGCATGACTATCTTGTGCGCGAATAAATTTAAAAGGCTGCATAATTTCTCAGGTTGTTTGTACTTCTTTAATTGCTTCCAGTATGTTTTGATAGGCACCGCACCTGCAAATATTACCGCTCATCAGTTCGCGGATATTGGCATCGGTTTTAGCATGCCCTTCTTTAACTAATCCCACTGCCGAGCATATTTGCCCCGGCGTACAATAACCGCATTGAAAAGCATCATGCTTAATAAAAGCTTCCTGCATTGGGTGCAATTGATCGCCTTTAGCCAAGCCCTCGATGGTAGTTATTTGTGCCCCGTCACACATAGCAACGAGGGTAAGACATGAATTAATGCGTCTGTCATTAACCAAAACCGTACAGGCACCACACTGCCCATGATCACACCCTTTTTTAGTGCCGGGCATTGCTAACCCTTCGCGCAATGCATCCAACAAAGTAACACGCGAATCAATAGTTAAGGATTTAGCCAAACCATTAACCATTAGATTAACTTTTACAGGTTGAATTAACGCAAGTGCTGAGGTTGGAGTTACAGATTTTACAAGGATGGGCGCAAATGATAGCCCGGCCCCTGCCATTGTAATTTGTGTTAAAAACTCACGACGGGTAGAACCACCTCTATGTGGCTTTTCGTCTTGATTCAGAAGGTCGCTCATATCCTTTCATTATAAAGCAATAACATTTACTCAAAAGAAAAAGTTTAAACTTTTATAATTTATTTAAAAAAAGATATGATAATAGCTTAAGCGACTATTGGCTGATGTTTTTTGATCTTAATGATAACCAATTTTGACGCAGGTGTATTACTTTTTTCAGCCACGGTATCAATAGGCACTAAAACATTGCCCTCGGGATAATAGGTAGCAGTGTTATGTTCAGGTATATTATATGATACTATTACAAACAACCGTGCTACGCGCTCTTTTCCTCCATGATAATTAAACAAGTCTACCTTTTCACCGGGTTTGAAGCCGCCTTTTTGTATATCTGCTGGGTTCATTAAAATAATGCGGCGCTCATTATGTATTCCGCGATACCTGTCATCCAAACCATAAATGGTGGTATTAAACTGGTCATGGCTACGTATGGTCATCATTTGATATTCATCATCAGCCAACTTGTGTTCTGTTAACCGGGTAACTGAAAATCCTGCTTTGTCACCAAATTTTTCCGACTCAAACTTACCGGTGCGCGGCGCATTGGGTAAATAAAAACCACCTGGCTCACGTGCACGCTTATTGTAATCATCAAAACCGGGTATAACTTTTTCAATATCAGCCCGAACCGCATCATAACTCATGGCATATTTATCCCAATCAACTACCGTACGAACACCTATTGTGGCTTTTGCTAACCTGCAAACAATTTGATTCTCGCTAAGCAGATCCTTTGAAATGGGTTCCAGTATTCCTTTTGACGATTGCACAACGCCCATAGAGTTTTCGCAGGTAATAAATTGCGCCTCGCCGTTTACCATATCCTTATCGCTACGTGACAGGGTTGGTAAAATAATAGCTTCTTCACCATGTACTAAATGACTGCGATTAAGTTTGGTGGATACGTGCACTGTAAGTTTGTTTTTGCGCAAAGCTTCGGCAGTATAGTTTGTATCAGATGCCGCGGATAAAAAATTACCCCCCATTGCAAAAAACACTTTCAGTTTACCTTCATGCATTGCCTTAATGGAATCAACCACATCATAACCATGTTCGCGCGGTGGCTCAAATCCATAAACTTCTTTTATCTTATCCAGTTGCTTTTTATAGGGTTTATCATAAATAAGCATAGTACGGTTACCCTGTACATTGCTATGACCACGTACCGGGCACAGGCCTGCTCCGGGCTTGCCAATACTGCCTTTAAGTAAGATTAGATTTACTATTTCTTTAATAGTATCAACCCCATTTACATGCTGTGTAATACCCATTGCCCAGCATATAATTATGCGGCTTTTATCTTTCAGCATATTAGCGGCTTCCCTTACCTGTTCGATAGATACACCTGCTGATTCCGCCAAATCTTCTGTTTTGTATTGCTCCAAACTGGCAATCATATCTGCATAGCCAATTGTATTATTTTGTATAAATTCCTGATCGAACACTTTTCCCGGAGTTTTCAATTCTTCTTCATACAATAATTTCTCAATAGCTTTAAACAAAGCCATATCGCCGTTTATTTTTACCTGTAGATATAAATCAGCCAGTTTGGGGTTAAGCCCTAAAATACCTTTAACTCTTTGTGGATTTTTAAAACCCATTAACCCCGCTTCATGCAAAGGGTTAATAGCTATGATTTTTGATCCATTCTCTTTAGCCTTTTGCAAAGCAGTAAGCATACGCGGGTGATTAGTACCCGGGTTTTGCCCCATGATTATAATTACATCGGTATCGTAAAAATCATTCAAAGTAACTGTGCCTTTGCCAATGCCAATAACATCACCCAAAGCTACCCCGCTTGATTCATGGCACATATTTGAGCAATCGGGCATATTGTTAGTACCGTATTCTCTTACAAACAACTGGTAAGTAAAAGAAGCTTCATTACTGGTACGACCCGATGTATAAAACGCGGCTTCATTCGGCGACGCTAAACTGTTTAAATGGGCGGCTATTTTTTTAAACGCGTCGTCCCAACTTATTGGCTCGTAATGTGTAGCGTCTTTTGGCAGATAAACCGGTTGGGCTATCCTACCTTTTTTGCCGATATGATAATCATTTAGCTTTGCAAGGTCGGCCACTGAATTTTGTGCAAAAAACTCCGCGGTTAGTTTCTTGGTTGTAGCTTCTTCTGCTAAGGCTTTGGCGCCATTTTCGCAATATTCGGCAATTGGCGATCGGTCATCATCCGGATCGGGCCAGGCACAGCTTGAACAATCAAACCCACCCTTTTTATTCATGTGGAACAAAGCTTCCATACCACGTATGGGGCCGGCTTCTTCCAAAACATCTTTCATTGCCTCATATACTGCTGGCATACCTGCCGCCCATTTTTTCGGCTCAGTAAGTTTCAGTTTTAATAATTCTTCCGGATTCTCTGCTGCCGGTATATCAATATCCTTTTTCATGATTATTGGGGGGTTAATGGATTTGGATAATTATCACTTTGATCTTCGGCAACCTCATCCAGACATGTAAAATCTTTTTCTATTAGTAATTTCAACTCACTCTTATTATTTTCAAAACCAACCTTGTCAGTATTTACTAATTCATCAATCATTATTTTAGGTATATACGTGGTTACTATATTATTTTTAAAATCTGCTGATATTTCTTTATCAACTGTACTTTGTAAAACATATACCAATTCATTATCACCAAAATTTACTTTTTCTTTTATGCAGCCTTCCTTAAACAAATTTGCCACATCTGTTTGGGTAAGGCGATAACGTAATGAGTTACTATTAATACGTAGTTTCATGACTAACAGGTAATGTTATGCGATGAGCCGCATTGTAAATATTAAAACGATGGTTCCTTAAAAATCCTATTAAGGTTATGTTAAATTCTTCGGCAAGCTGAACGGCCAAACTTGATGGTGCACCCACCGCAGCTATAATAGTGATACCTGCCATAGCTGCCTTTTGAACTAATTCAAAACTTGCCCGGCCACTTAGTAATAACACGGCTTTACTTAATGGCAGCCAATTATTCTGCAATGACGCGCCTATCAGCTTATCTAAGGCATTATGCCTGCCTACATCTTCGCGTACCAGCAGTAATTCGCCCGATAAGCTAAATAGCGCACAAGCATGTAAACCGCCGGTAGTTGCAAATACTTCCTGGTGAGCGGATAAAATACCCGGCAATTCATGCAATAATTCTGAACTGACCATATTATCATCCACCTGCTGCGAAAACGAACTCACTGTACGGATAGCGTTTATAGAACCTTTACCACAAACACCACAGCTTGAAGTAGTATAAAAGTTACGTTCTGTGTTTTTTAGTTCAGGCATAACCTGTTCGTTAAGGCTTACCTGTATAACGTTTTCTTTGTTCTCTGCACAAGCTATAAAGCAATGATTTACATTACCAATTTCGCCAGCTTGCTTGATAATACCCTCTGTAAATAAAAACCCCGTAGCCAGTTCTGCATCATTACCTGGCGTGCGCATAGTAACCGAAACATTTTGTATAATGCGTTGATCTTTAGGCCCATGTTCAAGCCGTATCTCTAACGGCTCTTCAATAGCCAAAGAATCAGAGGTATCTGTACTAACAGTTGCATAAACTTTAGTAACCGGTAATTGTACTATAGATTTAATTGACATTTTAGCATATTTAAATATACAATTCGTTTAAAAATTTGTTTACTGATATTTAAACGAATTATATTTATATTATTCTATCCATTTCTTGCATATTTGTAAGTAATTAGATCATAATTATGAACGTAAACATATTGGCGTTTGGTATTGCAAAGGACATTTTTGGCGGCCCATCTGTTAGTCTTGATCTGGCTAATGATGCTAACATATCTAATTTAAAATATTTGCTGGAACAGCAATACCCGCGACTTAAAAAATTAGCAACCTATATGGTAGCTGTAAATAACGAATACGCTTTAGATGGCGATACCATACATGAGCGTGATGAAATTGCTATTATCCCGCCGGTAAGCGGGGGATAACAACAAATAACTTCTGTCATTTCGATGACGTAGGAGGAGAAATCTTATACAAACGCTTATTAAGCATATCCTATAAAATTTCTTACTATGTTCTAAATGACCATAATAATATTATCATTGAATACACAAATAAAACTTTCGGTTTCTACTTTAAATGTACAGGAATGCGTTGACTGGGTTATATCGCCTGAATGTGGCGGTATTGATGTGTTTATTGGCACCGTACGCAATGCAACTAAAGGTAAGGCCGTAGTTCGATTGGAGTTTGAGGCGTACGAAAAAATGGCCGTTAAAGAGCTGGAGAAAATAACCCAACAAGCTTTTGATAAATGGCCGGTACAAAAAGTATTAATTCATCACCGCACAGGAGTTTTACAAATTGGCGAAATACCGGTAGTTATAGCCGTAGCTGCCGCGCATCGTGATGCAGCTTTTGATGCCTGCCGCTATATTATTGATACGCTAAAGCAAACCGTACCGATATGGAAAAAAGAAATATTTGAGGACGGCGAAGTTTGGGTAGCGGCGCATCCGTGATTTTTAATGAGTGAATGAGTGAGTTTTGAATGAGTGAATAAGTTTATTAGTTTATTCAATCCTGAAAATCAAATAAATCATTTAATCGTGCTCAAACCATGCTTTCAAGCCACCTTCCAGAGAAAACACCTGAGCATTTGGCGACTTTTGCCTGATGAACTTTACCGCCTCTCCGCTTCTTTTACCTGATGAGCAGTATAATACCTTAACTTTTCCGCTGATTAAATAGTTCATATTTTCATCAATTTCATCAGCTTCAAAGTGAATACCGCCAATATCAATTTCATCCCGCTCTCGGTCGGTGCGGATATCAACCAACTCTAATGTATGGTCTGCCAAACCTTTTTTCACTTCACTAACAGAGATAGTTGGAGTGTAAACCGTTTCTGCTAAACTGGTTATATCTATTTTGGTTACGTTGCCAATTTTAATGATACGACTTTGTAGACTTAATGCGTCAAATACCATTACTTTACCTGTAAGTAATTCGCCCGTTTTTGTAATATATTTAATCACTTCATTAGCTTGAATACAACCAATTATACCGGCCAATGTTGGTATTACACCACCATCGGCACAATTGGGTATCTGGGTAGCATCAACTTCAGGAAACAGATCGCGATAGTTAGGTGATTTGGTGCCGTCGGCATTTCTTATATTCCAAACAGCAACCTGCCCTTCAAATTGGTAAATAGCACCGTATACAATTGGCTTTCCGATAATTACACAAGCATCATTTATCAAATAGCGCGTATCAAAATTATCTGTACCATCTATTATAATATCGTACTGACTCATAATATCCATCACATTATCAGAAGTTATCCTGATATCATGCGGTACTAATTTAATTCCGGGATTTTGCTGTTGCAGCTTTTGGCAAGCTTTTACAGTTTTTTTTAATCCCACATCCGCGGGGGTATACAACACCTGGCGATGCAAATTACTGATAGAAATGGTATCAAAATCGGCAATACCTAAAGTACCTATGCCGGCTGCTGCTAAATATTGCGCTGCGGGACAACCCAGGCCTCCCGCCCCTACAATCAATACTTTGGCTTGTTGTAAAAGCTGTTGCGAGGTTTCACTAAATCCGGGCAGAGCTATCTGGCAGCTATATCTTAAAAAATTGGGTTCCATTAGGTGGAAGCTATTTTTTGGTGGATCTGACGTTTTATCTTTTCGAAATCGTCGGGTGTATTTACATTAGTTAACGCATCGGTATCCCCAGCCTTTAATAAAGTGGTATCACTATTTATTAAAACCTTGCGGGGACAAGAATATCCCTGCGCCAAAAAAGCCAGTAATAGTGGGTAACTCTTGGGCTCCCATATAGTAATTAACGGTTCGGGGAAGCCATCGTGGACATTCTCATAAGCCGTAGCTATTGCTGACGGATTACGGTTTGCTATTAAATATTGTAACGTATTAGCATCCAACAAGGGCAAATCACAGGCAACAATCAGCCATGCAGTGTTTGGATTTTCGCGAAAAGCAGATAGTATTGCACCAAAAGGACCTAAACCAATAAACGTATCTGTTAGTGTGTTGTAAGTGGTATCTATCTCTTGCTTTTGTTCTGGCCTGCAAGAAATAAATACATCCTCGCAAAGTTCCTTCAACATATCAGCCATGTAATAGCGCTGTTCTTTACCATACCAGTTAAGCGCACCTTTATCATGTCCCATCCTAATACTTTGCCCACCGGCCAATACTAACCCGTTTAATACAGGCTTTGCCTGTTGCATTTTATCTTTAAAAAAGGCAATTATTTTATCTGTTTCTTCCAAACGATAAACAGGTAATTGCTGCCAGTTGGGTACTGCTTCTTTTATAAAATCAAATACATCATCTACGTTATCAGCTAATAATATCAATTCAACATTTGTTAGTTGCGCTACTCTTTTTTGCAAGGACGCACTTTTATTATTGTAAATGATCACTACCTGTGCTTTTGCCGGTTGATGATTGCCATTAACCAGCACCATATCAGCATCGGCAAATTGTTGCTTAAAATTTATTGGCTTTAGTGCTGTACTATAATTGAACTGCTGATAATTAAGCTGATCTGTATACTCTAAAACAGCACCACCGGCTAAACGCCCCGGCGGTAAAGTTACTTCGTCATTATGCGAGGTATCAGCATAGGCACATTTATATTTTGGCGATAAGGCATTAATAACTTCATTAGCCAAAAGTTTAATATTAATGCAGGGCGCACCCAAAATTGCCCATTCATTTCGCCCAAAATTGCCTGATACCGGCCTTACCAGCGAAGTGTGTTTTTTATGCTCTTTTGAAATCACGTTTACCTCCTGTTTTTTCTATAAGCTTTGTTTCTTTTATCACGATGTCATGACTCAAAGCCTTACACATATCATAAATGGTTAGCGCCGCTATGCTGGCCCCTACTAAAGCTTCCATTTCAATACCGGTTTTGGCGGTAATGGTAGCGGTGCAGTCTATTACTACTTCCTGCTGTTCGTTTAGTACAATATCTATCTTACAATTATCCAAACCTAATGGATGGCAAAGCGGGATCAGATCGCCGGTTTTTTTAGCGGCCATTATGCCTGCAATTATCGCGGTTTGAAATACAGACCCTTTTTTAGTTTGCACATCGCCGTTAACTAAATGTTTTAAAACTTCATCCGGCAGATAAACAATGCTGCGCGCGGTGGCTGTACGGCGGGTAACTACTTTTTCAGATACATCAACCATGGTAGCTTTACCGGTGCTGTCTAAATGACTAAAATCACTCATTATTATATTTGATTAAACTGCCAAACCTTATAAACATCCCCTTTTTTAAATTCATTTTTCTCTAAAGGTAGTTCCATAAAGGCATCCGTATCTACTAAGTTAGCAAAATCGCCCGAACCATTTCCTTCTATAGGCGTGGCTAAAAGTTGGCCTTGCTCACTAAAATTCAATTTAACTTGCAAAAAATATTGCAGCTGCGGGGTAAACGTAAAATCCTGGTCTAAAACCGCATAAACTGCCTGTTTGGACGATACATTTAATGAGGTGTTTAACCACGGAATAAAATATCGCTGCATACACATAAATGTAGCAACAGGATTGCCGGGGAAGGCAAACACTACCACGCCAGTATCACGCCTACCAAACCAAAAAGGTTTACCGGGGCGTTGCTGTACCTTATGAAAAATCTGCCTAACCTGTAATTCTTTTAATGCCTGCGGGATATAATCAAACTTACCCATAGATATACCGCCGCTTAGCAGGATAACATCATAATTTTGCAAACATAGCTGTAGCTGTTGTTTAATAACTTTAGGATCATCAGGAATATGCAGCATACCAGCCTCAAGTCCTAACTGGGTTAAAACCGCTCTTACCATATAATTATTTGACCGCCTTATTTGGTATGGCGATGGTGTAGCAGCAACTTCCACCAATTCATCGCCTGATGAAAGAATGACTACTCTTGGTATTCTTTTAACACGTAACTCTGTTTCACCAACTGATGCTATCAAACTGATAACAGCGGGTGTAATTAATTGTCCGGGTGTTAGTATAAGTTCGCCTTGTTTTTTATCGGCACCCTGAATATGAATGTTTTGGCCCCTTTTAATATCGCTGATCAGTAACTTTGCCTGATCATCACTTATTTCAATATCCTCATATCTGATAACTGTATCAAGTGAAGCAGGTAAAGCCGCCCCTGTCATGATCTCAATACATTCACCCGGCTCATATATATCTATTGGAATATCCCCGGCGGCTTGTGTAGCTTTAATCTGGAACATATTAATTCCATTTTCAATAGCTTTATAACTCACGGCAATGCCGTCCATACTTACCCGGTTAAATGGTGGCAAGTCACGGTCGGTTTTTATATTTTCGGCTAATACTCTTCCTAAAGATTCCTCGAAAAGAACAATCTCTGCTCCAAAATCCCCGGCATTTGCCAAGATTAGCTTTTCGGCTTCATTAACCGTTATCATGTTTATTTAGTTTAATATTGATTGAGTTGGAATGGGTTGATTAAGTTATTATTATATAACCATTCTCTTAATCAGCTACCCACCTATCGTAGCCATTGATTCATGAACGCCGGTTTTTTCAACCCGCATCCGCTCTGCCACCCATCCGTTTTTTTCCCTGTGGTTAAATGCGTTCAATAAATTCTTTTCTATTTCATTATCGCTCAATCCGGATCGCATCAAATCCTTAATATTTAATACACCATCATCATATAAACAATTCTTCAATGTGCCCTGCGGCGTAATGCGGATGCGATTACAGGTACCGCAAAAGGTACGTGAGTAAGCTGCTATTATACCAACACTACCCTTATGCCCCGGAATATCGTAATTATATGATGTTGAAAATGCAGGATCTGTTAATTTCTGTATGCCTGGAAATTTATCTTTAATCTCATCCAAAATTCTTACGTAATCCCATTGCAAACCGCGGTTAGAAGCTCCATCGCCATTAAAAGGCATTTCTTCAATAAAGCGCACGCTTACGGGCAAATCTTTGGTCAGTTCAACCAGGGGTAGTATATCCTGCGTGTTTTTGCCGTCCATTACTACCGCGTTTATTTTAACTTCTATATCATGCTTTAACAACTCATCTAAAGTTGCCATAACTTTTGCAAATTCATCACGGCGCGTAATGGTAAAGAAACGGTTAGCATCTAAAGTATCCAAACTCAAATTAACCGACTTTATACCCAACGCTTTCATTTCAGCAACATGCGGCGCAGTTAATACGCCATTAGTTGTCATGCTAAGTTCCTTTAATCCATCAAGTTTTGACAAACCGGATAGCAATTTCATAATATCCTTGCGCACAAAGGGCTCGCCTCCGGTAATGCGTATCTTTTCAATACCCATCTTTACCAGCAAAGCACAGCTGCGCAGCATTTCCTCGTAGCTCATCAACTCGGCTCGTGATAGCCAGTTCAAGCCATCCTCGGGCATACAATAAAAGCAACGCAGGTTACACCTGTCTGTTACAGCCAGGCGCAGGTAATTAACTCTTCTCCCGTGATTATCTGTTATCAACGCTCAACCTCCTATAAGATAATAATTATACAAAAGTAAATATTATTTATTACCGTGTTTTTTAATTGTCGCTTTATATCAAAATTGTGATTTACGTTTGACTTCTGATACAATAACATTAAATTATATTTGCTGAAACATACGATGAAAGAACTACAGGACATTGTAAATGCTTTTGATAAGGCCAACACAGCGGGTAAACAAACCGCTTTAGCTACCGTGGTGCATGTAGAAGGTTCATCATACCGCCACGCAGGGGCACGTATGCTAATTACCGACGATGGGCAACTTACCGGCGCAATAAGCGGCGGCTGTTTAGAGGGTGATGCACTAAGAAAAGCAAGACTGGTAATGGTACAGAACAAACCCATGCTGGTTACTTATGACACTACCGACGATGACGATGCCAAGTTTGGTGTGGGCTTAGGCTGCAACGGAATTATTCATATATTGATAGAACCTATCTCTTCTGAAAAAGAGGATAACCCAATTAATCTGTTCAAATTATTTTTAAGTAAAAGGCGGCCGGTTATAATAGCAACTCTATTTTCATTAAAAGATAAAAAAGCGGCACAGCCGGGAACTTGTTTATTATTAACCGAAAATGAATTAATTGAGGCCCCGTTTCCTAACGATGTTATAAGACAAGCCATATTAACCGATGCTAAAGACGTTCTCATAAATGGAAACTCCATAACGAAGACCTATTTATATAATGATGAATTTACCTGCTTTATCGAGCTATTGCAACCTGCGGTATCGCTGGTAATATTTGGCGCCGGTAATGATGCAATCCCGTTAATAAATTTATCTGCTAATTTGGGCTGGCATGTGACATTGATAGATGGCAGGGCAAATTATGCTGTACCCGAACGTTTTCCGCTCGCAAAAAAAGTTATAACTGCAAAGCCCGAACAAGCACTGGCTCATTTAACAATTGATGAACGCACCGTGATGATGCTAATGACCCATAATTACAATTATGACCTTGCCATATTGCGTCAGTTACTTCCGCTTCGCCTTACCTATGTTGGGGCATTGGGTCCTAAAAAGCGTTTGCACAGAATGCTTGACGATTTGAAAGAAGAGGGCATAGAAGTTACACCATCTCAATTAGAAAGTGTGTATGGCCCTGCCGGATTAGATATAGGTTCTGAAAACGCGGATGAAATAGCCTTATCTATTTTGGCGGAAATTCAGGCGGTATTGAAAAAAAGCTCGGGAGTTTCCTTACGGGATAAAGATTTTATTCATGACCGTAAAGCCGATCAAATAATTCAACAAGCCTTATGACGGGTATCATTATACTTGCCGCCGGTTCATCGAGCAGGTTAGGTACGGCTAAACAAGCCTTACTGTACCGGGGGCAAACCCTGTTGCAACGGGCAATACAATCTGCGCTGGCAGCGGATTGCGATACAGTTGCCGTTGTATTGGGTGCAAATGCCGAGGCGCTGCAATTAACTATTGTAGATGAGTCTGTTCATGTTTTTTTAAATGATGGCTGGGAAGAAGGTATGGCTTCATCCATACGTTGCGGAATAAACGAGCTGCAAAAAACCGCACCACAATTAACATCCATAGTGTTAATGCTTTGCGATCAACCTTATGTTGATGCATCCATTATTAATCAGTTAATACAAAAAGCATCGCCCAATAAAATAGTTGCAAGCGCTTATAATGGCACGATTGGCCCACCCGCGTTTTTTGACCATTCGTTTTTCCCTCAACTGCTTTCACTTTCGGGGCACGAAGGCGCTAAAAAAATCATGCTTGATCACCCGGATGCTGTTATTGAAATTCCGTTTCCTTTGGGTGCAATTGATATTGATACTATGGCCGATTACGATCAACTAAGTAACTAAACAGAAAACTTATAGATAGTTTGAGTTTTATAAATCTCTTCGGGTTTTAAAACTGTTGACGGAAAATGAGGCTGATTAGGTGAATCCGGGAAGTGTTGGGTTTCCATAGCAAAAGCAGTGCGCATCTTATCTTTTACCCTTCCTCTTAAAATATTGGTACCCGGCATAAAATTTCCGGTATAAAACTGCATACCCGGTTGGTCTGTATATACTTCCAGCTTAATGCTACTTTTATCGCCCGTTACCGTTGCAACAGGCGAATGTTCCTCGCGTTTGTTTAATACAAAATTATGGTCATAACCATTACCAAATTTTAGCTGCTCGTTATCTGCCTTAATCCTCTTTCCTATTCTTTCAGGGATTGTAAAATCAAATGGCGTGCCTTTAACGGGTGCTATCTGGCCCGTTGGGATCATTGTATTATTAACAGGCGTATAATTATCGGCAGCTATTTGCACTACATGGTTTAATATATCTTCATTACCCTCGCCATTTAAGTTAAAATAAGCATGATTAGTTAAATTAACTATTGTAGTTTTATCTGTAGTAGCTTCGTAAGTTATTGTTATCGCATTATCATCAGTAAGCTGATAGGTTACTTTTACTTTTAAATTACCCGGGTAGCCCTCTTCCATGTCTTCCGATAAATATTCTAATGTTACAGTCTTTGCATCAATTTGATTTGCTTCCCAAACCCTGTAACTGAAGTTATGTTTACCGCCGTGTAAACTATTAGGGCCATTGTTTACAAACAAACGATATTCTTTTCCCTCTAAAGTAAACTTACCGTCTGCTATCCTATTTCCATATCTACCTAAAGTAGCGCCGTAATAGCTTTCTTGTTTAAGCAACCCGTCTATATTATCAAACCCTATTATCACGCTGGTTAGTTTTCCCTTTTTATCAGGAACCAACGCACCTACTAAATAACTACCAAAGTTTGTAATGGCTACCTGCATACCTACACTATTATGAAGCAGGTATAAATTGGTTTGCCTGCCGGTTACTTTTCTTTCAAATGCTGAGGCCTCAGGTAATTTTATTGCAGTTGGATTATATGCCATGACAATTAAATTAAAACATATCCTTCTCTACAACTGCTGATTCGCAGATGTAAGTTGGAACTATCCCGGTAGCTGTGATCCGTGTATCAACATCCTGCGCTAAAGTATTGCCAGACAATACCAGTACAGTATCAAGGCCAAATTTATTACCACCTATAATATCTGTATGTAAGGTATCACCTACCATCACTATTTCTTTTTTGCTGATTGGGCGATAATCACGTATCAGGTCATAAGCAAACATGAACATTTGCGAATCAGGTTTCCCAAAACGGATAAACCTCTTACCAACAATATTCTCTATCAATGATGCAAGCCCGCCAATGGCAATGGCTACATCATTTAGCGTAACAGGGTAAGCAAGATCTGTATTGGCTACAATAACCGGAATAGTGCGCTTACGCAATAAATTAACAGCAATATTTAAATCACTGCGCCAGTCAAAACCTTCATCATCTAAAAATATCAGCGCGTTTACCTTATCAATATTACTGCTGTTTATTTGATTTACGGGTATAGTATGCAAGCCTGTACTTTCAATATAATGCGCGGAACTTTCTGTACCTAAATAAGCTACAATTCCATCCTCAACTTTAAGATCAAGGTACTCTTTGGTTAACATACCCGATGATATGATACGACCGGGTGTTATAGCATGCAGACCCATTTTATGGTAAGATGCTGCCAATTGGGCCGGGCTGCGTGAGGCATCATTGGTAACTATATAATACTCTTTTTGCTGTTCTTTAAGATATTCAAATGTTTTTTCAATACCGGGCACTAACCCCTGGTGATTTTTTATCACTCCATAAGCATCAAAAAAGATAACATTATACTTATCAATTATAGTTTTAAAGTTATCAATACGCTTCATATATGAATGGTAAATTGCTGTTATTATTTAATACTTTATAAACTAACATTATGATACAGGTTTGCTACTCCTTATTCTAAATTCAATGCTTTAATAATTTTCTCTGCATCAAAGTCCCTGTCGACAGATGGAAGATAAATATCAAAAGCTTCTCCCTGTAATTTTTTTGCATACTGTTCGCTAAAAAAGTACTTACCATCTTTGATGACATAATTTAGGATAAAAAACCGATATGCTTCCTTTAAAAATCTAATTTCGTTAGCGGTTAAAGGATTTATTTGATGATATTCTTCTAAAAAAGTTATAAAGCGATCTTCCGTTAGTGTTTTAATACCATAACTAAACACAGTACAGTCGCCCACATCAGATACTACTCTACTCAAAAAATAAAAATCAAGTATCCGGTAACTCATCCGAAACCAATCATAATCCCATCTCGAATAAAGATTTAAATTAGCATCTACCGAGAAATTCCCTATGTTCCAGTCAATAAAAACAGGGATGATCTCGAACGAGCTCATGTTATATTTAGACCGGTTACGCAGGAATGTTTCGCAATGATATTTCAAAAAATCAACCTGCATGGCTGTACCAAATTGCTTTTCGTTAATCTCTAACTGATGCATCAGCGAATAAATATCAGTACGTAGCGTTTTGGATGATTTTGGCAATACATTCTTTATACGGGCGCAAGCTTTATGAAACTTACCTACTTGCTGGCCCAGCTTACGGATATGCTGCTCATCCAACCTTTTAGGCATACGGTCAAATATGCGTGTAGGATTATAAAAAACCACCCACGCATCTGTTTTTCTATGCTTATAATGATATATGTATACCCTGTTGTTTTTTAATAAGGATTTTGCCAGAAAATTTTCAAAAGGATAAAGCAGGTTATTGGATAAACTATGGATTATACGATGGTCTTCTTTAAAATACTCGTACTTACCAAAATAAGATAGTTTGGCAATAATTATATCGTCATCATCAAAAGTTATCCTGAATACCCGGTTTGTAGAAACCATTGCACTGATGTCTTCAATGTTTTTAATACTTTTTGAAGCATCATATCCTTCCCACGCTTTTTTTATAATTATAGAATAGTCCATTCGTGTTATATATTATTCAAAGGACCGCAAAGATATAACACAGACTTAACTATGCTATTAATATGATCTAAATTATCTCAAAATATCTTTTCAGCTCCCAATCAGTCACACTTTTGGCAAATTGCTTGCATTCCCATAAACGGGTTTGTGTAAAGTGCTCAACAAAATCATTTCCTAATATTTCCTTAGCAATGGCCGAGTTTTTCATGTCTATAGTAGCATCATAAAGATTTGGCGCAATTTTACCGTTGGCCGAGTTTTGATAACCATTGCCAACAGTTTGAGGAATATCCAAACTCAGTTTATTTTTAATACCGTATAAACCAGATGCCAGCGCGGCAGCCATAGCCAGGTACGGATTGGTATCTGCGCCCGGTATGCGGGTTTCTAACCGTGTATAAGCTTCTGATGAATTTAATACACGGAAAGCTGTGGTCCTGTTTTCAACCGCCCAGGTAATAGTTGTTGGGGCCCATGCGCCCTCTATTAAACGTTTGTAACTATTAATAGTTGGGGCATACATTGGCAATATATGTGGCAGGCAATATAATTGACCTGCTAAATATTGCTTATGCAGATCGCTCATTTTATTGGTATCGCTGCCATCATAAAACAAATTTTTAGATTGATCCTTGTTCCATAAACTTTGATGAATGTGACCGCCGCATCCCGGTAAGTTCTCGTTCCATTTAGCCATAAAGGTGGCCACGATGCCATGTTTATAAGCAATTTCTTTTACAGCGGTTTTTAAAAGGACGGCCCTGTCTGCAGCTTCTAAAACATGCGTATGCAGTATTGCCGCTTCATAAACACCCGGCCCGGTTTCGGTATGCAAACCCTCTAACGGGATATTAAATTGTGCCAATAGATTAAACAGATCATTAAAAAACTCACTATTTTCTGATGTGCGTAGTATGGAATATCCAAACATACCCGGAGTTAGTGGTTGTAGCTTAGTAAAGCTTTTATCTTGCAAACTTTGCGGCGTTTCTTTGAAATTGAACCATTCAAACTCCTGCGCGAATTCCGGATGAAAACCCATAGTCTCGCATTGTTTGGTAATACGCTTTAATAAACTGCGTGGGCAGGCAGCCAACCCATTACCATCAGCATCACTAAAATCACCTAAAAAAAACGGAATATTTTCCTGCCACGGCACTGTACGAAAGGTGGACAGATCAATATGGCAAGGCTTATCCGGATAACCGGTGTGCCAGCCGGTTAGCTGCACATTATCATAACAAACATCACTACTATCCCAGCCAAATACTACATCACAAAAACCATAACCATTTTGCAAACCGTCTATGAATTTTTTGGGATGAATTACCTTTCCACGCAAAACACCATCAATATCTGCAAACGCGAATTTTATTTTTTGACTATTGTTTTCTTGTAAATATGCTGTAATTTGATGTTCGTTCATGATATAGGTAAAAAATCATTCAATATTAAGCAAGTTAGCTATACTAACCTAAATTTTATATTTAAAGATGATAAATGAATTATTGTTTGTTTATGGTTCATTATTAAATGCCGGCAATGAATTTGCTGCATACTTAAGCAGCAATGCTCATTTGCATAGTACGGGTAAATTTAAAGGAAAGTTGTATGATATTGGGGAATATCCCGGGGCAATTATCAATACCGATGGTACGGATGAAGTAACCGGTAGTATTTATCAATTAAACTATCCAGGAGAAGCATTAAAAATATTGGATGACTACGAAGGATTTGGCACCGACCAGCACCAGCCTAATTTATTTATCCGTGAATTGTTAAAAGTTGAAAGTACAAATGGCACTATATATTGCTGGATATATTTATACAATCTGCCGGTTGATGGGTTGAAGCAGATCAAATCAGGAGATTACCTGGATTATTTAAACAAAAAAAGCGATGGGTAAACCCATCGCTTTTTCAATATAATAGCTAAATATTAAACTTTAGCTGTTTTTACAGTTTTAATAATAACTGCAGCTACTTTATATGGATCTGCAGCCGAGTTAGGGCGACGATCTTCTAAGTAACCACTCCAGTCATGATCAACAGTATAAAGCGGAATACGGATAGAAGCACCACGATCTGATACACCATAGCTGAAATCAGTTATAGATGCAGTTTCATGTTTACCGGTTAAACGTAACTCGTTATGCGCACCATATACGGCAACACACTCAGCAACCGCAGGACGGAAAGCTTCGCAGATAGCTTCAAACTTAGCTTTGCTGTTTGCAGTACGTAAAGTAGTGTTAGAGAAGTTAGCGTGCATGCCAGAACCATTCCAATCTAAAGTACCTAATGGTTTGCAATGCCAGTTAATGGCAACGCCATAGCTTTCGCCAATTCTTTCCAGTAAATAACGTGCAACCCAAATTTGGTCACCAGCATCTTTAGCACCTTTAGAGAATATTTGGAATTCCCATTGCCCGGCAGCAACTTCAGCGTTAATACCTTCAACATTCAAACCAGCTTCTAAACATACGTCTAAGTGTTCTTCAACAATTTCGCGGCCATAAGCATTGTTAGCACCTACCGAACAGTAGTAAGGGCCTTGCGGACCTGGATAACCACCAGCCGGGAAACCAAGAGGTTTATCTGTTTTCGGATCCCACAGGAAATACTCCTGTTCAAAACCAAACCAGAAATCATTATCATCATCCTGGATAAGCGCGCGGCCGTTAGACTCATGTGCTACACCTTTTGAATCAAGAACTTCGCACATTACTAAAAAAGCATCTTTTCTTTGCGGGTCCTTACAAATAAATACCGGTTTCAAAACGCAATCAGATGAACCACCTGGTGCTTGCTCAGTTGATGAACCATCAAAGCTCCAAAGCGGGCAATCTTCTAATTTACCGCTGAAATCTTTTTCAATTTTTGTTTTGCTACGAAGGCTTTGTGTTGGTTTGTATCCATCAAGCCAAATGTACTCGAGTTTTGTTGCCATGTTTAATTATATTTTGTAAAGTTTGATTCAGATAATACGTTTCACTACAATACTTAGGTATATGCAAGCAAATTTATATTAAAAATTCTATTTTTTGCAAATTTTATCAAAATATTAGAAAAAAAATTAAATATGTTTAAAAAAAGCAGTTTAATGACAATAAAAACAGCAAAATAAAGCGGTAAAAAATGCAAATAATACGTTTTTACCAATTCCCTTAAAAATTCAACTCTTATACAATAACATTATCTGCTGATATCTGCTAAAGAAAAAGCTGATATAATTATAGCTGAAGAGTATTAATTGAGATTTAATGCTATTTTAACAATGTAAAGACAGTATTTTATAATTTTTTCTTAAAATTGCAAGCAATTTAATTCCTTCTTATAAAATATAAAATATTATGAAAATAACAGTTGTTGGTGCCGGAGCTGTTGGCGCTACATGTGCGGATAACATCGCAAGAAAAGAATTAGCAGAAGAGCTTATCTTATTAGACATACGCGAAGGTTTTGCCGAAGGCAAGGCGATCGATATGATGCAAACCTCTGCCCTGTTAGAGTTTGATACCAAAATAAAAGGTGTTACCAATGATTATGCTGCAACTGCCGATTCGGAAGTTGTTATTATAACCTCGGGATTGCCGCGTAAACCGGGCATGACCCGCGAGGAGCTGATTGGCACCAATGCTAACATTGTAAAAAGTGTTACCGAAAACATTTTAAAGCATTCGCCAAATACTATCATCATTGTGGTTTCAAACCCGATGGATACCATGAATTACTTAACCCTGAAAACATCAGGCTTACCTAAGAACCGTATTATAGGTATGGGTGGCGCTTTAGATTCTGCAAGGTTTAAATATTACTTGAGCCAGGAACTGGGTTGCTCTCCTGCCGACCTTAACGCGGTTGTTATTGGGGGTCATGGTGATACCACTATGATCCCGTTGATTAACCATGCAACCTGGAACAGCATACCTGTTACTCAGTTTTTAAGCAAAGAGCAACAGGATAAGATTGTTGCCGACACAATGGTTGGCGGTGCTACTTTAACTAAGCTAATCGGTACATCTGCCTGGTATGCACCGGGTGCCGGTACTGCGTTTATGGTTGAAGCAATTGTACGCGACCAGAAAAAACTATTATCATGCGGTGTAGCTTTAAATGGTGAGTATGGCCAAAAAGATATCTCGTTAGTTGTTCCTGTAATTTTAGGAAAAGGCGGATGGGAAAAGATCGTCGACTTTAAATTAACTGCAGATGAGCAGGCTTCTTTTAACAAAAGTGCCGATGCTGTACGTACAATGAACCAGGTATTGACTGATAGCAACTTGATTTAATATCAAAACACAAATATTAAAGGCTCTCATCTTTCGGTGGGAGCCTTTTTTTATGGTTTCTTTAATCTTCTTTGCCTGCGTACTTCGTCGGGATCAGTTTTATAAGGCATAATAGCTATCTTGCTAATATAATGCGCGGGCAGATCTGCATTTTTTGCCAGTTTCAATATTTTATCATGATACCAGTCATAAGGCAAAAGGTGCGTAGTAATAGCATGAGGTTGCGTTACAAATACTTCGGCGTGATAAATATTATCATTCATATCAAAGCATAGCGCCGGCTCCAGCTTTAGTGTTGTGCTCCAGGTTGGGTCATAAAAATCAGCTCGATCTTCATCGTCATATTCTATTAAAACCCCCCATACTATGGCATCCGAATCAAGAGATTTTACCACATTTGCTTTAGCCGATTCATCATCGCCGGTACTGTTAAAAGCAAAGTTATATCCCCGCAGTTTACCAACACCAAGTTTCTTTGCAGAGGGAACAGTTTTAGCAAACTTCTCTACATTCATATTACCGGCGTATGCAAATAGTATCATAGGCTTTTGTAGGTAGACAATGATTTTAACGTTTTGTTGAATGGAATAGTATTTACAAAATACAACTCGGCCCAAAGTGCAAAAATCCGGCTAAAAAAAGCAATGTAGTGTTTCACAAATTAGTGAAACACATGAAACACTCTTTTAGGTTAACCTATTGATATTTAGCAATTTGACAAAATGAGTGAAACACTTTGAAACAGTACTAATACTTTAGGTAAAATGGGATAAATTACTTATAACAAGCATTTTATGCTATTTTATGGATTTTTGCAAAAATTGGGTGAAACACCTGATGTGAAACCCATTTTTTTCGCTGAAACAGTCTACGACACAAACCGTCTGCCGACACCCCGGGCGGGTATATAATTAATGTAAATGTATCCTGTTTTTCCAGGGGCCAGGCGTTTATAGCGAGGCTTATTAATTAACGCGGTACATCTTCCCCGGCAAGCTCCGTATAAAACCCTGCATTTCCATATTTAACAGATTCATGGCCAGCTGACTCATGGGCATATTGGTTTTTATGGTTAGGTCATCAATTGCCAATGGTACTTTATGCTGCTGGATAATATCAAATATGGTGCGTTCCTCGGCCGATAGATCTAAAGGCAGCATAAATTGCTCAACCGGTTTAGCGTCATCGGGCTTTTCCCATCCAAGGCTGTACGCAAGGTCGGCAACGCAGGTAAGCAGCGCGGCTTTGTTGTTTCTGATTAAAAAGTTGCACCCCTCAGAATATACATCATCCACCCTACCCGGGAAAGCGAATACATCCCTGTTATATGAATTGGCAATTTCGGCAGTTATTAACGCGCCGCCTTTTATGCTGGCCTCTATAACAATAGTGGCATCGGCAATGCCGGCCACAATACGGTTACGTTGCGGAAAGTTTTCCCTGCCGGGGATAGTATTTGAGGGATATTCTGTTAATAAACCACCATTCTCCAGCATCTTATCAGCGGTTATTTTATTTTGCGATGGATATATCCTGTCTAAACCATGGCCCAATACCCCTACAGTGGTTACCTTATTTTTCAGGCATTCTCTATGCGCTGTTACATCAATGCCCAGAGCCAGACCGCTTACTACTAAAACACCATACTGCTGTAGTTCTTCAATTAGCTGCCCACACAAGTGCCTGCCATAATCGGTAGCATTGCGGGTGCCTACTATGCTTATAATGCGGCGCGCGTTTAGGTCGGCATTACCTTTACTATATAATAGTATAGGCGAATCAAAACAGTTTTTTAGTCGTTTGGGATAGCTTTTGTCAGTATAAAAAATTACGTCTATCGCGTTTTTCTCTATAAATTTTATTTCATTGGCTGCCTTTTGCAGGGCGTCATCAAAATCAAGCTCTCTTATGGTTTTATCGCCAATACCGGGCACTTGGAGTAATTTATAGTTTGGCGCATTAAATACAGCTTCGGCACTGCCTAAATGACTAACTAATAATTTGCCCATGGCCGGGCCAATGTTTTTTAAAAAAGTTAAAGCTATTTGATGAAGTAAAGACATATATTTTATAAGCATCTAAAATAGAAAAAACTTGCTATAATTTTTAGCATTAAAAATTGTTTTTGTAATAGTGGTGGTGGCCTATCAGAAAATTCACCGAAAATATGCCATTATTCCGCAAGAGCCATAGGCTCGAAATATATGGTAACAACGGGTTTTAATCCATTGCTTAAAAACTAAACCGCATCAAGTGCCGTAGGCACGATCCATATTTAGTAAAACAGGTGTGCTGATTCTATATGGGCCGAACCGATGGTTCTTCTTTTACTTTATTAGCTATTCAACGGGTTAAAACCCGTTGTTATAATATGATGTCGAGGCTACGCCTCTGTTTAATTTCAGTTTAATTATCCTACACATTAAAAATAATTTACAAAAACTACAAAAATAGTTTGCAAACTATTAAAATAGTTCTACCTTTATTAAACTATATAAATAGTTTAATATGAAAATTAAAGAACTCACCAAAGCCGAAGAACAGGTAATGCAGATATTATGGCAGTTAAATGAGGCTATAGTTAAAGACATTATTGAGAAAATGCCCGAGCCTAAGCCGGCATATAATACGGTATCAACCGTAGTAAGAGTTTTAGAGGGTAAGGGTTTTATCGACCATAAAGCTTACGGCAACTCGCATGTTTATTTCCCGCTCATCAGCGAGGCGCAATATAAAAAATTTACTTTTGATAAAATGATGAGCAGCTATTTCAGCAACTCGTACGAAAGTCTGGTATCCTTTATCGCTAACGAGAAGAAATTAGGCATCAAAGAGCTTGATGAGTTAACCAACCTGATAAACGACCTAAAAAATAAAAAGAAATGAACTGGCTGTATTACCTCGCGGAAGCAAATATATACCTGGGTGTATTTTATTTGGCCTACTGCATATTTCTTACCAAAGAAACCTATTACCAGTTAACCCGGGCCTATTTAATTTTTAGTTGCATAGTCTCATTTGCGTTGCCGGTTTTGCAAATTGGGGCGTTAAAGCCGGTGGAGGTAGCAGCAAATACAGCAGTAAATTATACCGTACCTGTTATACATACTACACAAACTGCATCTTCAATCATCGCCCCGGTTACAATTGAACACCCGCTAAGCATGCAGGATTACTTATGGGATGGTTATTTGCTGGGTGCCGGTATAGTATTAATAATACTGATCATTAAACTGTATACGCTTTTTAAATTAATGCGTAATGCAGATTGCGTTGGGCGCGATAACTATAAAATAGTTTATCTATCCGGTAGCGATGTTGCATTTTCATTTTTCAACTACTTGTTTATTGGTACTAATGCGGCTGGGGCCGATATTATTACCAGGCACGAGCTGGTACATATCAGGCAAAAACACTCGGCAGATATTATTTTCCTCGAGCTGTTAAAGATCATCAACTGGTTCAACCCTTTCATTTACTTATTGCAGAACAGCTTAAAAACCGTACACGAATATATTGCCGACGAGCAAACTGCTATTTATGAAAAAGATGCCCTCACCTACTCGTCTTTTTTAGTAAATAATGCTTATGGTGCGGGCGGTTCATCTATCACGCATTCATTTTTTAATTACAACCTGTTAAAAAAGAGAATAATCATGTTAAACCAACAACGTTCGGGCAATTTAGCAAGGCTAAAGTACCTAATGGCTGTACCCATTTGTGCAGGATTGCTTTGCGCCTCTACCCTGGCGTTTAGCAAAACTTATGGCTGGGTGGATCTTGTACCAAAAAACAAAATCCAAAGACCTCTTCCTCCGCCACCACCGGCACCACCGTCAAATACAAGGATCACCGGCAAAGGCTATAAGGTTGAAGAAACAGCTTACCTGGTTAATAATAAAGCAATATACCGAGTTACCATTACCGAAAAAAACGGTGTCGAGAAAGAATACTTTACTAATAAAGTAACTCCTGCCGAAATAAAATTGTTAAAGGATAAATATGGTTATACCTTCCCGGCCATACCTATTTATTCAAGGCTTCCGCCACCGCCGCCAATGATTACGCAAAAGGTAAAGTTTCCGCCACCGGTTGTAAAGCCAAATAACCAGGTAAAGTTACCGCCACCTGTTGTAAAGCCGGATAACCAGGTACTGCCACCGATTGTAAGGATTGATACTATTTCAAAAGGCTTTAATAATGCTTTTACTAAATATTTAGCCAGAAATATTCATTATCCTACAGATGCGCGTAATAATAACATCACAGGCCGTGTTATTGCAATCTTTACCGTAGAAGGCAATAAAATGAAAGATATAAAAGTGGTAAGAGGTATTGGCCACGGTGCAGATGAGGAAGTATTAAGGGTATTAAAAAATTATGAGCAACCTCTTGATATACCACAAGGTAAATATGCTGTACCCGTATTCTTCGCGATTGCAGATTATGATGAACAAACCGGACGGCCGGATGATAAAGCCAAAACCGCTGCAATAATCAACCCTAATAGCCCTAATAAAAATACAGTTTGGGCTTTAGACGAAGTCGTTATAATTGCTTACCCGACACAAAAATAATGCTAAGGCCTACTCTGTTTCATATTTAGCAGGCCTTTTAATATTACATGAAGAAATAATTTATAGTAACTAAAAAAAATAGTTTTATAGGTAAATAATTTCATAAACCAACCTTTGTGATGAGAAACATAATTTTAATCTCTGCCAAATGGGTGTTGCCTGTGGTGGCTCTTTTTATTGTTTCAATTACCGCCAACGCCCAAAAATTACCAACCGTGCAAAAGGTTAGCCTACGGGCACCTACCAATATTAAAATTGATGGCCAGGCAACAGAATGGGACAACAAACTCCAGGCTTATAATAATGCAACGGATATTTTTTATACCATTGCTAATGATGATGAGAATCTTTATTTAACGGTAAGAGCAACAAAACCACGTATTATCCAGAAAATAATTGCCGTGGGTATTGGTTTCACCATTAATAATTTGGCCAGAAAAAACGATAAAGCATCTGAGAACATCACTGTTACTTACCCCTTTTTAGAATTTAAAACTGGCGAAAATATAATATCAACCGTAGGACTAAAATCAGTTAATATAATTCCGGGGTTAACTGATACGACTGCTGAAACAGCCTTTGTACGTAAAAAAGCTGACTCGCTGATTATTATTGCCAATAAAATGTTTGAAAATCAATCAAAAATTATAAAAATTAAAGGATTGATAGGAATAACTGACACCCTTATTTCTGTATATAATGAGCAATCCATCCGCGTAGCGGGACTCTTTGATAATACAAAAGCCTATACGCTCGAAGTAGCAATACCATTAAAACATCTTGGACTTTCTATTGATAACTTATCAAAGTTCAGCTATAATATTAAGCTTATCAGCAGATTTGATGCCAATAAAGGTATAGTGCGAACCTATTATAGATATGGTAGTGCAGGGGATCAAATAGATATGAATGCCGACCTTGATTCAACCACCGATTTTTGGGGAGATTATACCTTAGTTAAAAAATAAATTTATACCCTTTCATCATGCAATTTAAAGCTTTTACCATTATCAAATCAGGTTTGCTCTTGCCGGCCTTGTCTGTTATATTAAATTCTGCCAACGCCCAAAAATTACCAACCGTGCAAAAGGTTAGCCTATGGGCACCCACCAACATAAAAATTGATGGGCAGACTACAGAATGGGACAACAAACTCCAGGCCTATAACAATGCTACGGATATAGCTTACACACTTTCTAATGACGACAAATGGTTGTATTTAACTATCCAATCTAAATATAATGATGTGGTTGATAAAATTTTAAGAGGCGGTATAACCTTCACCATAAACCATTCCTTAAGAAAAATGGACGAAAAACATGTATCTATTACTTACCCGGTATTACGCGATGCAGATATGGCCGACGTAACGAATTTATTGGCCCATAAGGTTATTGAAAAGCGCGAAGCCGGTATAGCCCCAATAAAGGTTAACGACCTAAACGACTTGCTCGAAGCGAAAGATAAAATGGTCAATATATCCGGCGTAGAATCAATTCCTGATCCTTCTATTTCTATTTATAACGATGAAGGTGTCAAAGCAGCATCGCGGTTTGACAGCAATCTGGTTCACCTGCGAACTGGCAATACCTCTGAAATTTTTATCTCAGCCAAATGATGGTGCTGATGCTTTTAGTTATCAAATTAAAGTAAATGAACCGGCTATAAATGCACAACAGCCTGTACATACCAATGGTGCTCCGCCACCCCCACCGCCAATGATGACAACATCACTTTCACCTACCTATTTTTGGGGTGAATATACTTTGGCAAAGAAATAACTTGTTTTAAACAAATCGCTTATCGTTAGTTAACCAATTCGCACCTATTGTCTGTCATGAAAAATAAAACCCAAAGGTATGCCCGGCTTATTTTATCCGTCGCCGTTTTTACTATTATTTCAATAAAAACAATTGCCCAAAAACTGCCCAATGTGCAAGATGTAAGCTTGCGTGCGCCTGCTGACATTAAAATTGATGGAAAGATTGCCGAGTGGGATAATAAATTCCAGGCTTATAATAAGGCTACAGATATCTTTTATACAATAGCTAATGATAATGACAAGCTATATTTAACCATACAGGCAACCGACCCAAGCATTATCACCAAAATAATTTCGGGTGGGGTTACTTTTAGTATTAGTGCTTCCGGAGATAAAAAGGCTAAAAACTTACTATCTATCACGTTCCCCGCGAAAGAAGGAAAAGTTAATCCGCTGCTAATAAAATTGATAAACAAACCTAAACCATCAAACGATGCAGCAAAGTATAAAATGCAGCTTGACTCGTTTATGAAAGTTATCAATAAACGATTAACAGATAGTGTAAAACTAATTGGGGTTACAAACTTAAAAGATATAGAAGATAATTTTATTTCGATGTATAATGACCTGGGCATTAAAGCCGCTGCCCTGTTTGATAATAATATAAGTTATAATTATGAGCTGGCTATACCAAAAAAATACCTGGGGCTTGGTGCTAATAATTTAAAATTCACCTATCAAATTAAATTGAATGGCACCACACCTCCTAATGCAACTATACAGCAATCTGGTAGTGGCAGATTTTTAATTGTGACCGTAGGAAATAATCCACCATATGCTATACCAAATGTAGTACCGTATGCGGCTTCGGCCTATCCTACCGATTTTTGGGGCGAATATACCTTGGCAAAGAAATAGCAGTTACCCTTTTACATATATCACCTGCTTAGTTTCAAAAAACTCTTCGGTAAAATAATCTTTAAGGTAAAATTGCTGCACTTTTAAGCCCGATTCTTTGATCTCGTCGGCAAGGTCGCCGCCTTTTAAGTATAGAATGCCATTAGGCATTTTATTTTTTGATATTTTATTGAACTTGCCTTTTATCCACGGATAAAACTCGCCTAAACGGGTTACTGCGCGCGATACGATGAAGTCGAATTTCTCGTCAACCTGTTCGGCGCGGAGGTGTGATGCACGTACATTTTTAAGACCAAGCGCGCTGGCGACTTCCTGCACCACTTTTATTTTTTTACCGATAGAATCAACCAGATAAAACTGTGTGTCGGGGAACAATATAGCCAGCGGTATCCCCGGAAAGCCCCCACCGGTGCCCACATCAAGCACGCTTTCGCCGGGTAAAAAAGGCATTATTTTGGCGATACCCAATGAATGTAATACATGTCGCTCAAACAACTGATCAATATCCTTGCGCGATATTACATTGATCTGGTTATTCCAGAATTCATATAATGCGGGCAATTGTTCAAATTGCTGCTGCTGAGTTGGTGTTAATCCGGGAAAATAGGTAAAGAGCTGCTTAGATGTCATCCCTGTTAAAGCGGTTAATAATATTGCCAAGCAAGTACCTCGCCCTAAACAATTGCGCCTTAACCGTACCTAAAGGCAAATCAAGCTGCTGTGCAATTTCTTCGTATGATAGCTCATCGAAATAACGCAGGGTAATTAAATTTCGATAACGTGCCGGTAAGCTTTGTATTAGCAATTTCAACTCTTCGGTTTGCTGTTTTTTGATAGAAGTTTCTTCCGGATTTAAAACATCAGCCTTTATTTGCAACTGCTTTTCGTCTCCGTCATCATCCGTCATACCATGAATTGAGGTGGTATTAAGCTTTTTTTTCCGAATAAAATCAATGCAATTATTGGTAGCCACCCTAAAAAGCCAGGTACTAAAGGCATAATCCGGCTGATACTTATCCAGTTTCTCAAATGCTTTGGCAAAGGTTTCTACCGTAAGGTCCATAGCGTCTTCCTTATTGTTTACCATTTTAAGCACCATAAAATAGATGGAATCTTTGTACCGATGCATCAAATCGGCATACGCCTTTTGGCTCCCTTCTCTTGCTTTGACTACCAGGTGGAAGTCATTCTTCGCATTTTCGGTAAAATTCGAATTTATTTCCATTGAGTAGTTTTTACAAAAGTGCCTATAAAGCCAAACACATTAATATAAATGTAGTAAACAAAATCAAAAAATGGCAAATACCACAATTGTGATGCCGCATTTAATTTTTTAAATGTTTTACGATAGATTATTATTTGTAATATCCATCTAAAAAAGAACAATCCTAAAGCAAATAATGGTTCAAAATAATAAACCAGGCTCCAAATAAACAATCCATAAAATATAAAGCCGCTCAAGGCATCAAAGCTTAGCAAGCGCCGATGTGTATTCTTATACAATTTACCAACCCCCATGTGCCGCTTTTTTTGACGATACAGAGCTACCAAAGTAGTTTTGGCAGATGTAAACACAAAGGCATCCTGGTGTATCTCTATATCGGTATTGGTAGCGGTTGCGTTTTGATTTACAAACAAATCATCATCACCAGACATTACATGCATGTGTGCCGCAAAGCCTTTGTTGGCAAAAAAAAGTGTTTTGGTATAGCCTAAATTACGGCCGATACCCATGTAAGCGTCTCCATTTAACGCTGCCGACAAGTAATTTATAGCCGTTTTTAAAGTCTCAAAACGAATAATAGAATTTAAAAAATTACCGGTTTTATAATAAGGCGAGTAGCCTAATACAATATGCACCTCGTTGTTAAAGTGAGCGGCCATACGGGTTATCCAGCTTGATGAAGCTGGCCGGCAATCGGCATCTGTAAATATCAAATGTTCGTTCTTTGCTGCTTTGATGCCTAAAGTAAGCGCAAATTTTTTCCCTGTTTTAAAGCGCTCATGCTCTGTAATGGTAACTATTTTAAGATGAGGATAAGTTTCTTTTAATACTTCCAAAACAACATCTGATGAATCGTACGAGCAATCATTTATTACCACTACTTCAAAATCAGGATAATTTTGCTGTAATATAGAGGGGAGGTTTTCGTTTAAGTTCTTCGCTTCATTACGGGCGCTTATTATTACGGATATAGGTATTTTAACGTCCGGCAATTCATCGGGCACTACGTACGCCGATAGCGATTTATGGCTACTGATAAGATAGTACAACTGGACAATAAAAGCCAGTAAAAAAATAACAAATAATGTGACTCGTATATAAGTTTCCAACACGTAGTAAATATGCCGCAAATTTGGGGAAAATATTGGAAATTAGGCACTAAAAATTAGAGATTAGTTAAGAAAATTAGAGTTTAGTTAATTAAAGGTCAATGATTAGGCAATAGCAGGTGAATATTTAATATTTTTAGTAAAGCGATAGGATATTAATTGCTAATTAACTAATTTCTAATCTTTAATACCTAATCTTTAATCTCTACCTTTGCTCCGCAAAAATGAAATTTAATTTAACAGCACAAGATCCGCTTTCTAAAGCCCGTGCGGGCGAGATTACTACCGATCACGGGACCATACAAACCCCTATTTTTATGCCTGTTGGTACTGCCGGTACCGTTAAGGCGGTTCATCAGCACGAGCTTAAAAATGATATAGAGGCACAAATAATATTAGGCAACACTTATCATTTATATTTAAGGCCCGGTTTAGATGTGGTGGAAGGCGCAGGCGGCTTGCATAAATTTAATGGCTGGGACGGCCCTATTTTAACAGATAGCGGCGGCTACCAGGTATACTCTTTAAGCGAAGTGCGCAAGATAAAAGAGGAGGGCGTAACGTTCCGCTCACATATAGACGGTTCAAAACACTTGTTTACCCCAGAGAATGTAATGGATATTCAGCGCATTATTGGTGCCGATATTATAATGGCCTTTGACGAGTGCACACCCTACCCCTGCGATTATATATATGCCAAAAAATCAATAGAAATGACGCACCGCTGGTTGAAGCGCTGCTGTGAACGTTTTGATACTACCGAACCTAAATATGGTTATAGTCAAACTCTTTTTCCGATAGTGCAGGGATCTGTTTATAAAGATCTGCGGGTACGGTCGGCAGAGGCTATTGCCTCTTTCGAGCGGGAGGGTAATGCCATAGGTGGCCTGTCAGTAGGTGAGCCTGCCGAAGAAATGTATGCCATGACCGAAGTGGTGTGCAATATATTACCTGAGCAAAAACCACGTTATTTGATGGGTGTAGGTACACCTATAAATTTACTGGAAAATATTGCTTTAGGTATTGATATGTTTGATTGTGTAATGCCAACCCGTAATGCCCGCAACGGCATGCTTTTTACAAAAAATGGCGTTATTAATATCAAAAATGAAAAGTGGAAGAACGATTTTTCGCCTATTGAAGATGATAGCGAATTGTTTGCCGATAAAAATTATACCAAAGCCTATTTAAGGCACCTGATACATTCGGGCGAAATGCTGGGTGCACAGATAGCTACCCTGCATAACCTGCACTTTTATTTATGGCTGGTTAAAGAAGCACGTAAAAAGATTATAGCAGGCGAGTTTTATAACTGGAAAAAAACAATGGTTAGCCGTTTGGGCCAAAGATTATAAATGAAACAATTATTAGATAAATACTTAAAAATAATTGACTGGTATATCATCAAGAAATACCTGGGCACTTTTATTTTTACTTTATTTATAGTTATTGGTATATCTGTAGTGTTTGATATATCAGAGCATCTGGATAACTTTTTATCGCACCATGCTACCGTTTATGATATAGCTTTTAAATATTACGCTGGTTTTATCCCGTTCTTCATGAACCTGCTATCGCCGTTGATTACGTTTTTAGCGGTGATATATTTTACAGCAAAAATGGCCAATCAAACAGAGATTGTACCCATACTAAGCGGTAAAGCAAGCTTCAACCGGTTTTTAAGGCCGTACTTTGTATCGGCTACTTTAATTTTTCTCGTTTCGCTTTTTGCTAATGTTTACCTTATCCCATATACCAATGAGCTAAAGGTGAAATTTGAAAATACGCATGGCTTTAATGGCGATCCTACAAAAAATGAGGTACATCTGCAATTAGATACTCGTACTTATGTGTATGTACAGTCTTATGATAATACCTCTAAAACCGCTTACCAGTTTGTTTTGGAGAAATTTGATGGCGATAAATTACGCGAAAAAATTGTAGCCAACACAGCTACTTACGATTCTCTGAAAAGAAAATGGAGCCTTAAAAACTATTCTATACGCTATGTAAATGGCTTAAGAGAAAAGCTAAGCATGAATTTACCGCAAAAAGACACCACCCTTGAGCTCAGCCCATCTGATTTTGAGATGCACGATAATGTGTATTCGGCCATGTCTACGTCTGTTTTAGACAAGAATATTGATAAAGAAAAGATAAGAGGCGCCGGTAACTTAAAGGATATGCAATACGAAAAATACAAGCGCTTTATATATCCGTTAGCATCATACGTACTAACCATGATAGGCGTTTCTATATCCTCGCGCAGGGTTCGGGGTGGTATTGGTTTACCTTTAGGTATAGGCCTGTTTCTTTGTTTTGCCTATATTGTGGTTGATAAGTTTGCGTTGGTATTTGCCATAAAAAGTGGTTTGCCGCCTTTAATTGCGGCGGCTTTGCCTAACTTTTTGTTTGGTGTATTGGGCTGTTATTTACTTTATAAAGCACCCAAATAAATGGCACAAAGGAGCGCCAACACTTCTGAGCTTAATAAAAACCTGCTTATACTCCATTTCACGGTATTTATTTGGGGATTTACCAGCATTTTAGGCGCTTTAATATCTGTATCTGCAGTACAATTGGTTTGGTATCGCGTATTAATAGCCATGGTTTCGCTGTTTTTTTACTTTAAATTTAATAGAACAGCCTTTAAAGTTAGCCGAAATACCTTCTTAAAATTGTTCTTTACGGGTGCTTTAGTGGGCGGGCATTGGATATTATTCTTCGCCTCTATCAAGCTTTCTACCGTTCCGGTTACGTTGGTATGCCTTTCTTCCATGACCTTATTTACGGCTGTATTAGAGCCTTTATTTAATAAGAAGCGAATTTCAAAACTGGAGATAATAGCCGGTCTTTTAATTATAACAGGCATAATTTTAATATTTAAATTCGAAACCCGATACACTAAGGGCATTATAGCCGGCCTGTTAAGCGCCCTGTTTGCAAGTGTGTTTTCTATTATCAACTCCAAACAGGTTAAAAAATTAGAGCCTGCTATCATATCATTTTATGAGCTTACCGGCGCCTTTTTCTGGGCCACGTTATACCTGCTTTTCACGAACGGGTTTAACCATGCTATGCTATTAAAGAACTCGGACATTGGTTATCTCTTACTGCTTGGCACCATCTGTACATCGCTTGCATATGTTGCCGGCGTATCAGTAATGCGCGAACTTTCGGCCTTCCGCGTGGCGCTCATTACCAACCTTGAGCCGGTTTATGGTATACTCATGTCTTTCCTTTTTTTTGGCGATATGAATAAAATGACCACCGGGTTTTGGGTAGGCGCATTAATAATTTTATCTACTATCTTCCTGTTTCCGGTAGCGCAAAAGCAAATTCACAAGCGTACTAATCGTTAATATTCACCTGATATACTTCCTGAAATTCGTACTATAATTTCAAACCTACAGGATAGGGGATGAATAATTTATATTACTGCTCCGCCCATTTTAAGCCTCTCTAAGCTACTTTCAATTTCAACCACACCCACATACATTTTTACAAATTCGAGTTGATTTTACGCGAAATTTCAATGATTGATTTGTGTATTGAACTCTACTATTTTCAATTCTATCCTAAACAGTCAATCCACAGCTAGATTTAGTGAAATTTCACGCAATAAAAAATCAAAACTCAATTTTAATTTATTAAATAAATAATTGTTAATCAAATTATTATAAACATTAACTAAAGTAAAAATTTAACTTATCATAAATTTTATTTTTTCATATTACTAAAATAGTTAGCATTTCTAATTTACCCCCCGTTTAATAAATACATAAATGTCTATTAATCAAATATATAATCAACATTACTTAAACAACAACATGAGTATAACTATTTTTATCAAAAACAAGAGTGGTTAGTGTACTTAAAGTACCATCTTTAATTTTTGTCAAAAAATACGGCATTGTACCAGGCAGGCAGCATTTTAAGAAAACTGAGTTAAAGACGCCACTTTTTAATGATGCATTTTAACAATGCAGATACGGACGGGTAATTTTACAATCGTGCCAAAAAAGCTCAAATAAAAATTACAAGTTTTGACTTTTTACAAACCCAGCAGCCCTCCATGTTTTTTAAATTAACATTACGCTTATCAGTTTTGCTGCCCACCCTATTTTTTAAATGATTTTAATAACACATTTAAAAAGCGGATATTGGCTTAAACTGTTAAACACCGAAAACTATGCGCATAAAAACAATGGTCATTATTTTTATTACTGTATTGCTTACGGTAGTATTAATGCAAAACACAGAACAAGTAAAATTTAATTTTTTGTTTAGTACCTTTTACATGCCCAAGCTGGTAATGCTAACGGCCGTATCTGTAATTGCATTTATTTTAGGTGTGTTGGTAGGGCGGCCCAAAAAAGTTAGAAGCATCAGCGGAAATCACCACGACGATGACGACGATAACAACAAACCCGATACACTAAGTGATGAGGACCGCGATTACATCAGTCATCCTTAAAGAAGATTTTTTTAGATAATTATTAGATATTGTAGAACACCTGGTTGTCTTGTTCCAGTTCGCCAAGATCAGGGATTTTGTTAAAGATACCGAATACGGATGCTCCGCTCCCGCTCATACTGGCATAGACAGCACCGGCCCGGTACAGCGCGGCCTTCACCCCTCTTAACTCCACATGGTTTTGGAAGATGTTATTTTCAAAATCATTTTTGATGTGATTTTTCCATTCTGTAATTGGCGCGTAGATCAACTCCAATAATGATTGCTTCACCATGGCCGGTTTTACGCCACTGAAAGCCTCGGCAGTTGACATGTGGATGTCTGGCATCACCAAAATAATTTCGTAGCCTGAGAGGTCTAATTTTATCGATTCAAACTCATCACCCCTGTCAAAAGCAAACACCGGTTTGTTTTCGATGAAGAAAGCGCAATCGGCGCCTAATTGGCGAGCGTAGTTTAATTGCCGGTCGGTTGATAAATTTAAATCAAACTTCTCATTCATCAGCCTGATAAAAAAAGCGGCATCGGCAGAGCCTCCGCCCAGGCCCGCGCCAATCGGAATATTTTTATGCAAATGAATTTTTACCGGCGGCAGGTCATGATCTTTTTTTAACAGGTGATAACCTTTCACGCAAAGGTTATCTTCCATCCTGCCGGGAATGTCCAGACCGGATGATTCAAAGCTCAATTTATCGGCTTCAATAACCTCCAGCGCATCGTTTATTTTTACCGGGTAAAAAATGGTTTCCAGGTTATGATAGCCATCAGCGCGGCGTTCGGTTATATTAAGGCCAATATTTATTTTGGCATTTGGAAATATGATCATAGAATGATTAACACAATGCTTATTTTTACACATCCGTTAGGATACCAAAAATAGATTATTTTTATTTGCGTCAGGAATTAAACATTCACTAATTCCATCATTCAACAATTAACATTCACTCAATCACTCATTCCATCATTCACTAATTAAATAAAATGAAGCAGTATCTCGACCTAATGCACCATGTAATGGAAACCGGTACTCAAAAGCACGACCGTACCGGCACCGGCACCATTAGTGTATTTGGCTACCAGATGCGTTTTAACCTGCAGGATGGCTTCCCGTTGGTTACAACCAAGAAGCTGCACTTAAAATCCATCATACATGAGCTGATATGGTTCTTACAGGGCGATACCAACATTAGCTACCTGAAAGAAAATGGCGTGCGTATATGGGATGAATGGGCCGACGAGAATGGAAATTTAGGGCCGGTATATGGTTATCAATGGCGCTCATGGCCCACCCCTGATGGCGGGCATATTGACCAGATAAGCCAAGTCATCAATCAAATAAAAACCAACCCTGATTCGCGCCGCATCATCGTATCGGCATGGAACGTTGCAGATGTTAACCAAATGGCGCTGCCGCCTTGCCACATGCTGTTCCAGTTTTATGTAGCAGACGGCAAACTATCATGCCAATTGTACCAGCGCAGCGCCGATATATTTTTAGGTGTACCTTTTAACATTGCATCATACGCGTTGCTTACCATGATGGTGGCACAGGTATGTAATTTAGAGCTTGGTGATTTTGTACACACTTTTGGCGATGCACACCTTTACAACAATCACCTGGAACAAACCAAGCTGCAACTAAGTCGCGAGCCGCGCCCGCTGCCCACCATGAAGATAAACCCTAACGTAAAAGATATTTTCGATTTTAAGTTTGAGGATTTTGAATTAGAGAATTACGATCCGTGGCCGCATATTAAGGGAGCAGTGGCGGTTTAATGATCATTAAGTCATTGGGTCATTAAGTCATTGGATAGTTTGTTATGAGCAATCGCATAGAAGATATTGAGGTTTACAACTTGTCGGAAGTTTTTGCAGGTAAAGTTTGGGAAATTACATCAACCTGGGACTTTTTTGCAAAGGATACTATAGGCAAACAATTAGTGCGATCATCAGATTCCATCAGCGCAAATATTGCAGAAGGCTTCGGTAGGTATCATTTCAAGGAAAACAAAAATTTCTGTTATTATAGTCGTGGATCTATTATCGAAACCAAAACATGGCTATACAAAGCAACTTCAAGAAAGTTGATTGACAATGAAACTTATCAATCATTACTTCAACAATTAGAAACTATTCATCTTAAACTTAATATTTACATCAAATTCATTGGCAGCATAAAATGATCATTTAAAAAAATGACCTAATGACTCAATGACTCAATGACCAAATGAAATGATTGTATCCATCGTAGTAGCCATATCAGAAAACCATGCCATCGGTAAAGACAATAAGTTACTTTGGCATTTACCAAAGGACCTGAAACATTTTAAAGAGATAACCACAGGCGGGACTGTAATCATGGGGCGTAAAACCTATGATTCGGTTGGCAGGCCGCTGCCCAATCGCAGAAACATCATTATAACGCGCCAGCTAATAACAATTGAGGGTTGTGAAGTGGCTAATTCTATCGACGCGGCATTGGCTTTATGTAAAGACGAGGCCGAAGTTTTTATTGTTGGCGGCGCCGAAATTTATAAACAGGCCATGCACCTAACCGATAAGATCTATCTTACAATTGTTCATGCCGATTTTGAGGCAGATACTTACTTCCCTGAAATAAAGGCAGCCATCTGGAAAGAAACCGATCGACAGGATCATGAGCCCGACGAAAAAAATGCACTTCCATACTCATTTATAACGCTTGAACGCGCTTAATCAGCGAGTTATTGGCAATTGGCAGTTGGCAGTGTTCAGAACAAAAGCTTTATATATTTAGCCGTTAATCCGTCACCTTTTAGCTTTTACCTTTTTGCTTTTAACTCCCTTAAAAATTGTTTCAATTTTAAATTTCATGCTTGCAAAATTTTATTAGATTTGCCGTCTTGTTTAAAATGCTTATAAACTAATTAATTACATATTATAATTTACGATGCAAGGTAAAGGGGTTATTAAATTTTTCGCCATAGTGCTAACGATTGTTTGTATATATCAACTCTCGTTTACATGGGTGGCCCACAAAGTTGAAAAGGATGCAGCAACGTATGCCAAAGGCGATACAGCTAAAGTAAAGGCATATCTTGATTCTGTTTCATCATTGCCGGCTTATCCTGTTTTGGGCCACACTTATCAATACTGCTTAGAAAGAGAACTGGCTCTTGGCCTTGACCTTAAAGGCGGTATGAACGTTACCATGCAGATATCATTAGCCGAGTTGGTAAAAGCGTTATCAAACAACAATCCGGATGTGGTTTTTAACCAGGCACTGGTAAATGCTACTGCTGATACAAAAACCAGCCAGAGTGATTACATCACTTTATTTGTTAATGAATACGAAAAACTAAACCCAAACGGAAAGTTAGCCGCTATTTTTTCGACTAAGGATAATCAAGCACATCTTAAATACAACGCTTCTAACAACGAAGTTGAAAAATATTTAAAGGATGAAGCTGATGTTGCTGTAAAACAATCATACACCGTTTTAAACACACGTATTGATCAATTTGGTGTTACGCAACCAAACATTCAGTTAGAGGCAAATACCAACCGTATATTAATTGAGTTACCGGGCGTTAAAGACCCTGAGCGTGTTCGTAAACTTTTATCAGGATCGGCCAAATTAGAGTTTTTTGAAACTTTTGAAAATAAAGATCTTTATCAAACCCTTGTTGGTATAGATAATTTATTAGCTGCAAAAACTAAAGCAGTTGCTAAAGACTCGGCAAAAACTACAGTTGCTGTCACTGCTAAGAAAGATACAACAGCCGCTAAAGGTGGTTTAGCTTTATTAAACAAAGTTGAAAAAAATGCCGCTAAGGACACTTCATTAGGCGGTAAGAATAAATTGCTTGCTGCACATCCATTGTTAAGCATATTATCTACCCCTTCTTATCAGGATGCACAAGGTCAGCAGCAATTGCGCCCGGGTCCTGCAGTTGGATGGGCTTTACAAAAAGACACTGCTAAAGTAAATACTTATTTACATAGCCCTGATGTTAAAGCTTCATTACCACGCAACCTAAAATTTGCATGGGGTGTTAAACCACTTGACAAAACTAAAATATTTGAATTATATGCCCTTAAATTATCAGGCGCCGAAAACGGTCCGGTATTACAAGGTGATGTAATTACTGATGCGCAAAACGATGTTGACCAAAAGGGCAGCCCTGAAGTGAGAATGATCATGAACTCACAGGGAGCCGAAAAATGGCGCGCCGTTACCGCACAGGCAGCACAAACAAAAGAAGCTATCGCAATTGTGTTAGATGATAATGTTTACTCTGCCCCTGCTGTACAAAACGAAATTTCGGGTGGTGTATCTTCTATTTCAGGAAGCTTCACTATTGAAGATACTAAGGATTTGGCTAACGTATTAAAAGCCGGTCGTTTACCCGCTCCTGCCCGTATAGTTGGCGAAGATGTGGTTGGCCCGTCATTAGGTCAGCAATCTATCGATGCCGGTTTAATGTCATGTTTAATGGGTTTACTGGTGGTATTGGTATTTATGGTTGCTTATTATAACCGCGCGGGTACAGTTGCGGTTGTAGCGGTTATCATTAACGTATTCTTCCTGATGGGGGTATTAACCAGCTTACGTGCTGTGTTAACCTTACCGGGTGTTGCGGGTATCGTGTTATTATTCGGTATGTCGGTTGATGCCAACGTACTGATCTATGAGCGTGTGCGTGAAGAATTAGCTTTAGGCAAATCAATACGTTTAGCGGTGAGTGATGGTTTTAAACACGCTTTATCGTCTATATTAGACTCTAACATCAGTACCTTCTTAACAGGTTTGATCTTATTCATTTTCGGTAGCGGCCCAATACAAGGTTTTGCAACTACGTTGATGATAGGTATTATCACTTCATTATTCTGTTCACTATTAATTTCAAGATTAATATTTGAATGGATGCTTGAAAAAGGATGGGATATTAAATTCTCAAACCCATGGAGCTCGCATACTTTTAAAAATGCAAACTTTGCGTTTGTTAAAAAACGTTTCAGGTTCTATATTTTCTCGGGTACATTTATTGTTGCCGGTATTATATCCATGTTTGTACAGGGCTTTAACTATGGAGTTGATTTCCAGGGTGGCCGTAATTACATTCTTGCCTTCCAAAATAAAAATGCTACTGTAGAGGATGTACGTGGCGCTATTGAAGGTGTATTAGGTAATGGTACTTTGGTTAAAAAATTAGGATCAGACAAAATAAGTGTAACTACTAACTATCTGATAGAGGATAACTCAACCACCGCTGATGCAAAAGTTGAAAGCACTTTATTAGAATCACTTAATAAAAAGGCGGTAACTCAAATAAGCAAAAAAGACATACTGGGTTCACAAAAAGTACAGGCTACTATTGCTGACGGACTTAAAAAATCAGCTATATGGACAGTATTGTTCGCTATATTAGTTCTCTCGGCTTATATATTGTTCCGTTTCCGCAAATGGCAATTTAGTTTAGCGGCGATGATTGCAACGGCGCATGATGCTTTAATGGTATTGTCGTTCTACTCAATTTTCAGACATGTATTACCATTTCTGGATATTGACCAGTCATTTGTGGCAGCGATATTAACGGTAATAGGTTATTCTATTAATGATACCGTAGTTGTATTTGACCGTATCCGTGAGTTCTTAAACTTGCATCATGCAAAAACAGATGAGCCTAAAGAGGTTATTAATAACGCTATTAACAACACATTAAGCCGTACTATAATTACCGCTTTAACTGTATTGTTTGTGCTAGTGATACTATTCATATTCGGTGGCGACGTTTTACGTGGCTTCTCATTCTCATTATTAATTGGTGTATGTTTTGGTACCTATTCATCAATTTGTATCGCTACACCAGTAATTATAGACTTTGGGAAAAAAGATCTGAGATAAAAGCTAATGGTTGAATTAAGTTGATTGGGTTAGTAGTTGCCCCTTGATAAATACAACCGATCACTAATAACAACAAAAAGGCCGTCTCCTGATTTTAGGAGGCGGCCTTTTTGTTGGCATAAATTATTTCTAACTTTCCAATATTACTTTTAAAGCTTTCTCTTTCGCGGCATTTCCAAAAGTATCATATGCCTCAATTATTTGATTCAGCTTAAAATGATGGGTGATCAATTTTTTCGGCTCTATTTTTTTTGATTGAACGGTTTTTAGTAGCAAAGGTGTAGTAACCGTATCAACCAGCCGGGTAGTGATGGTTATATTTTTTGACCAGAGCGTTTCCAGGTGAAGTGTAACACTTTTTCCATGAACGCCTACATTGGCAATATGGCCCCCTGCGGTAATAATATCGCCGCATAACTCGAAAGTAGCAGGTATACCCACTGCTTCAATGGCTACATCAACTCCCTTTTTGTTAGTAAGGCTCATTATCTTTTCAATAACATTTTCATTTGCACTGTTAATGGTCTGCGTTGCCCCAAATTTCTTGGCTACACTAAGACGGTTGTCATCCTGATCTATCATAATAATTTCTGCAGGAGTATAAAACTGAGCCGTTAATAAAGCAGCAATACCTACTGGCCCAGAGCCAACAATTGCCACAACATCACCGGGTTTAACTTGCCCGTTTAACACACCGCATTCAAAACCAGTTGGCAAAATATCACTCAACATAACCAGTGCTTCTTCGTCTGCCCCTGCAGGTATATGATAAAGGCTGTTGTCGGCATAAGGTATTCTAACAAATTCTGCCTGAGTACCGTCAATTGTATTACCTAATATCCATCCACC
>NZ_JAQBOW010000093.1 GCF_028287845.1 Mucilaginibacter sp.
CTTTAATAACCAATCTTTAAATTAAAAAACATCTTTTTACTTTTGAAATAAAATACTACATTTGCACCTCTTTTATAAGAAGAAGAGCAATAATAACGATGAAAAAAGATCTGCACCCATCAAACTATAGATTAGTTGTATTTAAAGATATGTCTAACGACTATTCTTTCATGACTAAATCATGTATCGACACCCGTGAAACTGTAAAGTGGGAAGACGGTAACGAATATCCATTAGTAAAATTAGAAATTTCTCATACCTCGCACCCTTTCTATACCGGTAAAATGAAACTGGTTGATACTGCAGGTCGTATTGATAAATTCCGTACACGTTATAACAAGTAATATCAGCTTGTTAATAAAATATTTACAAGTCTCCCGATAACATCGGGAGACTTTTTTATTTTTGCGCTATGGCAATCATCCTGTTTGACGATAACGCACACCAAAGTTTACTCCCTTTAACCTACACTCGCCCTGTTGCCGACCTCCGCATTGGTATATTAACCATTGCCGAAAAGTGGGCCAAACACCTCGATACGGAGTTTTCTTTCCATACACAACCTTATTTGCAGGCTAAATTTCCGCAAAAAACGGCGGTTGATGATTTATTTATCAACGGTTCTGTTTGTCCGGACGACGGCTTGCTGGAAGCTATTGGTCAGTTAAAAAAAGGCGAAGCGTTAAAGCAAGGTGATTTTTTAATTGCTGCCAAAGCAACGATGGGTGCAGCGTTTACTAATATAGTAAATTACGAGCCATTCTTTATCAGCATAAAATACCCTGAAGATATATTCAGCAAGAATGATATTGAGCTGCGCAAAGATTTTAAATTGCTTACCAAAGGCAGAACCAGCGCAGCGATAAGCGCTACCAATACCATCATCGGCAATGACTTTTTTGCAGAAGAAGGCGCTGTTGCCGAATGCTCCACCTTTAACACCACCAACGGCCCGATCTATTTAGGTAAAGATACCGAAGTTTGGGAAGGTACCCACATACGCGGCGCGTTTGCTTTGTGCGAGCATTCGCAGGTTAAGATGGGGGCCAAGATATATGGCGCTACTACCATAGGCCCATATTCGAGAGTTGGCGGCGAGATCAATAATTCGGTTATCTGGGGGTATTCATCTAAAGGGCATGATGGCTTTTTGGGTAACTCGGTATTGGGCGAATGGTGCAATATAGGTGCCGACAGCAATAACTCCAACCTTAAAAATAACTACGCCGAGGTTAAGCTTTGGGATTATACTACCCAGCGTTTTCGTAAAACCGGACTGCAATTTTGCGGTTTAATTATGGCCGACCATGCTAAATGCGGTATCAATACCATGTTTAATACAGGTACAGTTGTGGGGGTGAGCGCCAATATATTTGGTGCTGGTTTCCCGCGTAATTATGTGCCTGATTTTGCATGGGGCGGTGCGCAGGGTTTTGAGGTGTATTCCATCAAAAAAATGTTTGAAACCACCGCTATGGTTTACCCGCGCCGCGACCGTGAATTTGATGAGATTGAGCAGGAAATAGTGAAAAAAGTTTTTGAATTGTCTGAAACATATAGAAGTGTATTGTAATTTAAGGAGTCCATAGACATGGTCGGAGTCCATAGTCCATGGTCGATAGTCCATGGTAAACTAACACAATCAAAAAACAAACTATGGACCATCGACTATGGACCATGTCTAACTAATATAATCAAAAAAACAAACTATGGACCATCGACTATGGACCATGGTCTAATAATCAACCAAAAATAAAATGAGAAAAAAAATTGTTGCCGGAAACTGGAAAATGAACTTAGATTATAACGAGGGTTTAAGCTTGTTTTCTGAAATAGTAAATATGGTAAAAGACGAAGTAACCGGTACGCAGGAAGCTGTGGTTTGCAGTCCGTTTATTCATTTGCATAGCCTGGCACAACTGGCTAAAGGCGTTGCCAAAGTATCAATAGGCGCTCAAAATGCCCACCAGGCAGAGTCTGGCGCTTATACCGGCGAGATATCAGCTAAGATGATCAAATCTGTGGGTGCTATTTACGTTATTTTAGGCCATTCAGAGCGTCGCCAGTATTTTGGCGAGACTAATGAGTTGCTGGCAAAAAAAACTGATACAGCGTTAGCTAATGACCTAAAACCGATCTTCTGCATTGGCGAAACCTTACAGGAGCGTGAGGCGAACAAGCATTTTGATATTATTAAAAGCCAACTGGTTGAAGGTATTTTTCATTTAAATGAAACGCAATTTGCAAAGCTGGTTATTGCTTATGAGCCGGTTTGGGCCATTGGTACGGGTGTAACCGCATCGTCAGCCCAGGCGCAGGAGATCCATGCTTTTATCCGCAAAGAAATTGCTGCCAAATATAACCAGGCAGTAGCTGACGCAACCACCATTTTATATGGCGGAAGCTGTAACCCTAAAAATGCTCCGGAGCTGTTTGCATGCGCAGATATTGATGGTGGCCTGATAGGCGGCGCATCACTAAAATCGCGTGATTTTACCGATATTGTAAAGGTGTTTAATTGAGATTAGTTAATTAAAAGGCATATTGTGAAACGTTTTGTTAAAGTAATATTGCCTCCCTTAATTGCTTTCTGGGCATTTGCTGTCTTTATTAAATTCACACCGTTTTTTCACCATGTAAATGGCGCGAGCCAAATTGGCGAAGACTCTGTATATGGCTTGATATCCTATTACAAGGTGTTTGCTCCGGCCCAAATACTGATAGCAGTGCTTACCCAGTGGTTAATTGTTATGCCAATATGGGATAAGGTATTGGCCACACCAAAAGCAGCTACGCTTATCTTTATCAGCATAGCCCTGGTTTGTTTAGTATTTGCATTTGGCATAGCTTATGCTATATGGAATAAAACAACCGGGGTTACGCACCTGGCTGATATTTGTTTATTTATGACGGGTGTGCAGTTATTTTACTGGATATTTAACTTTTTGACATTGTGCCTGTTAGATTGGAAAGCGTTTACGAAAACTGCTCCCATAGATAAAGAAGAGCCAACTAATCTTTAATATTCAACATCCAATTATCGAACATGAATTATTACGAAGTCCTTTTCACCACCATAACTACCGAAGATTACCAGCAGGACCTGTTGATAAACGCTTTGGGCCAGATAGGCTTTGATACGTTTGAGGAATTGGACCTGGGGTTTAAAGCATACATTCCATCGACAGATTTTAATGAGGAGTTGCTGGAAGAAACCCTGCTGCCTTACAGAGAAATGTTTACGTTTAGCTACGAGGTAACGCTTATCCCCCAAAAAAACTGGAACGAGGTATGGGAAAGCAACTTTGAGCCAATTGCCATAGGCGATGAAGTATTTGTGCGTGCCACTTTCCATGAACCCCGGCCGGAGTTTAAATACGAAATAGTTATAGACCCTAAAATGGCATTTGGTACCGGGCACCATCAAACTACAGCCATGATGCTGCAACTGATGCTGGAGAATGATTTTGCCGGAAAGACGGTACTAGATATGGGTTGCGGTACCGGTATACTGGCTATTATGGCTGCTAAGTTAGGTGCTGCGGCTATAGTGGCTATTGATTATGACCCGGTTTGTTATGAAAGCACGATAGAGAATGCACAGCTAAATCATGTCAGTAATATCAAAGCCATCTGCGGATCAAAAGAAGCTATCCCTGACGAACAATACGATACTATTCTGGCTAATATTAACCGCAACATATTGATTGACCAGATGCAGCGATACGAAGAAGTATTAAAACCTGATGGCGAGATATATTTCAGTGGGTTTTATGAAACGCCAGATTTGGATATTATTATAGACGAGGCCCGCAAATACGGAATGAAATACATCATCCATAAAAAGGATAAAGACTGGGTAGCTGCAAAGTTTATTAAATAATTAATCAACCAGCCAACGGGTGCCATACTGAGGCACCCGGAGCGTGGGTCAGGCCCTATGCTCGCCCTTCGAGAACCTCAAAGGATCGCCGCTTCTTATATTCATGACTCGATCAAACCCTAATTAAATTTAGATGTTATAACACAAGATGTTATTATTCTGACAGAAGAATAGAGCGTACATGTTAATTTTGTATTTAACTTTTAGACCTTAATGGTCAAGTAGACTGATATCTAATTCTTACATTTATGAAAACCTATCTTGTACCTATTGATTTTTCGCATGCCTCAGTTCACGCTGCAGAATTTGCAGCCGAATTAAGTAAACAAACCAACGTTGAGCACATAGTTTTATTAAATGCCTATTACGTGTCGCCTTATGAGACAATGCTGCCTAACTCTGATATGGTATTGCTAAGAGAGGAAGAGATAGAGCAAAACGTTGCCGACCGCATAAAAAAATTAGAGCATTTAAAGCATAAATTAAGCAAGTTGGTTAGAGAGGGGGTTAAAATTACTACTCATTTAAACCGTTCGCACTTGTTACGTGCTGTTGTTGAAAACGTTGTGGCTAAAA
>NZ_JAQBOW010000132.1 GCF_028287845.1 Mucilaginibacter sp.
TATGAACCCGTTCCGAATGTAGTAACACCCGGTAAAACTAACAGCGATGCACCGTCAGACGCTATTATATTATTTGATGGTAAAAATTTAGATCAATGGACATCGACAGAGCAAAGAGGCACGCCCGCTGACTGGACCGTTGCTGATGGTATTTTAACTGTAAAAAAGGGCACAGGAAATATTGAAACTGTTAAATCGTTTGGAAGCTACCAGTTACATATAGAGTGGAGAATACCTTCTAACATAACCGGTACCGACCAGGCGCGTGGTAATAGCGGAGTCTTTTTAGCGTCGTTAGGTAAAGGTGACGCGGGCTACGAATTACAGATATTAGATTCATATAAAAATAAAACATATGTTAACGGCCAGGCGGGAAGTATTTACAAACAATTTATCCCTTTGGTTAACGCCAATAAGCCACCGGGCGAATGGCAAACCTATGATATAGTATGGACCGCGCCAACCTTTAATGACAACGGTACCGTTAACACACCAGCCAGAGCGACTATTTTTTTCAACGGTATACTGGTTCAAAACAACGTATCGTTGCTAGGCCCGACTCAATATATTGGTAAACCATCATACAGCATAAAGCACGGGCCTGCACCTATTAAGTTACAAGCGCATGGCGATAAAAGTGAACCAATAAGCTACCGTAACATTTGGGTTAGGGGATTATAATTAGTCGTTTAGATTTATTAGTATGTTGCCAAGCAAATTACACATTGCAAGGTAACGTACTTTTTACATTTATTAGACGTAGTTAATCAATACATTAGTTGGTAAGTTTTAACCAATTTATAAATCCGTTATTGTTAATCATATTTTGAAAGAATTGATTGCGGTTTGCTGCAATCGATTGTAATTGCTATTCTTAACTAATAAACCAATAACACCAATATAAATCCTAAACAAATGAATACGAAGCTTTTTAAAGCGGTACTATCCGCATTATTAGCTGTACTGGTAAGTACAACTGCTAATAGCCAGGTAAAAAAAACAGCATTTAATATTAGTCCATTATTGGATGCCTATAATGTAAGCTGGGATAGCCCGGGCCCAACGTCGTCACAATCAATGCCAATAGGTAATGGGGACATTGGTCTTAATGTATGGGTTGAACCAAACGGTGATCTTTGCTTTTTTATAGGTAAAACCGATGCATGGGGAGCAGCCTCTGCTACTGAAAAGAATAACTGGATTAAAGACGGCGGGATTTTAATGAAATTAGGCAAAGTGCGCGTATCATTAAGCCCAACTCCTCTAACTCAAGGAGCCACATTTACACAAGTACTTAAGCTGCATAACAGTGAGATACTAGTTAAAGAAGGCGATACACAGCTTAGGGTATGGGTGGATGCAAATAACCCGGTTATAAGGGTTGAATCTAAAAGCACTAAGCCTGTATCGGTAAAAGTAACTTTAGATAATTGGCGCGCTGGCAATGGCGATATAATAATGGCAAACCAGGCAAATAAAATCGCATGGTATCATCAAAACCCAAAAGATGCAGACATTCATTTACAGGGTATAATGTTTGGAGGAATAATTAAAGGTAAAGGATTAGTAACTAAAGATGATACCACATTGCAATCGAAAGCGTCACTTACTCAATTGATCTCTGTTTACCCGTTAACTACAAAGGATATTACTACTAATGAATGGTTAACTCAACTAAACAAAAAAATAATCCAAATTGATGCGCTTCCGTTAGAACAAACACGCCTGGCTCATCAGCAATGGTGGGATAAATTCTGGCATAGAAGCTGGATATTTATAAAAGGCGATGAGGCTGCAGCAAAAAATACACAGGGCTATATTTTACAGCGCTATATTACCGCATGTGCCGGCAGAGGTGCATATCCTATAAAATTTAATGGCTCTATCTTCGTGGTAGATAATCCGCAGTATAAGCAAAATAGGAAAATAATAAGTATTGATGCCGATTACCGCGAATGGGGCGGCCAATATTGGTTTCAAAACACCAGGCCAATGTACTGGCCGCGTTTAATGGCCGGCGATTTTGATGAAATGCTGCCACTATTTAAAATGTATGCTAAAATACTGCCTGATAATGCTGCACAGGTAAAGAAATACTATAATCATGGCGGTGCTTATTTTCAGGAAACACAGCCTTTTTGGGGTGGCTTACCCTATATGGGCCCCGAAGTTAAGGAAAACTGGACAGCACATTATTTCACCCCGATATTGGAATTGAGCATGATGATGCTTGATTACTATGAGTATACCGGTGATAAAAAGTTTGCTAAAGAAACATTGCTGCCAATTGCATCGGCAGCAGTAGAGTTTTTTGATAACCATTTTGGTCGTGATGCACAAGGGAAATTATTGCTTGACCCGGATAACTCTATCGAAATGTTTTGGAAGGCACATAATCCGGCACCGGATATTGCAGGTTTACATGCGGTTGTTGGCAGGCTAATTACTTTGCCAGCTGGTATAGTAGATGAAAAAGAACGTGCTAACTGGAAAAGATTTTATGACGAATTGCCCCCGTTACCTGTAGGTGATAAAGATGGTAAACAAGTATTATTACCCTACACGGGCCCGCAAACTGTAAAGGGGCATAATTTAGAAAACCCCGAGTTGTACGCTATTTATCCTTTCCGTATATATGGATTAGGCAGGCCCGATCTTGATTTGGCAAAAAACACCTTTGAGGTGCGCAAATTTAAAGATAAAGGTTGTTGGATTCAGGATCCCATACAGGCCGCTATGCTTGGTTTGTCCGATGTTGCCAAGGTATATGTTTCCTACAATTTTGCACGTAAAGAGCCTACGCTAAAATTCCCTGCATTTTGGGCCACCGGGCATGATTATGCACCCGATGAGGATAACGGTGGTAATGGTGAAAATGGCCTGCAAGAAATGCTGATGCAGATAAATGGTAAAAAGATTATGTTATTACCGGCCTGGCCAAAAGAATGGGGAGATACAGAGTTTAAATTAAATGCGCCATTTAATACAACTGTTCAGGGTAGGGTTAAAGATGGTAAATTAATTGACCTGGTTGTTACACCGGCTTCCCGCAAAGCAGATATTATTGATATGTCAAAATAATAATATTTTACTAATTATTTAAAAAAATGCAAAGTGCTATCCTACGCTTTGCATTTTTTATTTGAGGCTTAATCGAATATTATCATAAAATGATGCTTTTTTAACCACAATCAAAAAAATTTACAATATTATAAAATTTTTTAGCGTAAATATTTTGATTTAAATATAACTAATACTTATGTTTATACAGGTTTAAACCATTATTGCATGAAAAAGATCCCCTTATTTTTCAGTTTTTTATTATTTTCATGTGCTGCCCCAAAGAAAATAGTTACTAGTACTAACACTACAAGTCAGTATAAACAACCCTACCATGTATTTGCTGTTGGACAATGGAATCCAGAATATGTTATCTTAACACTTATTGATGCCGATGATACCTATTTTACTGTTAAGGCAATATATAATGCGTCCTTAAAAAAAGGAGCTGTATATACGCCTTAAATTATCTCCTGAATTATTGACATGTACCGGGTAATTTATAACTTAGCAATGTTATTGCAATACGACAATGACTATAAATTCCATTGCATCTCATGATAAAAGATTTAAACTCATTAAACCAGGTAGCAGAGTTTCATACTACTTTTAAACATCCCATTATACCAATGCCGTCTATCCCATCAATGGAGCGTTGTAAGCTGCGTATTGAGCTTTTGGCCGAAGAATTAAAGGAATTACAGCAAGCGGTTAACGATAATGATCTTGTGGAAATTGCCGACGCCCTTTGCGACCTGCAATATGTACTTTCCGGAGCTGTTTTAGAATTTGGCTTGGGCGAGAAATTTAAAGAACTATTTGATGAAGTTCACCGCTCAAACATGAGTAAGGCATGTAAGACTATAGAAGAAGCTAATGCAACTATTGATTACTATAAAAGCAAAGGCAATACAGAATCATACTTTAAAGAAATTGATGGCTTATACCTGGTATATAGAATGCCTGATGATAAAACCTTAAAATCAGTAAACTATTCGCCTGCCGACCTGCGCGCCATATTAGGATAATTAATGTTAGATATCCTTTATCGTGATGATTGCCTGATTGCTATAAACAAACCGCATGGTTTATTAGTGCATCGCTCATCGATAGCTGCAGATGCAGAAGAGTTTGCCTTGCAGCTATTAAGAGACCAAGTTGGTTTAAAAGTTAATCCTGTGCATCGTTTGGACAGAGCAACCGGCGGTATTTTATTATTTGCATTGAGCAAGGAGGTAGAAATAGCAATGCAACAGCAATTTTCTGATAATTTGGTAAATAAAAAATATACAGCTATTGTCAGAGGCTATACTCCGGATAGCGAAGAAATAAATTATCCATTAAGAAAAGAAAATGGTGTGCTACAGGGAGCATTCACTGTTTACCAAACACTCAATCGCGCAGAAATACCGGTTCCTCTTGGTATACATGATACTTCACGATATTCGCTAATAGAAATTAAACCAACAACGGGACGAATGCACCAGATAAGGAAGCACATGAGTCACGTTTTTCATCCTATAATTGGCGATACTACACACGGGTGTAATAAGCAGAATAAATTATTTAAGGAAAAGTGGAATATGACAACCTTGTTATTACATGCCTCGCAACTGTCATTTAATCATCCGGTTATGAACGCGCATATTGTTATTGAAGCACCATTACAGGCAGAATTTAAACGGGTTATACAAATAATGCGCTGGTAGTTATATATTCACGGTCAAACAATGCAACGCTAATTTTGTAGTAAATTCATGACAGTCCCGATAAATTATAAGCTTTATAAAAACAGCGAAGAACATAATATAACGATAACTCCTGTCAATCAAAATATACCCGGAGGTGATCTGTATGTAAAAGGTGTATTTAGACTTACAGAAGGAAACGTAGGCTTGGGCGATATTGTATTTGATGATAATATGCGCGAGTGGGAATATACCGGCATGGGCGATCTTTCGCACCGCGAAGCAACAGAAATAGCAAGCTTTATCAAAAACAATAACCTTGCCGGTATCGATACTGATAATCCAATACAATAATCTGTTTTTGATAACTATTGCAGGTAACCATTTCTAATTTTATCTTTACCAAAAAACCATTTATAGTATTACAACCTAATGGACGAGATTGAAAACTATTCGGAAAAAATTCATGAACAAAGTAATGAGCATGCCCATCATATCCTCTCAGAAGGAAAAGAGCGTTGGGTGCTGTTTGTAGCGCTTTCTACGGCATTAATTGCAGTGTTGGCTGCAATAACAGGATTATTGGCCGGAGAGCATGCTGACGAAGCCATGCTGGCCCAGATACACGCGTCAGACCAATGGGCATATTACCAGGCTAAGGGTATAAAATCAGAAACATTAAACCAAACCAATAAATTATTGCTTGCATTTGGTAAAACCCCAATTGCCACAGATGAAGATAAAATAAATGCGAATAAAAAAGAGCAGGCAGAAATTAAGAAACAGGCAGAAGAGTTTCAAAAAGAATCTGATGTGCATGTTGCAAAACATAGCGTATTTGCCCGTGGTATTACCTTGTTTCAAATCTCCATCGCCATAGGCGCTATATCTATCATTGTGAAGCGAAAAGGATTGTGGCTGGTAAGTATAGGGTTTGCATGTATTGGTATTTTCTTTTTAATTCAGGGTATTTGGTTTTAATCCATCAAAATTTATGAAAGGTATTGTATTTAGCTGTGCAGTTGTTTGTACAGCTTTTTTAGGGCTTTCGGCTCAAGGTCAAACAAAAAAGAACGACAAGGTTAGGCTTATTACTTTAGATCCCGGTCATTTTCATGCTGCATTGGTGCAAAAAACCATGCTGAGTGATATTGAGCCCGATGTTTATGTTTATGCACCTAAAGGGGAGGATGTACAATCGCACCTTGATAAAATCAATGCCTATAATCATCGCGCTGCCGATCCAACACACTGGAAAGAGCTGGTTTATACCGGCGATGATTTCTTTAATAAAATGATAGCCGAAAAACGCGGTAATGTAGTAGTTATGGCGGGCAATAATCAAAAGAAAACAGAATATATTAAAAGATCAATCGATGCCGGTTTTAATGTTTTGGGCGATAAGCCCATGGCTATTGACAACCAGCATTTTGAAATGCTAAAAAGTGCATTTACTGATGCAGCAAAAAAGAAGCTGGTTTTGTATGATATCATGACCGAGCGTTACGAAATCACCAATGCCTTACAGCGTGAGTTTGCCGGTATTCCTGAAGTATTTGGCCAGCTTAAAAAAGGTACGCCGCAACATCCGGGTGTTGAAATGGAGAGTGTGCATTATTTTTATAAATCTGTTTCGGGCAGTGTGCTTAGCCGGCCGGCTTGGTTCTTTGATGTTAAACAACAAGGAGAGGGCCTGCAAGACGTAGGTGTACATTTGGTAGATCTTACCCAATGGGAATGTTTCCCTGAAAAAATCATCAATTACAAAAAAGATATAAAATTTAATAGTGCTAAACGATGGGCATCTGATGTTACATTGAGTCAGTTTAACGCTATTACTAAATTAAACGGCTTCCCGGCGTTTTTAGAGAAAAACGTGGTAAAAGATACTATCCTGAAAGTTTATGCAAATGGCTCGGTTAATTACCAATTATTTGGTACTAATGTTAAATTAACAGCTAAATGGGCTTATTCTGCCGTTGCTGGCGGAGACAGTCAGTATTCCGTATTGCATGGCACTAAGGCCGATCTGTATGTAAGACAAGGGGCAACCGAAAAATATATCCCTGCTTTATATATCGAACCACTAAATGAAAGTGCTGCTTATGAGAAATTGCTGGTTGAAAAATTAAAAGTAATTCAGGACAAATATCCCGGTGTTGAACTAAAAAAACAGGCTAAGGGCTGGGAAGTTATTATCCCCGAAAAATACAAAGATGGCCACGAGGCGCATTTTGGGCGCGTGACCGAGAAATATTTAGATTATCTGCGTAAAGGGGATATGCCTAAATGGGAAGTGCCCAACATGATAGCTAAGTATTATACCACTACTACCGCATTGGCGCTGGCAAAAGGTAGGAAATAACTAAAAAGGCCATGCCATTTCTAACGATAGTGAGAAATCTTATACGATATGCAGACGATCTATAAAGCGTATAAGATTTCTACTCGTTCCTCGTCGAAATGACAGGAGTTATTACGATAGCTCACAATTAGCCGTATCTTTACCCCCATGATAAAAAAAGCGCTGGAGAATTTGAAGATCACGGCATTGAACGAAATGCAAAACGCGGCATTAAGCGCCAATCCCAAAAAGGATCTCATCTTACTTTCTCCAACAGGTTCCGGCAAAACATTGGGTTTTTTATTACCATTGTTAAAATCATTACAGGCTGATATTAATATGGTTCAGGTACTTATCCTGGTGCCCTCAAGAGAGCTGGCTTTGCAGATAGAACAGGTATTTAAAACCATAAGCAGCGGCTTTAAAGTAAATTGCTGTTACGGCGGGCACTCTACTAAGATAGAAAAGAATAATCTTTCACAACCACCCGTTGTTTTAATAGGTACGCCTGGCCGTATAGCGTATCATTTGCGTCACGGTAGCTTTAGTACAGAGGCTATCCATACATTGATATTAGATGAGTTTGATAAATCGTTAGAGTTTGGTTTTCAAACCGATATGACGGTGATAATACGCCAGCTGGAGCATTTGGGCAAGCGCGTCTTAACTTCGGCCACACGAATGAAAGATATACCTGATTTTACCGGGGTTACTGATCCTATAGAATTGGATTTCCTGAATAATAAAACCAATGCGCCTGATATTAAATTAAAAGCCGTTATATCCGAAGCGGCCGATAAGCTGGATACTTTGTTTTCGCTTATTTGTAAAATAGGAAATAAGTCCACACTGGTTTTCTGCAATCATCGCGAAGCTGTAGAACGTATTAGTGATCTGCTTTGGGACAGGGGAATAATTCATGATATTTTTCATGGCGGCATGGAACAGGACGACAGAGAACGCGCTTTATTAAAATTCAGGAACGGCAGCCATAGGTTATTAATCACTACCGATCTCGCATCGCGCGGACTGGATATTCCTGAAATTGAGTATGTAATACATTATCAACTACCACATAACGAAGAGGCATTTACACATCGTAATGGCCGCACAGCGCGAATGCATGCAAAAGGTACCGCTTACCTGATATTGAATGAAGACGAAAAGCAGGAGTATCTTCGTCAAAAACCAGAGATAGAGGAATTGCCGGAAGATTTAAAGCTGCCTGAAATAACTCCATGGGCCACGTTGTACATTGCAGCCGGTAAAAAGGATAAGATTAACAAAGTGGATATAGTTGGGTTATTACTTAAAAAAGGCGAATTACCCAAAGATGACCTGGGCTTAATAGAAGTTTTGGATAACACCTCATATGCAGCTGTAAAACGTACACAAATAGAAAATATAGTACAAAAGCTTAAAGGTGAAAAGATAAAAAATAAGAAAGTTAAAATCGAAATATCAAGATAGAATAATATGAGCAATAATGATATTATGAAAAAACTTAGGGTAGCTATGAAGTTTACCGACGATGATATTGTAAAGGTTTTAGAACTGGCCAATTTCAGGATCACTAAAACCGAATTAGGTGCCATCTTCAGAAACGAAGATCATCCAAATTTTAAGCCTTGCGGCGATCAAATACTTCGCAATTTTTTAAACGGCCTAATAATTTATAAACGCGGACCTAAACCCCAATAATAATTATTGCGCCGGGACGGATCGTTGAATAATTTTTACTTTTCCGCTTTTTATCATCTTTTGCATTTCTGTAGAGAATGCTTCCCTGCCGCCAAAATCTTGTACCCAGTACGTGTTATACGTGGCAGCCCCCACTTCTTTAAAATCAGTGTTCATCAGGTTGCGGCAATGGCCCTCACTTTTAAACCAGCCCGCCATAACCTCCGCAATACTTTCCTGACCTTGAGCAATGTTTTCGCCAACTGCAAAGCTCCTGTACCCTTTATGAGTGTACCCTGTATTTTCAATCCTGTCAAACGAGGTGCGGCCGTCTTTGCTAGTGTGGCTAAAATAATCTTTGTTAGCCATATCTATTGCATGGCCTATTGCAGCTTTTTCAAGTTGCTCATTCCATACTAAAGGAGCGGCAGGGGGCATGCGTGTAATGCCGCATTTGCAACCCTTTGCTCGCGTACGATTAATATTATCTAAAAATTCTTGTTTAAATTGTTGGTCGCTGTAAGTTTGCCTGCTGTTAACTGTGGTTAATGCACTCAGCGTAAATACCAAAGTGAAAATTAAATATTTCATATTATTGGTTAGACAACAGATAGATATGGAAGTTTAATTATTGTTTTTGCTGTGCGGATGTCTTATCCTTCTTTTACGCCTTCTGTACCTAAATAAAACTAATATTGTTATGAGTGTAATTATTAGTATCAGTATTACAATGAGGCTATCCTTCTGGAGTAATTTGCTCTGTAAGCTCTTTTGTTGGTCGTTGAATTGGTTTTTTTTTTGATCTGCAAAGAATCCTGTGCAGTAATTTTGGCTATTAGGGCCGCTGCTTCTTTTTTATGAATGCTATCATCAATAAATTCATGCCTTTTTAATGCAACTGCTTCTTTATCGTATTTATTTAAGTGACTGTATAACAATGCGTAGTTAAGCTGTACTTTTGATTCAACTCGTGGAAAATGATTAGTTGTAGATAGTTTTAGGGCTTCATTTAAATCGCGCATAGCTAAGCTGTAATCTTTAATATCCATTTTGATGGCAGCCATTTCAATAAGCGAAGCCATTATATTAGGAATGTCTTTTTTATCGCGTGATAACGAATTTGATTGTATAATAAACCATTTAGCCTGCGTATATTTTTTTTGTGAGCGATACACCTTGGCTAAACTATTAAAACATGTACGCTCACCTATAGTATCATTATATCTTGAATATAAATGCAACGCCAAATAGGTATAATTAAGCGCCTGGTTCTGATAAAAAAGTTTAATCCTTTTATCTGTTATGCTATCATATTTTAAATATTCTGCAGCAATTTTGGTATAAATAGGCGATTTAACCGAATCGCTTTCAGTAAGCTGTAATTGTTGTTTTAAGCTATCTAACAGGGTACTAGCTGTGTTTGATTTTTGGGTAGCAGTATCAATGACCGCATTAAATGCCGATGATCTTAATCCGTAAAATAAAATGATGATAAGTATAGTAAGTTTCTTCATAAAAATAGCCGCCTTATACAGCCATCCCTTATATTCAAATAGCATGCCTTGTTTATAACTATTTGAGATTAAGATGAATTAACTGTGATAAGGTATGGAAATTTAAAATAAATAATTTACAAAAAAGATATAGTATAGTAAACAGTACAAAAAAGTGACCGTTATTGAATTAACTTTTCGTAGCGGTTTAAAAATTCTCGTAAAAAAGCAACTCTGGTGAACAGAAAATTGAAAAGATTAATGCCGATAACCGCGCAAAGCATGCCGGCCAGCACATCTAAAATATAATGGTGGCTGGTATAAATAGCAGTAAGCCATATGCCAACCATTACTACAACTAAAATTATATTTATAAAACCTAAACGATTTTTTAAGCCGTAATATACTACAATAATGGGGTAGGCAGAGTGTAGAGAAGGCATCGCTGCAAAAACGTTTGATCCTTTTTGGTAAATAGACTGAAAAATATGAACGTTGAAATAATTATCAAACCGGACAAGTCCACCTGTATTTCCCGCAGTTGCGGCATGGAAAATAAACCCATGCTCCTGTACATACCAGGGTGGTGCAGCAGGATAAGCATAATAAACTACAAAGCCCAGTAGGTTCACCACTAAAAAAGTTAAAGCAAATGATAAAAACTCGCACCTGTTTTTAAAAAATAAAAAAGCTGCAAAGCTAAGTGGTACAGGTATCCAGCATATATAAAACAGGCCCGCAATTATGTCTAAAGGGGTAGTGGCATTTAATTTCCAGTATTCATTTGGAGTTAATAGCCGGTCATTAAACTTTATACCAAAAAGATGCTTTTCAAAATTGTACAGATCGGCTATATGGACAGTATTAACATTGTAATTAGGAAATGCCTTCATGTAATCGAATATTATCCAATAAACAATAAAAACAGAGAAGCCTACAATAAATTTGCGGGTAATAGCTGATAGATAAAACAGTATATTGAAAATAACCAATAAAGCTACTTGGTCTGATTTATAGCCGATTACCCATGAAGAAAGTAATAAATAAGTAATAGAAAGGAACGAAACGGTTAATATAGATCTGGCGTTAATTGCCGGGCCTTGATGAACAGCACCATTCATTTTTATTTTTTTATAAAATCTGAGCGGAAAATCTTATCCCAAAGCGGAGAGCTCACTCCATACCCTTTATCCGGATCCTGGTAATGATGCAGCATATGATGCTGTTTGATTTTTTTCCAGATATTGCCTTTAAAGTTAAAGTGATGTATAGCGTAATGCGATTCATCATAAAAAAGATAACCTAATAAAAAAGCTGGAAAAAAGCCATATATATCATTTACCGGTAATATAGCATTAAATAAAAAGTAAAAACCGGTAGCTAAAGGAATGCTTACCGATGGCGGCAATACCAAACGCTTGGCATCGCTTGGATAATCATGATGAACTCCGTGAAAAATAAAATGCAGCCTTAAAGCCCATGGTTTATTGGGTGGTGTATAATGGAATAAAAACCGGTGCATTACATATTCAACTAATGTCCATATAAATAGACCTAACGCAAACATTTCAAAAAAAGTAAGCAATCCTATGTTTTTTTCAAACGCTTCATATATAAAATACCCAATAACAGGTACAAAAATAATTACAGGTACCAGAAAATGAACCTTAGATAAAGCTTCCAAAAGGTCGCTTTTAAACATTCTTACTGATTCTTGTGAATTTGATATATACTTCTTTGCCATGGCTATATCAGGGTTTAAAACGATGTATTATTTCTCTGCCTGTTGATGGGTCGATACCCTTTAATTCTATATAAATAATATTGGGGAGCCAAAAAGAGCCGCCTTCAATTTTAATAAAGACACGATTAAGCATCATTTGTTTCTGTTCAATAGTTGCGAATATATGATATTTTCCGTCGTTTGCCTTCATCAAAAGCAGCGGAAATTTCTTGTATGATACAAATCTGACATCATACTGATCATTATTTATTTTTTTAGTGACCAAACCATATGCAAATTTACGTTGAATATAATTTAATTCCTCTTTCTGTCCTTTTTCAGCATACCTTAACCAATAAACATGCATCGGATTTTCATCATCAAGCTGTCCGTTTTTTGCATTTAACTCATAAATAAGTGTATTTGAGTTTGATGTGCGCTGCATGTAAAACAGTCGGCCAATATTTTCAGACGGCGCAGCAAATTTATCATCTTGTGCGGGGTCTGTAACAAACGTTTTATAAATGGATTTATTCGGTGTTTTACTTACAGGTAAATAAGAATAAAAAAGGTATAGTAATAGTATAGATAATCTCATCAATTGGCAATGTTAATTCTTTTCTTGTTTTTCAAGATTTTTCTTGGCATCTCTTAATCTGTTAAATGCGGTAATATTTGTTAATACAGCCATTATGGTAATAGGTATTGTGAATATTGACATCGTTTCAAAAATATGAAACTTAAATCCCGGTACATATATTTTATAATCGCCACCAATGTATAGGGAGCTAATGCCGCATAACATAGCGCATAATCCAATAGTTACAACACGCTCTGGTCTTTGCATTAAGCCGCCTTTGCTTTCAATACCTAAACCTTCGGCTCTTGCCCTCACGTAGCTAACCATCATAGATCCTATCATGGCCACAAAAGCAAATATGGAGCTTAAAAAATAATGATGTGCTACAAGGTAATAACAAATGCCTAAAAACATTATTAACTCACTATACCTGTCTAATACAGAATCATATAGTGCGCCAAAGGTTGATTTCATGTTGCCTAACCTGGCCACTTGTCCGTCAAGCATATCAAACAAACCGGCAAATAAAATTAATCCGCCCGCCCATCCAACAAATGTAAGATCGTTTCTGTTACCTTCTTCTCCACCAATAATAAATATAACTGCTACGCCAATATTTAATACAAAGCCAATAGAAGTAACTGCGTTAGGGGTAAGGCCCAGTTTTATTAAAATTTTTACAATCGGGTCAATAACCTTATAGATACCTAATTGAAGACTTGTGCGTACAGATGTTTGTTGCTCCATTAATTATGAACAGCTTAGCTTGTTATTAAAAATCAAATTTTACCCTTGCGCGAATACCGTATTTAGAGACCTCCGGGTGATCTAAATAATTAAACCTTCTTACCAGATCAACGCGTACTAATTTAAAAATATTTTCGATACCAATACTGCCTTCTATGTAAGGTGTATTCCCTAAAGCATAAGTAATAGGTTGCCCCGTACCTGTAACCGGGAATTGAAATAAATTAGAATGCAATGCCGGATTATTTTGATCACTTAATCCCCCGTATATTCCTTTAAACGTAACAACCTCGCGCCATTTTAGTTCTTTTAATAGCGGTATTTTGTTAAAAAAGAAACCTACAAAGTGTTGGTCTATATTCACGCTTGCATATCTGTCGCTCACAAACTCTAAAAAATTCATTAAGTTATAAGAATAAATATCGTACGCATAAGTTTGATTTGCACGGAAAATAGTTAATAATGGATAAGGAACTTGCCCGAAAACTTTACCACCTTCTAAAGTAACATCTGAAAATCCAAACTGCGATAAATAAACTCTTTTATCTATACGGGCATGTAAATTTCCATATTGGTATGTACTACCCAAAAAGCCCTTAACACCCTGTGTGTAATCAAGGCCTAATATTGGGTACTTGCTTGGTATAGGCACCCTGTATATTTTGCCCTGGTAAAACCCTTCATGCGGAGCATAACGAATGCCTACGGTAAATTCTGTAGTAGTTAGGTCATTAACCTTGCCAAACTGATCATTAAAATATAAAGAACCGGCAGGTGATTGTGTCCATTTGTTAAATCCAAATTTATAGGAGAAATGATTTTCATACTCATGTACATAATCAAACCGGTAATTATCATTATACAGGTATTTATCATTTACACCACGTTTAAATGATAACAAAAAGTTATCCTCTTGCACAAATTGCAGGTTTGCGCCGGGTATCTTAGTATCACGTAGAAAGCTGGCCCTTATATAATTTTGAGGGAACTTATAAATAGACTTATCATTAAGCGAATAAGTTGCGCTTAAAAAGCCTTTAAAACGGTCGTCTTTAAAACCATAAGCCACGTAAGTTTCAAAATAATACCGCTTGCTTAATTCAGGAGTTGTACGGCCGCCAATACGTAGCTTGAAGCCTTCAATGGGGTTAAAACTATAAAATGTATTTGCGGGCCCAAGTTCAAATTTATCAAATGATTTATAGCCGGCTAATACCAGTGTAGCAATATCAAGTGTGCGTCTGAAAGACGGCATATTACGCAAACTATCAACATTTTTATAAACTTTAGATTCGGCTAAGGTCAAAGTATCTAACCTGTTTTCCTCCCAAAACTCGGCGCTTCTATGTGTAACTTCATCAGAGGGCTCTAAATCACTATTGCGGGTAACGTAGGTTGAATCAGCACGCGGCTTGTCTATTATATAGTTTTTATAAGTAATGGTTCTGATACCAAATAACCCGCCTGATTTATTTTTGGTTATACCAAAATCTGCCAGCGTGTTGCTTTTGCTTAAATGATAACGGCCATCCGGATTTTTTTCAAAATCCAGGTTAACAGTCATTGACTTAACAAAATTAAGGTTGATGTTTTTATTGATACCAAGTTTAGCTTTTTGTACGGCGTAATTACTATCAAGGGTAATGTATATTTTACCTTCAAAAAGCATATCCTGCGTATTGCGTGGCGTAAAGCTTAGCTCAACCAGTTTCTTTTTATCTTCGGTAATAATGGTATCCGTAATAAAATATTTGTATAATGTAGGCCCACCGTTTGCAATAGGGCTTAAAAAATTATTTGTGATAAGGTTGATATTATTATCATAAATGTCAACCTTATTATACATGTATTTAAAAAATTGAGTTATGCCCTCGTTATCAATAGATCCACCAAAATTTACATTTTTTTGCCCTAATATTTCTGATCTTTCTTTTTCGGGATTTTTGCGATAATAGTATTGTGTTAGTTTTTCATCTAAAAAAACCGGTAATAATGATTTGCCAGGTACTGTAGTACTGTCACGGTTATCTAATACAAATTTATATTTACGAAAGAATTTTTTATCTGATACCTTAGGAGACAGGTTAGCAATAGAAAATTGCATTTTGTCATATTCTTTGTATTCAACATAATTATAATGCTCGGGACGGTTTTGTTCTCTATGTGCTATAACCTGGCGTATTAATTCTACAGCTGGGTTACCCTTGTTTCTATATCTTGGTTTTTTACCGGCCTTAATTTCAACCTCGCTAAGTTCCTCGTTTGAAGGCCTCATTTTTATATTAACAACTTGCGATACGCCCGGAGTGATTTTTATCAATACATCTTTATATCCAATAAAAGTAGCTTTTAACTGAGTGTAGGGCTTATCAGCACTAATAGAATACCGGCCATCGTTATTTGTAGGACCGCCGTTAGAGCTGCCTGCAAAACCAACCGTTACAAACGGCATTGGTTCATTATTCTTTGTGCTGCCATCTGTTACTATACCGGTAACGCGGGTGGCCTGCGCAAATAATGATGAGGTGAAAAATAATAAGAAAGCTACAAATAAAAGCTTCCCGAATAAATTTTTAAGATCCATGTAATTATCAAATACAAACTTATTGTGTAACTATCATGCCGGTGTATTTTTAACCTATTTTAACACAGGATAAATTATAATTACTAAGCCGGGATAATGCTACAGTTATGTTTGGTAACAGGCAGCAAAGGTACAGAAATCCAATAGACTTCTGTGGTCAAAAAGTCAAATAAACAAATGCTTATCAAAAAAATTTAACAGGTTTTACTAAAATTTGACATTGAATAAATTAAACCACACAACTGCCTGGAGTATTATATTAGCATATATTCCCGCAAGTATATCATCCATCATTACGCCCCATCCACCGGGTAGCAATTCGAGGCGTTTTATGAATAAAGGTTTTAAAATGTCAAAAAATCTGAATAGGACGAAGGCAATTAAAATATAAGGTAAAGTTACCGGTACAAAAAGCAGGCTGATAAACATGCCGGCCACTTCGTCAATCACAACACGGTTATGATCTTTGCCCCAAATTGGTTCAACTTTATTGCCAGACCATATGCCTAATGCAATTACTCCGAAGGTAATTAATATTGAAGTTGAGTTAGAATAGGTTTTATGAAAAATCAAATACCAAAACAAACAAGAAACAAAAGCCGCTATTGTCCCGACACCCTTACCTAAGTAACCAATGCCAAAAACAGTAGCGGCCAGTTTATGAAACAGCATTATTTATTTTGCTTCAGCTAACTCTTCATAGTAATCTAAGCCCAGGTGGGTTATCAAATCTTCGCCCATCATGTGGCGCAGTGTATTTTCTAACTTTATAAGTTGTTTAAAAATATCATTCTCTGCATGTAAGCCCGGTGCTGTTTGCGGTGATTTTAAATAGAATGATAACCACTCTTGCACACCACTCATGTTAGCACGTTTGGCCAAATCGCAAAATAAAGCCAGATCCAGAGCTATAGGCGCTGCTAATATAGAATCGCGACACAAAAAGTTAATTTTGATTTGCATTTTGTAACCCAACCAGCCAAAAATATCAATGTTATCCCAGCTCTCTTTGTTATCGCCATGCGGAGGGTAGTAATTAATACGTATTTTATGGTAGATATTACCATAAAGTTCCGGATTATCTTCAGGCTTAAAAATATCTTCTAATACACCCAGTTTTGAAACTTCTTTAGTTTTAAAATTATCCGGATCATCTAATACTAAACCATCACGGTTACCTAAAATATTGTCAGAGAACCATCCGTTAACACCTAATGCCCGTGCCGCAAGGCCAGGAGCTAATATGGTTTTCATTAAAGTTTGGCCGGTTTTAAAGTCTTTACCTGCAATAGGTGTTTCTGTTAACTTCGCCAGTTCTATCAAAGCCGGAATATCAACAGTTAAATTTGGAGCGCCATTAGCAAAAGGTATACCTTGTTTTAAAGCAGCATATGCATAGATCATACTTGGCGATATCAGCTTATTATCGTCTTTAAGACCTTGCTCGAATTTTTCGAGTGTGCTGTGAACATCAGAAGCCTCATAGTAGATCTCGGTTGAACCACACCAAACCAAAACTATCCTGTCGCAGCCTTTTGCTTCTTTAAAGTTTTGAATATCGGCTATAACTTGTTGTGCAAGCTCATAACGTGTGCCTTGTTTTACGTGGGTACCTATAAGGTTTTTTGCATAATTTTTATCAAAGGCAGCCTTCATTGGTACAATTGCTTCCAACTCGGTTTTTATTTTTGACAACAATGCCGATTCAAGTACCGCTGCATTTGTTGCAGCTTCATAAACGTTATCTGAATATACATCCCATCCACCAAAAACAATATCATTTAAGTTTGCCAATGGAACAAAATCTTTAATTTTTGGACGACGGTTCTCTGTTCTTTTACCCAAACGGATAGTTCCCATTTGTGTAACAGAGCCAATTGGTTGTGATATGCCCTTTCTTACCGCTTCAACACCGGCAATTAATGTGGTTGCTACTGCACCTAATCCCGGAATTAAAATACCCAGTTTGCCTTGAGCGGGTTTAATGTTTTTTTTCATTGTGTGAATTTATCTATTAATTTGTTATTCTAAAGCCATTCATTTTCTTTGTACCACTTAAGTGTTTCGTATAGGCCGTTTTCAAGCCCATATTGCGGATAAAAGCCCAGATCTTGTTTAGCCAACGCGATACTGCATGACCAATTAACCGCTGTAAGCTCGTTAAGTTTTTCAATATTTAAAATGGGAGCTTTGTTCCTCAAAGAACCTACTTTTTCTGATATCACAGCTATTAATTTTACAAAGTTTACCGAAAGATGAAACTTAATGGTTTTTATACTTAATATATTTTTTGCCATATGGCCCAATTCATACCTGTCATAAAAATTATCATCACATAAATTGTAAGTTTGCCCATTTCCACGATACAACGCCCTTATACTTGCCTTTGCCAGGTCTGCAACGTATATAAAGCTTAATTTTTGTTGTGTTTTGCCAATGTAAGGTTCTATATGTTTTGTTAATTGCTTAAAAAATAAAAATATCCCAGTATCTCGCGGACCATAAACGGCGGTTGGCCTTAATATAGTATAGTTTAAACCGACAATAGTTTTTAGTTTTCTTTCGGCCAATAGTTTGCTTTTGCCGTATGATGTGATGGGATTGGGTTTTGTTTCTTCAGTTATAATACCAGTTAAAGTTTTAAGCGGTCCAACAGCAGCCAGACTGCTTATTAAAATAAACTTTTTAAAATTATCGCCCAATTCAGCAGCCGCTTTTGCCAGATTAAGGGTGTATTCAGCATTTATTAACTCATATTCGGCTGCAGATGTTGCACGGGTAATACCCGCGGCATGTATTATATAATTGTATTGTTTTTCTTGTAATTCTTTTTTTAAAGCCGGTAGGTCAGCATAGTCTAAATAAGTATATTGAATATCAAGAACTTTTAAGTGATCTATCAAGCTGCTTTTTCGTATTGCTGCAAATACTTCTAAATTATTTTGCAATGCTTCAATGATCAGATGGTATCCAACAAAGCCGCTCGCCCCGGTTATTAAAACCCTTTCTTTCATATCGCCTTTTCGTAGATCCGGTATGTTTTGTAGGGGTTACCTTTAATAGCTTCGATTGCTTTATTTATCATCACGTTATTTTCCAATGTCCATCCGGCGTCAGCTGTGGTATAACCTTTGCGTTTATATTCCTTAATAATAGTACCGTATAAACAGGCCTCTATACCCATTTTTCTGTAACCTTCAATTACGCCAAGCGCGTATATTCTTATCCCGGTTATTTTGCTTTTGTTAAATAGTAGTTTAAATATGCCGGTAGGCAGTAAGCGCCCCTTTTTAATAGTTTTAAATATTTCATTATAATCGGGCAAGGCTATGCCGAAGCCTACAATTTTGCCTTCCTGCTCGGCAATTAAACAAAAATCGGGGTCAAGTATTAATTTAAGGTCTTTTGCCAGGTAATCAAATTCTTCATCGGTTAACGGCACAAACCCGGTATTTTTATCCCAGGCATTATTATATACTTCCCGTAGGTTAATGGTTTCCTGCTTAAAATTCTTCAGACTTACTTTGCGGATGATGATATTGCTTCTTTTTAAACGCTCCTGCAACGCATCTAATAACTTTACTGATTTATCATCATAAGCTTGCCCTTTCCAATTCCAGGCAATGAGGTCTATTTGTTTAGAAAATCCTAAGTTTTCAATCAGATCAGCGTAGTAAGGGGCATTATAGGTAAACATTAAAACCGGCGGGCTATCAAATCCTTTAATTAATAATCCACAAGCTTCATTTGTAGAAAAATTTACCGGACCTATAAATTTTTCTGTTACACCTTTGTCTTTCAACCAATCCGCAGCTACTTTAAAAAGCATTTTGGCTGTTTCCTGGTCATTTATACAATCAAAAAATCCAAAAAAACCATCATTGGTATGATTGTACTCGTTATGGCTGTTATTTAATATAGCAGCAATACGGCCGACAATTTTATTGTCCTCATAAACTAAAAAGCCTTGAAGTACATTATGCTTATGGAAAGGATGTTTGGTTAACAGGTCCCGTTGTGCTATAAATAATTCAGGAACGTAGTTTGGGTCGTCTTTGTAAAGATCATGCGGAAAATCAATAAATGCTGTAAGTTCTTGTTTTGAATTTACGGGTATTATCTTTTTCATGCAGATGATGGGAATTTTATAGGCGATATATAAAAAGTGCGGCTATTTATCAAACAGCCGCACTTTTAGATAATTTTATATTATATTCTTTCTTTAACACCCATTACCACACCAACGTCTTTAAACGCTTTAGTAATTTTCTCAACAGCTTCATCAATCTGTTCGAAAGTATGAGTAGCCATTAATGAAAAACGCAGTAATGATGAGTCTGATGGTACTGCCGGCGATACAACCGGGTTAACAAATACGCCCGATGATTGCAGGTGTTTGGTAACCAGGAAGGTTTTATCATTATCCCTAACATATATAGGTAAGATGGGACTTTCTGTTGGGCCAAGATCAAAGCCTTCATCAAGTAAAAGCTTCATGGCATAGTTGGTATTATCCCAAAGTTTTTGAATACGTTCGGGTTCAGATTCTATAATATCCAATGCTGCAATAACGCTGGCAACAGATCCCGGTGTCATACTCGCACTAAACATTAATGAACGAGCACGGTGCTTCATGTAATCAATAGTTTCATGATCGGCAGCTATAAAACCACCTAATGATGCTAATGATTTACTAAAGGTACCCATTATAAGGTCCACATCATCAGTCAAACCAAAATGGGATGCAGTGCCGGCACCATTATGACCAATAACACCTAAACTATGCGCATCATCAACCATAATGTTAACACCATATCTATCTGCTATTTCAACAATCTCAGGTAATTTAACAATATCACCTTCCATACTGAATATACCATCAACAGCAATAACTTTAACAGCTTCTTCGGGCAACATGCTTAGCTTGCGCTCCAGGTCTGCCATGTCATTATGGGCATACTTAATTACTTTTGAAAATGAAAGGCGGCTGCCATCAATTAATGATGCATGGTCATATTCATCCAATATCAAGTAATCATTTCTGCCTGTAACGCAGGATAAAACACCTAAATTAACCTGGAAGCCTGTGCTAAATAACACAGCAGCTTCTTTGCCTACGTAAGTGGCCAGCCTGTTTTCTAATTCTATATGTATATCAAGCGTACCATTCAAAAATCTTGATCCCGCACATCCCGTACCATATTTGTCAATTGCTCTTTTTGAGGCTTCTTTGATCTTTGGGTGATTAGTTAGACCCAGATATGAGTTTGAACCAAACATTAACACGCGTTTGCCATCTATAATAACTTCGGTGTCCTGTCCAGACTCAATAGGTCTAAAGTAAGGATACAATCCTTTCTCCCTGATCATTGCTGCATCTTTAAATTGAGCAATCTTCTCATGTAGTTTTTTAACCATGTATTAACCCTGCTTAAATTTTTTGTAAAAATACCATGAATAAGTTTATAACCTATATTTAGTATGTAATTTTTTTAAACATTCCTCTTTTTGAAAAAATGTAGTGTTATTCCCACACGGCAAATTAATTAAATTTTTTGTTTATTTACTGCCTCTATTTTGCATTTTTTTTAAAAAACTATTAAAAACATGCTTATTGATAGGTTTATGTAGTATTTACGTAAAAATATTGTGGTTCATTTTTAATTAAACATAAATGCTTCATATTAGTAGTCTCTAATAATTAAAACTAAACAAGTGCAGAAACCTATTCTCTGCGTTTTTTGTTTACAGATCTTATGATCACTCTATTATCTATGAAAAAACTACATTTATTGTTAATAATTAATTTAACATTAATTTTACCTACTATTCTTTTTGCCCAAACAGGCACAAATAGTATACCTAATGTTATCACTTTAAAACAAGGTGTAATTTTTGCATTACGCAATCAACCGGTGGTTAGGCAGGCAGCTATTGATCAACAGATTAATGAAAGAGATATAAAGATAGGTTTAGCAGGTTGGTTGCCGCAGGTTAATTCGTCTGGTGTGTATGACCATTATTTTAAAGGCAGTCCGATTACTTCTACAACTCCGGGTGTAGTATCAAATATTGATGAGTATTCAAGCCTGGGTTTACAAGCCAGCCAGGTTATATATAATAATGATGTGTTACTGGCAGCAAAAACGGCAAATTACTCTCGTTTATATTATAAGCAAAACACGCTAAGCAGCCAGATAAATGTAGTATCTGATGTTAGTAAAGCATTTTTTGATGTGTTACTGTCGCAAAAGCAATTAAATATTATTAATGAAGATATTGTAAGGCTGCAAAGAAGTTTAAAAGATGCTTATAATAGGTATCAGGCCGGTGTAGTTGATAAGATAGACTATAAGCAAGCTACTATAGCACTTAATAACGAGCTGGCTACCCGTAAACAAACTGCCGAATCTATTAATAGTAAGATGGCATACCTGAAACAAATAATGGGTTTAAATCCGCAGGCTAAAATAACCTTAGTCTATGATTCTACGGGTTATGAAAAGGAAGCTTATATAGATACCAATCAAACCCTCAATGTAAATAACCGCATAGAATATCAGCAACTGCAAACCGAAAAGAATTTAAAGAATTTAAATGTTAACTATTACCGTTTAGGGTTTTTACCATCATTATCTGCCGTTGGCAGTTATAATCTGGTGTACTTAAACACCAGGTTCTCTGATCTGTATAATAATTCTTACCCAAGCGCTTATGCGGGTTTAAGCTTATCACTGCCTATATTCCAGGGAGGTAAACGTCTCCAAAATTTGAGTAAGGCCCGGTTACAGGTTGAACGTACCGACCTTGATATAGTTAATTCACAAAATACTATTAATACAGAATACATACAGGCATTGGCAAGTTATAAGAGTAGTTATACGAACTGGCAAATACTAAAAGAAAACGTAGATCTGGCTACAGACGTATACAGAGTAGTGAGCTTACAATACCGGGAGGGTATTAAAACCTATCTGGATGTAATAGTAGCGCAATCAGATCTGCGGACATCTGAGCTTAATTACTATAATTCGCTTTTTCAGTTATTATCAAGCAAAATTGATTTAAAAAAGGCATTAGGTATACTTAGTGTCGACCAGTAAAATATAAACAACTACCTGCAGTAATGCAGTAAATAAAAACACCCGACAATTATTACATTCTACTAATGAGAAAAAAGTATATATTTTGGTTAGCCCCTGTTGCAATGTTAGTATGGGCATCATGTAAAGATAATAAGGTAAAACAAGATGCTGTGTTACCGCCCATTCCTGTAAATATTGCCATGGCTGTAAATGCTGATGCTGTTTATTATGACCAGTATCAGGGAACTGTTGTTTCACTAAATACGGTGGAGCTGCGCAGCCAGGTTTCCGGGTTTATAACCGGCATATTTTTTAAAGAAGGTGAGGTGGTGCAAAAAGGTAAGGCATTGTATGAAATTGACAGGCGCAAATTCCAGGATGCATTAACCCAGGCACAGGCAAATTTATATAGTGCAAATGCCAACTTAGATAAAGCTAAAAAAGATGTTGACCGCTATACTATGTTGTTGAAAAACGACGCGGTAGCACGCCAAACGGTTGATCAGGCAATTGCTACTTTCGAAACAAGCAAAGGCCAGGTAGAAATTGCCAAAGCTGCTGTTTCATCAGCAAAAACAGATCTTTCTTATTCAATTATAGCCGCATCGGTTACCGGGCGTATCGGTATATCGCAGGTAAGATTAGGTTCGCAGGTTGTAGCAGGCTCAACATTGCTAAATACTGTATCGAGCGAGAATCCTATAGGTATTGATGTTGTTATTAACGAACAGGACATTAACAGGTTTTATAACCTGCAAAGAAGAAGTACTGATTCTACCTTTAAACTCCAATTATCTGACGGTGTGACCACTTATAATAAACCAGGTAAAGTTTTAGCTATAGATAGGGGAGTGAATAACCAAACGGGTACTATAAAAGTACGCGTGCAGTTTCCTAATGATCAGGCTTTACTAAAAGATGGTATGAGTTGTGTTTTAAAAGTATTGAATAACGAATCCGGTAATCGTGTACAGATTCCTTACAAGGCAGTTTCTGAACAAATGGGCGAGTTCTTTGTGTTTTTATCGCAAGATACCATAGCAAAACAACAAAAGGTTAAGTTGGGTCAGCGTGTTGGAACCAACGTTGTAATACTGGATGGAATAAAAGCCGGGGATAAAATAATTACCGAAGGTTTTCAACGCTTGCGCGATGGTGGTAAAATTACTTTAGGCATCCCTGCTCAAACGGCCCCGGCCGGACAGGCAAAGCAACAAGCAAAGTAACCCGGGTTTTTTATAAAAAACAATAAGAATGATCGCAGATACCTTTATACGAAGACCAGTTACAGCTATTGTTATATCATTAGTGATAGTTATAGTTGGTATAATATCTATTACCAGTCTGGCAATTGGCCAGTATCCTGAAATTACGCCACCCACAGTAAATATAACCGGCAACTATACAGGTGCTGATGCATTAACGGTTGAACAAACGGTTGCAACGCCTATTGAGATCCAGGTAAATGGAACACCCGGCATGACTTATTTGCAAAGTAATAGTACCAGCAATGGTGCTTTAAGCATGACCGCTAATTTTGAGGTAGGTACAGATATTAATATAGCCGCGCTTGACGTTCAGAACCGGGTGGGTATTGCCACACCAACTTTACCGCAAGAAGTGCAGCGTTTGGGTTTAACCGTACGTAAACGTAACCCCAGTATTTTAATGCTGGTAGCTATATACTCGCCAAAGGGTACTCATAACGTACCATTTACAGATAATTATACCAATATATTTGTACGAGATGCGCTTTTGCGTGCTAAGGGTGTGGGCGACGTATTTAGCCGTGCTGACGATTTTAGTATGCGTATCTGGCTTAAGCCAGATAAATTAGCCGCTTTAGGCATGAGTGCTGCTGATGTTACCGCTGCGTTGCAAGAGCAAAATGCACAGGTGGCAGCCGGCACTGTAGGTTCAACTCCGCAAGAGAAGGGCCAGCCGTTTGAGTATACTGTTCTTGTACAAGGCAGGCTATCCAAACCATCCGAATTTGAAAATATAATTGTACGTACACAGCCCAATAGTGGTGCTGTAGTGCATTTAAAAGACGTTGCCCGTGTTGAACTAGGTAAGTTTAACTATGCAGGTAACTCGTATGTTGATGGTAGGCCGGCATCATACCTTTTAGTTTACCAGGCACCAAACAGTAACGCGCTGGAAACCGCGGACAATGTATACGCCACCATGAACGAGCTTAAAAAAGCTTTCCCGGTGGATATTGATTATTCGGTTCCGTTCGAGTCTGTAACGGTGGTTAAAGTATCAGTACATGAGGTTATTATAACGCTGTTAATTGCTTTGTTATTGGTAATTATAGTAGTATACCTGTTTTTACAAAGCTGGCGCACAACGCTTATACCTGTATTGGCTATACCTGTTTCTATTATTGGAACTTTCATATTCTTTATACCGTTGCATTTTACCATTAATACGCTTACCTTGTTTGGTTTCGTGTTAGCCATTGGTATTGTAGTAGATGATGCCATTGTGGTGGTTGAGGCTGTACAGCATTATATGGACGAAAAAGGCATGTCGCCAAAGGAAGCTACCGAAAATGCCATGCGGGATATATCAGCGCCGGTTATTGCCATAGCGCTCATCCTGGCTGCAGTATTTGTGCCGGTTGGTTTTATACCGGGTATAGTAGGGCGGCTTTACCAACAGTTTGCTATAACTATTGCTATATCTGTACTAATATCTGCATTTGTGGCGCTTTCATTAACACCCGCACTATGTACGTTAATATTAAAACCACATAAGCTTGATAATAAGTCAAGGGGTATTGATAAATTCTTCTTTAAATTTAATAGCTGGTTTGAGCGTGTTACGGGCAAATATCGTAACGGTGTTCACCGGGGTATTAAAAACTCAAAATTTGTTATTGTAATACTGGTATGTATTGTAATAGGCACCATATTGTTATTTAAAGGTAAGCCAAGCGGATTTATACCTACCGAGGATGAAGGACGTATCTATATTACTTATGACTTACCTGAAGCGTCATCAACAGAAAGAACTATAGCTGTTTTACATCAAATGATGAGTGTTCTTGACAGCATACCCGAAGTAGGGCATTATGCCGCATTAGGAGGATTGAATGTTGTGAGTTTTGCAACCAAATCAAACAGTGCCACCATATTTATGCAGCTTAAACCCTGGGATGAACGCGAAAAAACATCGCAGGAACTGGTAGGGGTGTTGACGGCTAAATTAGCAAGGTTTAAAGAAGCCAATGTGGTGGTAATTCCGCCGCCGGCTATACCCGGCTTAGGTAGTACGGCAGGTTTCTCTTTTATTTTAGAAGAAAAGCAAGCCGGGGGCGACATTAAAAACTTTGAAAACGTATTAAAGAACTTTATTGCCGAAGTAAATAAGCGCCCAGAAATTGGTAAAGCGTTTTCTTTCTTTACCGCACGCACACCGGCTTACCAATTGGTTATAGACAGGGAAAAGGCAAAAAGATTAGGCGTGCAGTTATCTGATATAAATTCCGCGTTGCAAACTTACATGGGTAGTGCATATATAAATGACCTTACCCTATATGGCCGTACGTTCCGTGTGGTGGCCCAGGCTGATACAAACTACCGTACCAATATCCAAAATATAGGGCAGTATTTTGTTCGTAACCAAGCAGGTACAATGGTGCCATTAAGCACTTTAACATCTTATAAGATGATTGAAAATGCACCGTTAATATCGCATTATAACTTATTTAGGGCAGCAGAAATTGATGGTAATCCTAAAGCCGGCTATAGTAGCGGCGACGCTTTAAACGCGTTGGAAGAAGTTGCGGCTAAAACCCTGCCGCAAGGTTATGGTTATGAGTTTTCAGGCTTAAGCCGTGAAGAGAAATTATCCGGATCAAAAACCGTTTACATTTTTGCTTTATCTATAGGATTTGTATTCCTGTTCCTGGCTGCCTTATATGAAAGCTGGTCTGTGCCATTCTCGGTATTGTTAGCAGTGCCGCTTGGGGCATTTGGGGCGATACTATTCTTAACCTTTAATAAGAGTTTGGATAATAACGTATATGCGCAAATAGGTTTAATAACGCTCATTGGCCTCGCTGCTAAAAATGCTATTCTGATAGTTGAGTTTGCCAAAGAACGTGTAGACAGAGGTATGGAATTGGAAAAAGCTACGCTGGAGGCTGTACGGCTGCGCTTACGGCCGATCATTATGACGTCAATGGCGTTTATATTGGGGGTGCTGCCGCTTGTTTTTGCATCGGGCGCAGGCGCGGTAGCACGTAAAACAATAGGATGGACCGTATTTGGAGGTATGCTTGCAGCAACGTCATTGGCTATTTTTATAGTGCCTGTATTATTTTTCCTGATAACCCGTTTTGCTTATGGTAAAAATAAACTGGCAGAACTGGAAGCAAATTACAAGCCTGATCCCGAACATGACCCTCAGACATAAACAAGAAAGCCTTTAGCAAAAACTAAAGGCTTTCTTGTTTATTTGTCAAAATTATAGTTGTTTATGACTCAGGATTAATAGTGGTACAGTTATTTTATTAAAAAAGGCAGTTTATAACATACATAATGCATGCTAAAAGAGCCAATATTAATTGGTTGAATAAAAAATCAAACAGAAATTAATTTATTATAAACTTTTTAAATTGTTAGTTATTTCTTAGCTGATTATCAGTTGTTAAGGTATTAACAATTGTTAATAACGGATAATGTAACTATAGGCGAATAACATGTTAAATAATTAAAGTTTTGGCACACTGGCAAAGTATTTGTTTAGGTGCTGATAATTAATAATTACATCTATTTACTTATTTACTAAAAGAACACAACAATGAAAAAGTTAACAAAATTAGCGGCCGCAGCCTTAACTGGCGTAGCGCTATTAATCGGAAGCAATGTAAAAGCACAAATAATTACTCCAAATAAGCTTCGCTTTGGCGTTGGTGTAGAAGGGGGGTTGGTAACTGGTAATGCCCATAATTATTCAAATACCGAATTAGGTGGTACAGCAAGATTACAATATGGTTTGTCAAATAACCTGGCCCTTACACTTACCTCTGGTTACTATAATTTTTTTGGAAAACAACAACCTAATAGTACTGTAAACTATCAATCTTTAGGTATGGTTCCAATTAAAGGCGGTATTAAAGCATTTTTTACTCCAAACCTTTATTTTGGTGCCGAAGTGGGTGCGGGTATTGAAACCAAAACATTTTTACCCCAAGGCGTAAATCAGGATTTTGTTGCTAAGGATACCAAACTGATCGTATCGCCGGCTCTTGGATATGCCAGTAAACATTGGGATGTAGGGGTGCGTTATGAAAACTTTTCAGGACAAAGCAATAACTATGGTTTAGTTGGTTTACGCTTAGCTTATGGATTTGGATTATAATAAATTACAAAGCATTTTACCAACAGAAAGGCCCATTTGTATAAACAAATGGGCCTTTCTGTTGGTAATGTATTTACCTGTTATTTCAATTTGCTCAAAGCTTCTTTAATACGCGCCATAGCTTCAATTAACGTCTCTTCGGAAGCAGCGTATGACATACGGATAGATTTTTTATCGCCAAATGAATCGCCGCCTACGGTTGATACGTGCGCCTCTTCCAGCAAATAAATACTTAATTCATCCGCATCATTAATAGTTTTGCCATTATAGCTTTTGCCAAAATAGTAAGTCACATCCGGAAAGAAATAGAAAGCGCCATCTGGAAGATTTACTTTTACGCCGTCAAGCTCTGTCATTAATTTATATACAATATCGCGGCGTTTTTTAAATGCTTTGAGCATTTCAGCCACGCTTTCTGACTCGGTTTCGTAAGCAGCAATACCCGCACGTTGCGAGATAGACGACGCGCCTGATGTTATTTGCCCCTGTAATTTATCGCAGGCTATTGCTATTTCTTTATTCGAGGCCGAGTAGCCTAAGCGCCAACCGGTCATTGCAAAGCCTTTTGACCATCCGTTTATTATAATTACCCGATCTTTTACACTGTCAAACTGTGCTATTGATTCGTTCTTTCCAACAAAATTTATATACTCATATATTTCGTCGGACATTATGTAAACGTTTGGATGTTTTTCAAACACTTTAACCAATGCTTCTAATTCGCTCTTGTTATAAACGCTTCCTGTTGGGTTGCAGGGAGACGAAAACATAAATAATTTTGTTTTTGGCGTAATAGCAGCTTCTAACTGTTCGGGAGTGATTTTAAAATCAGTATCTACAGTTGTTTCAATAAAAACACTTTTGCCCTCGGCCAATTTTACAAGTTCTGAATATGAAACCCAATAGGGGGTAGGTATGATAACTTCTTCGCCCGGGTTTACCAAACACAATAAAACATTAGCTATTGATTGCTTGGCACCTGTTGAAATAACTATCTGGCTAAAATCATAATCCAATCCATTCTCTTTTTTCAATTTAGCGGCAACAGTCTTTCTTAGTTCCGGGTAACCTGAAACAGGGGTGTAATAAGTATAATTATCATCCATTGCTTTCTTAGCGGCTTCTTTTACATACTTAGGCGTATTAAAATCCGGTTCGCCAAAGCTAAGGTTGATCACATCAACACCTTTAGCGGCAAGTTCGCGGCCCAATTTGGCCATTTTCATAGTAGCTGATTCTGACAGGTTGTTGATCCTGTTACTTAATGCACTCATAGTTGTTTTTTATTGTTAATGTGGCAAATATAGAAATTCTATACCAAGTGGGCAGTCTAAAATTGAAGTCTTTTATAGAAAAGTATAATATTACTTTATGTTTTTTTGCTTTCTCCTTTATGTTTTAATTAGTATAAATTTGGCGCATAATAAAGCTACTTTGAAAGAACAAAAAAAGATTATACTTATTTCTCTTATTACAGGCATTATATTAATGCTGACGAAGTTTGTTGCCTACATCTTAACTAACTCTAATTTTGTTTTAACAGATGCTGCCGAAAGTATTGTTAATGTAATTGCCAGCTCATTTGCTTTTTTTAGTATATACCTTTCATCACAACCCAGAGACGAGAATCATCCTTATGGGCATGGAAAGATTGAATATTTTTCGGTTTTTGTAGAAGGTATATTAATATTTGTTGCGGGCACGGTTATTATCATTAAATCTGTTTATGGTATATTTTATCCAAACACTATACATGATCTGTTAGTTGGTGCTGTAATTATTGGTATAACCGGAGTTATCAATGGCGCATTGGGTTATTATATGATCAATAAAGGCAAAACGCTGCCATCCATAACCATTGAAGCTGATGGCAGGCACCTGATAACCGACATGGTTACCAGCAGTGGTTTAGTAGTTGGTTTATTATTAATACATTTTACTAAAATATTAATGCTTGATAGTGTATTATCTATACTGGTAGGCTTATATATTATATTTACTGGTTATAAACTGGTTCGCAAATCTGTTGGGGGGTTAATGGATGAGGCCGATTTTGATGTTGTTACCCAAGTGGTGCAAATTTTAAATGATAAGCGGCGTGAAGAATGGATAGATGTTCATAATTTTCGTGCTCAAAAATATGGTAATGAACTGCATATTGATTGCCATTTAACGCTGCCTTATTATTTTGACCTTAACCGGGTGCATGAAGAAGTATCATTGGTTGATAAAATGATAAACAAGGAGGTTACCGAAACAGAGCTTTTTATACATGCCGATCCATGCCTGCCCAATTGCTGCCATTATTGTAGCATGCCAAATTGCCCTGTAAGGTTTGAACCTAAAACCGAGGATATAATATGGACCCTGGACAAGGTTATCCGTAATAAAAAACATTTCGAATAATGTATCAGTTCAATGTACGTGTTTATGGCCTGTTAATTAATGATGACAGGGAAATACTGATAAGCGACGAACAGGAGTATGGCATACAATTTACCAAGTTCCCGGGTGGCGGCTTAGAGTATGGTGAGGGATTGACGGACGGACTAAAGCGTGAATTTGTTGAGGAATGTGATGCAGATGTTGAAGTTCTTAGTCATTTTTATACAACTGATTTTTTTGTAAAGTCAGCATTTAACGATTCGCAAATAATAAGTGTGTATTATCTGGTTAAAAACACTTCGCCTTTAAATTTATCGATAAAAATAATTCCGTTTGATTTTGAAGGCGAGGGCCCGGTATTACAAGCTTTTCGTTGGATTAAATTAGTTGATTTGAAAGCAGAAGACTTCACTTTCCCAACAGATCAATATGTTGCACAACTTTTAATTGATAGTATATGACTTTAGTTGAGCGCGACCTGAAAGTAATATGGCACCCCTACACCCAAATGAAAACCGCGTTGCCACCTATACCTATAATAAGGGGAGAAGGCGCCTGTTTATATGATGAGAATGGTAAAAAATATATAGACGCGGTATCGTCCTGGTGGGTTAATATTCACGGGCATTCGCATCCTTACATTGCCCAAAAAGTTGCAGAGCAGTTAACTAAGTTAGAACATGTAATATTTGCAGGCTTTACGCACCCTACAGCTGTTGAATTGGCTGAGCGGCTGCTGAAGTTATTACCCGCTAACCAACAAAAAGCATTTTACTCTGATAATGGCTCGACCGCTGTGGAGGTTGCTATAAAAATGTGCCTTCAATACTGGAACAATAGAGGTAACAGACGTACAAAAATGCTGGCGTTTAAAAACGCTTATCATGGTGATACCTTTGGTGCCATGGCGGTGAGTGGCCGCAGCGCTTTTACGGCTGCTTTTGATTCGTTATTGTTCGAAGTTGAATTTATTGATCTGCCCAATATTAACAACATACAAAGTCTCAAGTCTCAAATCTCAAATCTCAAATCTGAATTAGCTTGTTTTATATTCGAGCCATTGATACAGGGATCTGGCGGGATGCTGATGTATGAAGCACAATATTTAAATGAACTGATGGCACATTGCCGTAAAGAAGACGTGCTATTAATTGCTGATGAAGTATTTACCGGTTTCGGCCGTACCGGTAAAGCTTTTGCCTGCGACCATGTTATGGAGCAACCAGATATTATGTGCTTCTCTAAAGGCTTAACAGGCGGTACTATGGCGTTAGGGTTAACTACCTGTACACAGCGAATATTCGATGCTTTTTTATCTGATGACCGCTTAAAGACCTTATTTCATGGGCACTCATTTACCGCCAACCCGGTAGCATGTTCTGCAGCGCTGGCAAGTTTAGATCTTTTTTTAGCTGAAGATACTAATAAGAATGTACAAAGAATAATGGGTCTTCATACTCAGTTTGCTTTGAAAATTAAAGATCATCCAAAAATAAAAGAGGTAAGGCAAACCGGTACCATTATAGCAATGGAATGGGAAACGGGGGGTAATACATCCTATTTTAGTTCATTACGCGATAAGCTGTATCAATATTTCCTGGATGCAGGCATTATTTTGCGCCCGCTTGGTAATATTATTTACATTTTACCTCCGTATTGCATTACCACCGAAGACTTGAGCTACATTTACAGCAAAATTGAGCAGGCGCTTGAAGAGATATAGCGACGATTACTCACCCCGCGGCACTTCGTGCGCGACCTTCTTTTGGCGGAAAGAGGGTTGGAAGTTTTTTAAATAGCCCTCTTTCCGGCTTGCCGAAAAGAGGGTGGTCAAGCGAAGCAATGACCGGGTGAGTTGACGCGTTAAGGATTGCAGCGGATACCGGCCCGTGGCTAAGGCCTTGTGCAGTATGAGCGGAAAGCCTGACCCGGAGGGAAACGTTAATATAATATCCCTGTAGAGGGTGTGAATTTTTTGAATAATAATTTAACTATGAATCTGAATAACATACTACCTGCTATAATAGCTGATAATGAATTGCATGCACGTTGGTTAAATACCCTGTCTTTGATGGAAAATACCGGTGCGCGTAAAATATCTGCCAGCGAGGACCCGGTTACCGTTACCTATATTATATTAAAACATGCTGCCGAAGAGCACCGTCATGCATTCTACCTAAAAAAACAAATTGAGAAAACAGGAACAGATTGCCACACTTATGCTGATGAATATTTAGTAGCATCAGCATATAGCAAGTACTATTTAAATATGTTGGATGTAGAAGTATGCCGCTACCTTAAAAAAGACCTGCACCTGGCAGGTAAGGAACTGCGTTTTGCTGCCTATCTGCTGGTTACATACGCTATTGAAGTACGCGCCGATGAGCTTTACCCTATATACCAAGATGCGCTTGATAATGCCGGTAGTAAAATAAATGTAAAGTCGATTATTTTAGAAGAGGAGGGACATCTGGAAGAAATGGTAAATCAGCTTCAAAAATTCTCTCCGCAATGGCAACTACATGCTGATAAAGCCGTGAAAATGGAAACACGCCTATTTAATGATTGGGTTGTTGCGTTGAGTAAGGAAGTTAATTAGAATAGATTTAGACTTACAATGTTTTTTAAAACTTTGTAAATGTCCCAGGTGTCCCAGGTGTATTCACCTGTCCCAGGGACACTTTGATGGCTAATAAGCCAAATACTCTGTAAATATCTGTTGCATAAATGCCTTGCCGTGTAGCAGGGCATTATCGGTTGCTGCTTTAGGGGCATTTTTATTTTTAGTGTATATCATCCTTTGACCAGAGCTATCGAAAGATACCGCTTGCTCCGGGAGCATAAAACCAAAGCCATTGTCCCAATCAAAAAAAGCGAATGCCGGCGCATACGGATTTAATAAATTTTTAGACCATTTAAATTTTTGTTGCGTCATATTAAGCTGGGCCAATAAGGTTGCCGCAATATCCGTCTGGTTACCCAATTTGGTAATGGTAGTGCCGCGATATTCGGGTTTTATAGCATCGCCAAAAAACAGCAATGGAATATGATATTTAACCGGGTCATAAGCAGCGGAAGTTTTTCGCGGCAAACGGTGCCCATGATCGGCCACTAAAATGAACAGCGTATTTTTATACCATGCGTGTTTTTTTGCATCTTCAAAATAAGCGTTCAGGCACGAATCAGTAAACCATGTTGTGCTTCTAAACTGATCTGCTATGTCTTTGCCTTTAAAATGCGGTGGCACAGGCAATACAAATGGCTCATGGTTAGTTAACGTTTGTATAAGCGAAAAGAAGGGCTTGGTTTGCTTGCTAAGATACTCCACATGTTTGGCAAAAAGAATATTATCATGCGCCCCCCAGGTGGAGCCCACCTCGTTTTTTGGTATTATGCGCTCATCTGTTATATGGTCTGTTTTATGATCGGCCATATAATTATCAAAATCCATGTACTCACTTGTTCCGCCATAAAAATAAGAGGTAGTATAGCCGCTATCTTTAAATTCTGTTAATAACGATGGTAGTTTTTTTTGCTTATTTGTATCAATGACAATAGTACGTATAGCTTGCGACGGGAACGCGCTTAAAATAGCAATTATACCTTTATCGGTACGGTCGCCGGCAGAATAGATGTTATTGAACAGGATGCCATTTTTAATAAACTTTTCAAAATTAGGCGCATCGCCCTTTTCGCCGCCTAATGATTGTATAACATCAGCCGTAAAACTTTCCAATTGGATGATAACCACATTAGGTTTATCGGTATTTAATACATGTATGGTAGTATCCTTTTTAACTTTGAAAGTTTCATCTACTATATTTTTTGCCTGAGCTGCAGGCAGAAAAATGTAGGGGTTATACGGACGACGCAGATTTTCAAACACGTTATTGGCCAGGTTCCATTCGGTATTTTGTGCTGCTATATCTAAAATTTGATTATCAGAAAAATAGCCCGCGCTTTGATCTATCGGGTCAGGAGATAAAGTGCCCCGAAGTATTATAAGGTTAATTCCAACTAACAAAACCGAATAGATTATTTTGTTTTGTTTAGTCTCGGCAGGCTTTTTAAAAGAATAATCAATAATTAAATTTGATAATATAATACCGATGATAAATAGGAATATTCCAATGGTCAGATGTAGTGCAACAGGCGAGGAGGCAGTTGATGACATAGACTCTGCTGGAGAGTTATACAAAGTATCAAAAGCCCTGAAACTAACTTTTGATCCCCATTCTGTAAACAAACCCAAATCAACAATACAGATCAGGCTTATCCAAAATAAACAGAACCAGGTGTACGTTTTTAACCAGATAGTTTTAAAAAGTTTTTTGCTTGTGAACCAGTTAATTATAAATACCAATAAGGGGATCAGTGCAATATAAGCAGTTGCAGATGCATCCATCCGGATGCCATATAAAAAGGTTTTTACTATATCGCCCACGGTAACACCATGAAGCTTATACCTGAAATATATTTCAAATGTGGCCCTTGTTATTGCAAAGAACAACATCCAAAAAATAAAAAATCTTATAAAACTAAAAAGGCTTCTTAACATCGGGTGGCAAAAGTAAAATATTTCACGGTATGGTTAAGAAGCCTTTTAAAAAATGTTATATAATTGACCTATCGTCCGCCCATTGCTTTAAGATCATCAAGTGATATTTTTTCAAAACCTGCAATACCAAATGTCCCTACAGGTGGTTTGGTATCACTTATTGATTTTAAGGTAACATCAACAGACTGCCCTTGTTGTGTAGTGGTAAATTGTACAGGGAACCCGCCTGCATCTGCAAAAGCTTTTGTTAAACTATTTACCGGGGCAGTTATATCTTTAGTTACCCATGCAGTAGAAGTACTGCCGCTTTTAGAATCTTTTACGGTAACTTTTTTACAGTTAAAACCGTTTATCTGTTTTGTTTCGGTGCCTGCAGTAAAGGTGAACTTTGGTGCAGCAGCTGCAAACTGATCTATTTCATCAGGAGTTAAAATAGCTGCCTTTTTTATTGACGCTACCGGAACATCAATTACTACAGCAAAATAAGTACCCTTACTGTTGCTAAGCAATTTTATAGTTGCAGGGCCTTGTACTGTAACGGCTGCACTTGAATCGGCAGTAAAATATATTTTAGAGTCTACATCACCTGCAGCTGTTGTTAAACCATAAATAGCAATACCTTGTGTATAAGTTTTTTGTGCGCTGGCGTTAAATGCAATAGCTGCAAATGCCAGGCCTAATGCAACTTTAAAAAATTTAATATTCATATTGATTTGTTTATAAGTACATATTTACTTGTTTATCGTTTATCAAGCAAATTTTCGCTGTTTTTTTAATGTATTTTTAGTTAGATGATATCATTAACGAATTGTTACGCTTTATTGTTTGATATTTTATCTGCATTAATTGGGCTTGCGTTTCTAAATCATTAACCAGTTTATTGGTATTGCTGCCATCTATAACCAGCATGGCGTAATCATAGTTTTTATTAAGCTCATTTACAGTTGTATGTGGATTGCCGGTTATATATAGATAGTCTACTTTTAATTTATGAACCAGTTGCTTGCTTTCTATATCCTTATTAAATAGCAATACTTTTTTATTTTTGAATTGAATAAGGTTCTTGTTTTTCATTAAAAAAGCGGCATTAATATTTTGCTTTAAATTATATAAAGCGGTATCAGCTATTTTACAGCTATCAAGGTAAGGCTGTATGGAGTATTGATAGTTCTTATCATCGGCTTTAATATCTGATAATATCACAGCTTTATCGCCTGTTTTAAATACCAGTCCCTGGTGTTTCTTTAGATTTAAAAATGTGATACTGTCTGACCGCAAAGTATTAATGCGCTTCGCGCTAATGCTCACTCCTAATAAAAGCACAAGCAATAAGCTTACTTTTAACAGCCATGTCTTTCTGTCAAACAAAAAATAAAACAGGCAGATAATAATTATATAGGCCAGTATATATTCGGCCGTGGTTAACCATAGTTTACCAATGCTTGCAAATGGCGAGTACTCTATCAGTGTCAATACCTTATTCATTATCAAAATTGATTTTTCCAGCACATAACCCAATGCTGCAGATACAAAAGGCAATTGAGGTATCAATAAATAAAACAAACCGGTGTACATAATGATCAATATGGGTACCGTTATAAATAAGTTGCTAACCAAAAAATAAACAGGGAACTGGTGGAAATAAAACGCACTTAACGGAAAGGTTATCACCTGCGCGGCTATGGATACGGAGCAGAGCGCCCATAATTTATCGGCCCATTTATTTTTAAATATAACCCATTTATAAACCACCGGCTGGAAAACGATCAACCCAACAACTGCCAGGTAGGAGAGTTGGAAACCGACATCAGTAATAAAGAATGGATTGTACAATAACAGGAAGAATGCGGATATGGCCAGTATGTTTAATGTATTAATATACCGGCTATAAGTTTTGCCAATAATAATTAAGGATATCATTACCGCGGCCCTGCATACAGCTGGCGAAAAACCGGTAAGTAATGAATAATACCAGATAAGTGAAATAATGATTAAAGCTTTAAAAACCTTCCCATATCTGTATCGCCCTAAAAAACCGAACGCCAGATTAAGCAATAAATAAATAATAGCCACATGCCCACCCGAAACCGAGAGTATATGTATAGTGCCGGTTTTTGAATAAGCTTGCAATATATCATTGCTCAAATCGGCTTTGTAACCTAATATTAGGGTTGATGCAACAGCTATGGCCGAAGTATCGTGCATGTTTTGCTTTAATTTCTCCACAAGTCGTTGCCGCAATCGTAAAGAATAAGCTACAATTGAATTGCCTGCATTCCTGTTCAGGACAATAAATTGTTTAGGATAAAGAAAAGCCTGATGGTAAATATTTTGGTTAGCTAAGTATCGCTTGTAATTAAACTCTGCCGGATTATAGGGTGGCTCAACTACATTATATCGCGACGGTATCAGTAATTCATCACCATAATAAAGCTTGTTTGCCGAAGTGTCTTTTATGGCGATAAGCAGTGTGCCGGTTGTATTGACACTTTTGCCATTATTAACTTGTTGTTCAACAATTGAAGTAAACCGTACTAATCCGTTTTTTATAGTAGGTTCGTTGTTGATCTTTACGATAAGGTATTGAGCAGGTGTTTTATAGAAGTGTTGTTCGTTGTTTAATTCATTATAGCGGATAATGCTAACCCATCCGGTTAAAAATAAAATGAAGGTCATTAATAACCCGCCGACCCATCTTACTTTATACAACCCAAAGCGGGCATAATTAATATTGAGGATTATAAAGATTAAGCTAAAAAACAGCAGGATTATAGTTAGCCAATTGAAGTAATGTAATGAAAATATAAAGGTCAGCCCCGCAGTAATCCCTAACAAAAAAGGAATGATAAGAATTACAAATGGTATTTCGCCTTTATGATTCGCTATCACCGACTGAACACGATTTTAGGATTTATAAGTTTAGATTGTATTACGATTATGATCTACTAATTTAATCAAAATAATCCTTAAATCCTAAAATCGTGTTATAGTTGATCCCTAACTTCTAATAAAAATTTCTTTAAATTTTCAAGCGAATTGATAACCTTTTGGCTGTCTTTAGTACTAGCCATGTTGCTTTTTAAATATTCTTTGGCACCAGGCAGGGTGTAGCCCTTGTCTCTTATCAGGTTAAAGATGATCTTTAGGTTCTCGACATCCTCTGGAGTAAACAGTCGGTTACCTTTCTTGTTCTTTTTGGGTTGTAGAACATCAAACTCTTTTTCATAATAACGTATTAATGATGCGTTCACATCAAACATAGCCGTTACCTCGCCCATGGTATAATACATTTTATTAATCTCGTGTTCCTTCTGAGGCATGTACAAATGTAGGGGTTAATTTCGAATTTAGATTTTCAATTTCGGATGTAATATTATTTTGATTCGTATTGATATAAATTTAGTTGTTATCCAGCGAAATGCCAAAATCAATTTAATCAGCGGTTCAGACAAACTTTCCGCCTTTCAAACTTTCGGACTTTCCGACTAATAATTACCTTTGCTTTATGACCGCTAACGAAATACGACAGGCTTTTCTTGATTTTTTTGCTTCTAAAGGGCATACCATAGTACCCTCTGCACCTATTGTTGTTAAAAACGACCCAACGCTGATGTTCACCAACGCAGGTATGAACCAGTTTAAGGATATATTTTTAGGTGAAGCGCCCGCAAAATCACTGCGAGTGGCTGATACACAGCGTTGTTTGCGGGTATCAGGCAAGCATAACGATCTGGAAGAGGTGGGTATTGATACCTATCACCATACCATGTTCGAGATGCTGGGCAATTGGAGTTTTGGCGATTATTTTAAGAAGGAGGCCATCGAGTGGAGCTGGGAACTGCTGACGGATGTATTAAAGATAGATAAAGACCGCTTATACGTTACCGTTTTTGAAGGTGACGATAAAGACGGTTTACCTAAGGACCAGGAAGCTTATGACTTCTGGAAACAATATGTGCCAGAGGCTCACATCCTGTTAGGAAACAAAAAAGACAACTTTTGGGAAATGGGCGAAACCGGCCCATGCGGCCCGTGTTCTGAGATACATTATGATAACAGGACGGAAGGTGAAAGGTTAAAGGTAAAAGGTTCTGACTTAGTTAATGCTGATGATCCTCAGGTTATTGAGATTTGGAACAACGTGTTCATGCAGTTTAACCGCCTTAAAGATGGTTCATTGCAGGTGCTACCTGCCCAACATGTGGATACAGGCATGGGCTTTGAGCGTTTGGTAAGGGTAATACAAGGGAAATCATCCAACTATGATACGGATGTGTTTTCACCTACCATTGAGTTCATCGCTCAAAAATCAGGAAAAAAATATAATGCCGCTGCCACACCCGGTGATGCCGATTGGAACACAGCCGTTGCCATGCGTGTATTAGCCGATCATATCCGTGCGGTAAGCTTTACAATTGCAGATGGACAATTGCCATCAAACAATAAAGCAGGCTACGTTATCCGCAGGATATTACGTAGGGCAGTTAGGTATCAATACCAATATTTGGAATTTAAAGACCCGTTTTTAAATACGTTAGTGCCTTTATTGGCCGAACAGTTTAAAGGTGTTTTTAATGAATTGTATAATCAGAAGGATTTTGTGCAGAAGGTGATTTTGGAGGAGGAGGTTTCTTTCTTGAGAACATTGTCAAGTGGCCTTTTTCGCTTTGAAAGATATTTGGGCAGTAAAACACAGGAACCTTTTGCGCTTTTAAATGTAGACGGGGACAAAGTAGGGTCAGTAATAGATGGAAGGTTTGCATTCGAGTTATCTGACACCTATGGATTTCCGTTAGACTTAACGGAATTAATGGCCCGAGAAAAAGGATTTGCCGTAGATACCGTTGGTTTCGAAATCGCTCTTCAAGCCCAAAAAAACCGCTCCCGTGCTGCATCCATAGTTGATACCGGCGATTGGGTTACGCTAAGAGATGAGGATACCATATTCACTGGTTACGATGAAACCGAAACCATAGCCCACGTAACCAAATACCGTAAAGTAACCGCAAAGGGCAAAGAGCAGTACCAGCTGGTACTGGATAAAACGCCGTTCTACGCAGAAAGCGGCGGCCAGGTGGGAGATACCGGCGAGCTGGTTTTCCCGGATGGCGAGGTGGTTAATGTTACCGATACTAAAAAAGAGAACGGCCTTATTGTGCATTATGTAGATAAACTGCCCGAGGATATTGATGATGCTTTAACAGCTATTGTCGACGATGAGCGCCGTAATAATATAATGAACAACCATAGTGCTACGCACTTGCTGCATGCCGCTATGAAACAGGTTTTAGGATCGCACGTTAATCAAAAAGGGTCATTGGTTAACAGTGACTACCTGCGGTTCGATTTCTCGCATTTTGCAAAGGTTACCGATGAGGAATTGTCTTTGATTGAAGCAATTGTAAATGAAAAGGTTCGCGAAAATATCGCTCTGCAAGAAGAACGCGATGTGCCTTATGATGTAGCTATAAACGGCGGCGTTACCGCGTTGTTCGGCGAGAAGTATGGCGATTTTGTGCGCGTTATAACCTTTGATGAGAAATTCAGCAAAGAGCTTTGCGGCGGTACGCATGTAAAAGCTACGGGCGCTATTGGTTACTTTAAAATCATATCAGAAAGTGCCGTTGCTGCAGGTGTGCGCCGTATCGAAGCTATAACCGGTGTAGGTGCAGAGAATTTTATTAATGAGCAAACCAAGCTGGTTAGTCAGGTAAAAGAATTATTGAAGAACCCTAAAGACATTGCCAAAAGCATTGAAAGCCTGATAGAAGAGAACACGCTTTTAAAGAAAATAATAGAAAAGGTCATACTCGAGAAAACACACGGCTTAAAAGATGAGTTGGCCAAAACGACTGAATTTATTAACGGCGTAAACTTCATCGCTCAAAAAGTGGAGTTGCCAAATGCTGATGCGGTAAAAAACCTGGCTTATCAGTTAAAGGATATTGTACCCAATCTTTACCTGGTGCTCACTGCCATTATTGACGGTAAACCAAACATCACTGTAATGATAGCCGAGAACGTAGTAAAAGAAAAAGGCCTTAACGCCGGCAACATTATACGCGAGCTGGCTAAGGAGATTCAGGGCGGCGGCGGCGGTCAGCCATTTTTTGCTACGGCTGGCGGCAAAGATGTAAATGGATTGGATGCGGTATTGGTTAAGGCCAAAACGTTTATTAGCCCCTCCTAAATCCTCCCCGGTAGGGAGGACTTTAAAATGCGGAAAATAAAAGTCTCCCCAACCGGGGGAGATTTAGAGGGGGCTAATAACGTGTTTGTTTGTTACACGCAAGAGTGAAACAAAATGTAACAAGTGAAACAAGATTTTGGCTTAACAAATTGAAATACAGTAATTTATGAAAAAGTGATGTAACAAAATGTAACAACTTATTCGTCAGTTTTTTTAAGCGTAATCTTAGGTTTGTTAATTGATAATCAAATAATTACAAATCACCACTTTTAAAAGTGGTGTAACAAAGTATTTGACAAGATGAAACAAAATTACTGACAAAATATAGCGTCACCATTTGCTGCGTAATTTTAATTAGATGCGATATTAATAAAGCGAAAAGCTTTGTGCGTAATAAAGATTTGACAACTTTTAAAAAGTTGTCAAATCTAAATAGTTTATATATTTGGCGTTGGTTAACGCAAATATTGTTGATCTTTTAGTATATGACACTTCTATCGGAAGAAATCAGTGAAAAATATGAGTTAGTTGTTGGATTAGAGGTTCACGCTCAATTATCTACTTTAAGTAAATCTTTCTCATCAGATTCTGCAGCTTTTGGTGCCGAACCCAACCATCATGTTAGCGCTATATCGTTAGGGCATCCGGGCACTTTGCCACGCATAAACAAACGTATGGTAGAATATGCCGTTAAAATGGGCCTGGCCTGTAATTGCAGTATCAACCTTAAAAATAGCTTTGCCCGCAAAAACTATTTCTATGCTGATTTGCCCAAAGGTTACCAGATAACCCAGGATCAGATGCCTATTTGTTTAGGGGGGGCTGTTATGGTAAGATTGGCTAATGGCAGCACAAAAAATCTGGCGCTGCACCATATCCATATGGAAGAAGATGCAGGCAAAAGCATGCATGATAATCATCATGAAGATTCTTTGATCGACTTGAACAGGGCAGGAGTGCCGTTGATCGAGATCGTATCAGAACCTGATATGCGCAGCAGCGAAGAAGCAGGTCAGTTTTTAACTGAAATACGTAAACTGCTTCGTTACCTTGATATTTGCGATGGTAATATGGAAGAGGGGAGCATGCGTTGCGATGCCAATATATCCGTAAGGCTTAAAGGAGCGACAGAATATGGCAATCGCTGCGAGGTGAAGAATTTAAACTCTATACGTAACGTTCAACGGGCTATCGAGCATGAATTTGCCCGCCAGATAAAAGTTATTGAAAACGGCGGACACATCGACCAAAATACATTAAACTTTAACGCTGATACCGGCGAAACATCTGTTCTTCGTTCAAAAGAAATGGCAAACGATTACCGCTATTTCCCTGAGCCCGACCTGGTACCTTTAGTATTAGATATGGCTTATGTAGATAGTATACAAAAATCATTACCAGCTTTGCCTAATCAGCTTTATAAAAAATATACAGACCTGGGTTTATCAGATTATGATGCTTCGGTAATTACTGCCGATAAGGAAGTGGCCCTATATTTTGAAGAACTGATTAAACATACAGCAAACTATAAAGCCGCGGCCCACTTAATGATGGGTGCAGTTAAATCATATTTAAACGAAACCGGTTTACCAATAACCAACCTGCCTGTTGAACCCGCAACCCTTGCCGGATTAATTAAGCTGGTTGATGCCGGTTCTGTCAATAATTCTGTAGCTTCACATAAGTTATTTCCTGCTATGTTAAAATCTCCGGGCAAAAGCGCGGATGTGCTTGCAGGCGAACTTAACTTGTTAATTACCACAGATAGTAACGACGTGAACCAATATATACAAGACGCGTTGGCTAAGTTTCCGGATAAGGTGATAGAGTACCAAAAAGGTAAAAAAGGCGTTTTGGGTTTGTTTATGGGCGAGATCATGAAGAGCTCTAAAGGAAAAATAGATCCGCAGGCAACAAACCGGTTATTAATTAAACAGTTGGAATCAAAATGAAACCATAATGAGCAGCCGCTCAAAACGAGCTTCATTACCATTAAAAAGCAAATCATAAATAATGAAAACACGTTCAGTAGTTTATAGCCTTATTGGCTTAGTTCTTTTAATTGCTTCATGCAAAGATGATTCGGCATTCAAAATATCAGGCACAGTTAAAAATCCCGGAAACATTAAAAAGGTGTACCTGCTTGAAGCTGATAGCGTACAGGTAAGCGTTATTGATTCGACCAATTTAAGCGAAAGCGGCAAGTTTGAATTTAAACATCCTGCCCCTTATACCAACTTATATAAATTAAGAGTAAGCAGTAATATTTTTGATCTGATAGCAAAAAACGGAGATGTTATAGATTTTACAACCGATTTGAATGATAAGGCACATACGTATGTGATCAGCGGGTCTGAAAATTCCGAAAAAATACAGCAATTCAACAAGCTAAGTAATTTTTATGGCGATAAAAACAGCAAGGTAGTTGAAGAATATCAGGCTAAAGCAGGGCAGTTGGGTAAACAATCAGATTCATTAATGGCAGTTTACATGCCGCGCTTCCTTAAAAACTTGTCAGACTATAGCCATGCTATTTTAAGCTTTGTTGATTCAAATAAAACATCGTTGGCGAGTTTTTATGCCATGTCATCATTAGAGCCGATGAAGTATGAGCAGCAATTAGTTGCTTATGCTGATACGTTAAAAGACAAAGGTACTTTTAGTGATAACCCCGGTGTACAGCGTTTTATACGCCAGATGATGGAAGTTAAGCCGGTATCAATAGGGCATAAAGCGCCCGAGTTTACAACGCTTGGCATAGATGATAAGCCGGTTAAATTAGCAGATTATAAAGGCAAATATGTAATGCTTGATTTTTGGGCATCATGGTGCGCCCCTTGTCGTGCAGAGAATCCTAATGTGGTTAAAGCTTATGCTGCATTTAAAGATAAAGGATTCAATATATTAGGCATATCGCTTGATGTAGGTAAAAAAGAATGGCAGCAAGCAATCACTGCGGATAAATTAACATGGAGCCATGCATCAGACCTAAAACGTTTTGACGGGCCCACCGAAGCTTTGTATCATATACAAGCTATACCTGCAAACTTCATTATTAACCCCGAGGGAATTATTGTTGCAAAGAACTTAACAGGTGCGGCGCTTGAAGATTTTTTAAACAAAACATTTAAAAAGCCTCAATAGAATGTTAAGATAAAACACTACTTAACAATTTGTTAATATTAAATTTACTGTAAGCTTTTTTTAAGTACATACTTTTATAACAAAAAAAGAATCGTTCATGAACAACTCTACAAAACAGAAGATACTTATAGTTGATGATGAGCCGGATATTTTGGAGCTTATTGAGTATAATTTAAAAAAAGAAGGCTACCAGGTGTTTTTAGCACGTAATGGTCAGGAAGCAGTTACCGAAGCTAAAAGATCATTACCTGATCTGATTGTTCTAGATATAATGATGCCTAAAATGGATGGCATCGAAGCATGTCGTATTATGCGTACTATGCCCGAGTTTAAAAATACCTTTATGGTGTTTTTAACAGCACGGAGTGAAGAGTATTCAGAAATTGCCGGCTTTAACGTTGGGGCTGATGATTATATTGCAAAGCCAATTAAACCACGTGCATTAGTTAGCCGCATCAACGCCATATTACGCAGAAATGCTCCTGCCGAAGATATGACCGATAACAAGCTGGAAATTGGCGACCTGGTTATAGACCGCGAAGCTTATCTTGTTTTCAAAAAAGGCGAAAAGGTTGTATTAGCTAAAAAAGAGTTTGAACTGTTATACCTGCTGGCATCAAAACCCGGCAAGGTTTATACCCGCGAGATCATCCTGAAAAATATTTGGGAAGATTCTGTAGTAGTTACTAATCGTACTATTGATGTACATATACGCAAGCTCCGTGAAAAACTGGGCGATGATATAGTTGCCACCGTAAAAGGTGTAGGCTACAAATTTGAAGCATAAAACAAAGGGCCCCGATTTGGGGCCCTTTGTTATTTTGTGAAATTTAAATTTAGAATACCGGTTTTCTTTTGGCTTTAATTGGAGTTGATGTTGGTTTTGCATCAACTGCTTTTTTAGCATGTGCAACTTCGGTTTTTGCATTAGCCGTTACAGCTTTAGCTTTTGTAGCAGCTTTTGCTTTTACACCATCAGCTGCTTTTTTTGCTTTAGCGGTGATATCCTTTGCTTTTGCATCGGCCTTTGTTTTAACATCAGCAACTTTAGCTTTTGCATCTTTTGCAACAGTTTTTGCTTTGGCAGTAGTATTTGCGGCATTTTTTTTAACCGCTGCTTTAGCAGTAGTTGCTTTTTTAGCTGCTGATCTTTTAGCAGGTGCTGTTTTTTTTGTCAGATCTTTGAATTTATCTTCGGCTGTATCTTTTATGTCTTCGGCTTTGTCTTTGGTACCATCCCAAAGCTCTTCAATTGTTTCTTTTACCTTTTCGAAAAATCCTTTTTCTTCAGGTTTGGTTGCGTTATTACTCATAATGTTCAGTAATTAGTTTATTGTATTGTTTCAGATAATAACCGAACCAGTTTAAGTTTGTTTGTGAGCGTAAAAAATTTAATGTCATTTCGAAGGAACGAGGAGAACTATCTCTTGAGCGATAGCGAAAAAATCTATACACAAGTTGGGCCACCTTGCCTTATATAGACTTCTCTCTTCGTTTGGAATGACAATCAGATGTGTTCGAAAGATTTATAATTCTCAACAGGCATCGTTTAAATAATAAGGACATTGCAATCAGAGGCATAGCCTCGGCCTATATTGTAACAACGGATTTTAATCCGTTGGGTATGAAAAAACACATAAGTAAAGAACCATAGGTTCGGCCCATTTAAAATCAAATATGTATCGTGCCTACTGCACTCGTTGCCCATGTGGGATCAGTTGCCAACGGGTTAAAACCCGTTGTTACAAGATTTATCCGAGCCGATGGCTTTTTTAAAAAAAAACTAAAATCTTCCGAACGCTCCTAAATGACAATTCGGAATAGGGGTGCTAACCCTTAAATTTAAAAACCGTATTTTTGCCGCCTACAATTTAATACATGAAGATTCCCAAATTTGCCGACCTGATACTTTTTGAAGATGATGACCTTATTGTAATAAACAAGCCAGCTTTTATAAGCTCGCTTGATGAACGTGAAGGCGGCGAGATCAATATACTGCGTTTAGCTAAAGATTATTCGGCAGATGCGCAGATATGCCACCGGTTAGATAAAGAAACCTCAGGGGCTTTAATTATAGCTAAAAACCCGGAAGCATATCGTACTGTGTCCATGCAGTTTGAGAGGCGACAGGTTAATAAAGTATACCATGCTGTAATTGACGGCACGCATGTGTTCGAAAAATTATTGGTCGATCTGCCGATACTTAACGTAGGTAAAGGCAATGTAACTATAAGCAGGCAGGAAGGTAAGCGTGCCGAAACCTGGTTCCAATCCATAAAATACTTTAAACATTATACCTTGGTGGAATGCCGGCCTGTAACCGGCCGTATGCACCAAATACGTATACATTTAGCTACACAGCGTGCATCCATATCAGGTGATGAAATGTATAAAGGCAAGCCGGTTTTTCTGTCTTCTATCAAACGCAAATACCATTTAGGGAAGGATCAGGAAGAGCTGCCCATTATGAAGCGTTTTGCGCTGCACGCTTATGAGGTTACCTTTAAAATAATGGATGGCACCGCTGTCACCATTCATGCTCCATATCCAAAGGATTTTGAAACGTTGCTGAAGTTGTTGGAGAAGTTTGATAGTTAGACCAAAATAAACCACCACGTCACTATCTTAGTATAAATTTCACGAAATTCTGAAGATGAAATGACGTTAAAGACTTGCGAAGTTTTTAATGAGCTTCGCAAGTCTGACAGGGTTACGACGCTTTACGGCGATTTAGTTCATCGCGTATTTTAGCGGCTTTTTCGTATGATTCTTCTGTGATGGCCTCTTGTAATTTGGTTTTTAATTCGTCGGTACTTAAAGAAGAAAAGCCCGAAGCTGATGTAACAGGGTTAACCTCCTCGGGCGTCTCTGTGATATTTTCCAGGTAAACAAAATCATTACCCTCAATTACAATACCCGCGCTTGACAGAATAAATTCATAAGTATAAATAGGGCAGTCAAATCTTACCGCTATAGCAATGGCATCAGATGTACGGGCATCAATTTCCATTGACTTTTTCCCGTCAGAACAGATCAATTTTGAATAGAATATTCCATCAACCAAATTATATATAATAACTTCCTGAACCATTATATGGTAGGCCTCGGCAAAGCTTTTAAACAAGTCATGCGTGAGCGGCCTGCTTGGGGTCATTTTTTCTATTTCAATAGCAATAGCCTGCGCCTCAAAGCTTCCTATAATAATAGGGAGCCTGCGCCTTCCGCTAACTTCCCCCAAAACCAGTGCATACGCCCCTGATTGGGTTTGACTGTACGACAAACCCACAATATCGAGCTTTATTTTTTTCATATTATTACCCATCACAACAGATCCTATTTTATGCTAAGGTTTTATGTTCTTTAATTGCTGCTATCAATTTTGGTACCACTTCAAAGGCATCACCAACTATGCCATAATCGGCTACTTTAAAAAAGGGAGCCTCTGCATCTTTATTTATAACTACGATCACCTTTGATGAACTTATACCCGCCAAATGCTGTATAGCGCCCGAAATTCCTATTGCAATATACAAATTTGGACTGACAGCTATGCCGGTTTGCCCAACATGTTCGCTATGCGGCCGCCATCCGGCATCTGATACCGGTTTGGAGCAGGCAGTGGCAGCGCCTAGCAGATCGGCTAATTCCTCTATCATGCCCCAGTTTTCAGGTCCTTTTAAGCCGCGCCCGCCTGATACTACTATTTCGGCATCAGGCAAAGAAACCTTATCTGTAGAGCGTACTATCTCTTTCAGCATTGCTTTAAAGTCTGATTCTTTAGTTTCCACGCTAAAATCTTCAACCTGTGCGGGTTTTGCGGTTTCAACTATTTTATAAGAATTTGGCGTAAGCGCTATTACTTTATTGGCCGATGTTAATTCGACCATTGCAAACGCTTTACCCGAAAATGCCGTTTTTTTAACATGAAATTTGCCACCACTCTGATCTGGCAATGATACAGCGCCATCAACTATCCCTGCTTCCAGCTTAACACCTAATCTTGGCGCTAAGCCACGGCCCGAAAATGAATTTGATAGTACTACAATATCTGCACCCTGTTTTTTCGCAGCTTCGGCAATAACAGAAGCGTAAGCCTGGTTAACAAAGTTTTTTAGTTTGGCGTTAGATACATTTAATATTTTTTCGGCCCCATATTTTGCTAATGCATTTAATTCGTCGGCACTAACATCGCCAATAGAAATGGCAATAAGGCCGGTGTTATTCTGGTCGGCAATTGCCCGGGCGTAGCTTACTGCTTCAAAAGTTGATTTTTTGAATTTTCCGCCGGCATTTTCCGCATATATTAAAACTGACATAGTTTACTTATCTTATTAATAAATTATATAACTCTTGCTTCTGTATGCAGCAATTCTACCAGTTTAGCGGCATCATCTGCCGGTACAAGCTTTACTTGTCCGCGGGGTGCCGGTGTTTCATAACTAATTATCTCTGAATTTGTTTTTACTTCAACAGGCTCAATAACAGTCAACGGTTTGGTACGGGCAGACATGATGCCCCGCATATTAGGTATTTTAGGTTCGGCAACACTCTCGGCAGTACCGGCTATAAAAGGGAGGGGGATAGTTAATACTTCTTTGCCGCCTTCAATTTCGCGCTCAACGATTGCTTTATTGCCATCCACATCCAGTTTTTTGATGATAGAAACCGACGGAAGGTCCAACAATTCGCCCAACATCCCGGCAACCTTTGATCCGTTATAGTCTATAGATTCGCGCCCGGTTAAAACCAGGTCGAAAGGATTTGCTTTAATATACTGCGCTATTTGATAAGCCACATACCAGGCATCGTGCGGTTTTGCGTTAATACGTACCGCGTCGGTAGCGCCAATAGCCAGCGCTTTGCGTATAGTGGGCTCTGTATTAGCCTCGCCCACATTTATAACGGTTACTGTACCGGTGCCCTCGGTTAACTCAATAGCACGCGCAAGGGCTATTTCGTCATAAGGGTTTAATATAAATTGCACCCCATTTGTATTAAATTGGGTGTTGTTATCAGTAAAGGTTATTTTTGTCGTGGTATCAGGTACATTACTTATACAAACAAGTA